>NZ_JAPEID010000002.1:0-275366 GCF_028823755.1 Vibrio sp. VP6
GTTAGTTGTTTTGTAACGAGGTTTAGGCATGAGGCTACGACGATTGATGGGCGTAGCCGCTCAGATCGTAGTTTCTTGATTTAGTTCCATCGAATTACGCAACAAAGCCCTCATTTTTTTCGATCCTTGTCGGAAATTAGCCATATTATTAATTTTTAAACGCGTAACTATCTGTTACTAAAACATTATTACCTATTCAAACCAGACTTTAATTTTTTACTCTGCCATTAAGTGACTTTAGTTCCACTTTTTTAGCTTATTTGATGACATAAGCAACAGTTTCGCTTCCAACCAATAAACAACTGAATACATATTAAAATATTCATTAAATTGACTATTTTTATGATAAACGCTTAATAATAGTTTTATCTATAAACAAATAGTGAGCTTTGTTATAAATTCATTAAAAATTTAACTTTGTATTAATTAGAAAATTCAGCGTCATATTTGTTCAACTGCGACTATTCTTTTTATAACCAAGTAATCTCAATATGTTAAGTTTCATAAAATGGCTTGATGTTTAAATGAACAGTTAATTTTTAGACCATATATAGCGAGATCTAAAGTAGTTCAAACAAATGTACGGTCTAACTCTTAGCTGCGAGAACAAATCACTTGGATATACGCTCAAATGAATACTTTATAAAGAAGGAAATCGCATGTTAAAAGGATTGCTGTGCATCTCAGCGGCGGCTGCTTTCGTGATGACACCAAACGCGTTGGCCCAATCAATCACCATGACCGATTTGGGTACTAACCAAGCCGTCGGTACGGTGGAATTATCAGAGAGTGACTACGGAATTGTATTCACGCCGAATCTGTCAGGAATTCCTGCCGGACTACATGGCTTTCACGTCCACGCTAACCCATCCTGTGACAGTGCAGAAAAGGACGGTAAAACCGTAGTAGGTGGCGGTGCGGGCGGCCATTACGACCCAGACAATACTGGCCAACACGGTTTTCCATGGACCGATGGCAACCATCTTGGCGATCTGCCAGCGTTGTACGCCGACATGGAAGGAAACGCCAACCAACCGGTTTTAGCTCCGCGCCTCAAAATGTCGGATTTAAAAGGCAGAGCCTTGATGATTCATGCTGGTGGGGACAATCACTCGGATCAACCAGCCAAATTAGGTGGCGGCGGTGCGCGCATTGTGTGTGGCGTGATCGACTAAATCATGATCTGTCTGATTCACACTTCCTCATGCGGCAGGAAGTGTGAATCGTTGTGTAAACCGATGCGATGTCGCATCGGTTTCAAGATGACTGTGATGCAGCATTAAAATGGACTGAACAATTTTAGTACCAATGCCTAGCGCGCCAGCTTGCGCATTCAGCTCTATTTGGTTGGAAAAAGTAAAACGAACTTGAGATGTATTATCGCCCCGTTTTACATCACAACTCACGGTCGCATCCGACGGACTATGCCGAAGTGCATTTTCCAATAAATTCAATATCAATCGTTCTAATAACCCCTTATCCCCTATCGCTTGGAGTGGCTCATCTACGGTAATGTTCAACGTCACGCCTTTACGTTGAAACTGACTTTGCATAGTTTCGGCGCATTCTGCCATTAGTTGGCTAATATCAATCGGAAGATACTCATAGATCGGTAGCGGAGCTTCTTGTTTTGCCACATCCAACAGAGCGTGCAATTGCTGGGAGAGTTTTTCACTGTTGCGAAACGCCACTTCAATGAGCGGATCGGGGTCAGGATGCTGCAAACGCCACGTTTCCAAATACCCAAGCACACTCGAAAGCGGCGTTTTTAAATCGTGGCTCAATTGCAAAAGACTTTGGCGGCGATGAGAGGATTGATATTCAAGTTGTAAAAATTGCTGCTGGATGTGTTTTGCCATCAATTGATACGAACGAGCAATCGGCACTAGCTCCGGCACTTGATGTGCAAAATCGGGTTGTAGGCGAAAGTCGTGTTCGGCTTGTTTTTGCAGTTGATCGGTCACACGTTCAATCGGGTTTAACAAGCTGCGCTTAACCAAGAAATATGAGCCAAAAGCGAAACCTAAAATCGAAATAAGCACTAAACCCGCAAGCGCCAAGTACGGCGAATCCACTTGAGCATTGGCAATGGCCGTATGACGAGAACTCCCGATCACCACGTACAAATAACCAATGGTTGAGCCAAGCTCCTCTATCGCTGCGACAGAAAAGACTTTATGTTCATCACGATTACGCGGGTCATCGCCTAGAATCGGGAAAGGTTCACCACTGAGAAACTGACGAATAGGAGCCAGATTCACCGCTCCCATCAATTCCGTCCCTTCTGGCGCAGCGTGCGTGGTAATGTTGCCTTGGCCATCAAGAAAATAGATTTCGAAATCCGGTCCTATCAACATGAGGGTGTGGAAAATCGACTTGAGTGCTTTGGGATTGTAGTCCGTACCAATCATGAGCGGATTATCATCCCGCATGTGACTGGCTAGATCTTGATGTAAGCTTTGCTTGGTGCGAAGCTCAATGGTCTCTTTTTGCCAATTGTAAGTCAGCGCAATGGCCGCCATCGCCAAACAAAACCAAACCGTGGTGAATACCACCAAACGAGATTTGAAGCTCATCCTATCGCCTCCTCACACCGCCCATTATGGGCGCGGCTGAAATTTGTACCCAACACCCCAAACCGTTTGAATAAAATGATGCTCTGAGTCCGACAACGACAGCTTGCTGCGCAAGCGATTAATGGTGCTACAAACCGTGTGATGGTACCCAGCATGATTGGTGTTCCAGACATGATCCAACAGCTCGTCCTTACTGTAGACTCGACCGGGACGCGTGGCGAGAAACTGTAGCAAGGTAAATTCGGTTGCCGTCAGCGCGACGTCTTTATCGTTGAGCGAAACCTGATGCAATTGGGGAATGATCTTCAAGTCACCAAAGTTAAGTGCCCCATCTTCTGCTTTTTCTGGAGTCGGCTTTTCAGCGACTTGATTAACGCGCCGAAGTACATTTCTCACCCGAGCTTGAAACTCTAAAACACTAAACGGCTTTGTAATGTAATCATCGACGTCAGCTTCCAACCCATCCACTTTATCCATCTCACCGTCTCTTGCGGTCAACACCAAAACCGGCGTCCAATCTTGCTGCTGGCGCAAGTGATGGCAGATATCTAAACCATCACCATCGGGTAAACCTCTGTCGAGGATCACCAAATCAAACGACTGCTGCTGATAAGCATTTCTGCCCGCTGCAACGCTGGATTCTCGACTGACTTGATGCCCCTGAAACTTGAGATGCATTTGAACCAGTTCGGCCAAGTCATCATCGTCTTCAATCAACAATATGTTCGCCACCACGTTGGTTGTGTGCCGTTCCATGATCCTTTCCTTGTCTGGGAGACGCCTCATTCTGCAAATGACCGGAACGGAGCCGTATTTCTTTCAACAAGGTCAGCTTCCCACAAGGTCAAAAAGTGCTCTGGTGGTGGAGTGAGGGATAAAAGCATGAACAAACACTTTTAGGAAAGGATCCGCCACCAGAGCAGATGAGTTATTCAACGCGCGTGATCGTGACCTTCGCTCCAGGATTTAGAAAACGATGGTTTGCCGACAAGGTTGAATCCGCCAGTCCATCATCATGGCTGATGACCCCAGCGTGAAACGCGACCGCATCATTCATATCATTTCGGGTTGAGTTAAATCCCTCTCCGCCACCCGCAGGGCCGGGAATCGTGGCCGCCAATTCGTCATTAAGCTCTGTGCCAGAATCCCACACGTTCATGTTCATCTCGTAACTCTCACCCACTGCGAGTGACTTGAGCGATAATCCCGTTTCGCCAACAAAGGCATCATTAGTGTTCACAAGCATCGAAGCCAGCGACAGATAACCATAACGATGAGGATTGACCGTGATGGAGACTTCGTCCGATGAGCCCGGCAGCAGCAAACCGTTACCAGAGACACCTTGGTAGACGTTGTCGTCACTGTTCATCAGAGTAATCAGCTCGGCATTGCTGCCACCCTCGGCTAAGTGTTCTAACTCAACCGACGCACTTTGACCAATTTCGAATAGCTGAAAATTGCTATTGTGAGTCAGCACCGCCAGTGGAGACATCGGTTGGTTCGCCGTTAAGTTCTCGACATTCACCGTATATCGGTATGACTTCGCGACATCATTATCGTCATCATTCGGACAACCAGCGAGCACTCCGACAGAGGCCGCTACCAGTAAGATTTTGTATTTCATACCTCCTCCTTACTTCACAACAATTGTGATGGTTGCAACTGGGTTTAACCAACGATGATGACTGCTATCGAGATCACTCTTGCCACCAGCTGGATCGCTGTCACCCAAATTACCCGGATGAATGTGAACCTTGTCGTTGCTCACCGCCGTTTCTACGCCAGTACCACCGCTACCGAAGGTAATAAAAGGAGGATTAGGAATGCTGGACGCTAACTCGTCGTTCGCTTCGGTGCCTGCGTCGTAACTGTTCAAGGTCGCTTTGTAAGTGCCCGCTTCGGTTGGAATTTTCCAACTGTCTAAACCGACAAAACCATCATTGGTTGGCAATAACATCGCGCTAAGTGAGAGGTAACCGTGATCGCCACTATCCAAAGTAAACGTGGTCGCAGCGCCCGGATTGAGAATACCGCCCGCAGGATTTTCTACGACTGCGCCGCCTGCGTTGCCAATCACGGTCGATAATCCAGAAATATCCCCACCTTCAGCCATCGCTTCAAGCTCTGATGTGGCGGATTCTCCGACTTTAAACATATGTAGATCTGAGCCATGCGCCGCGACGATAAGCGGTGTAAAGTAAATGCCTTTGGTTGCGTTGGTAACCGTAATTTCTAGTTCCGCCGCTTGAGCTGATGCCGCGCCAACCGCCAGAGCAACAGACGTCATGACAAGACTAAGTTGGGTACGTTTTTTCATTGTGAATCCATCCTTTTATGAGAGTGAAACCCAAGCCCTTGAACATCGTCTTTTGTTGGCTTGAGCAGCATTGCTTTCGAACGTTTGTCATTCTTGTCTTTAAGCATGACGAGCAAATATCTCGGTAACTTCATCGAATTCTCATAAAATTCTCACAACTTCTTATCTCTTTCATTCCGTTATAAAATAGCGCCCATCATTTCCCCAAACGCACATTAAAATGCTCAACAGTTTACTTACTGCATACTATGGAGAAATCTACGGTATTGCCTTTTTCAGTCACTATCTCAACAACTACAAACAGGCAGAGCAACGCGCGCTTTGGCAAACTTTAGTCGACGTGGAAAAACTGACCGCTGAAAAACTCAAACCTGTTTTGCAAGCACATGGAATGGAGATAGAAGACCGTCATCAAGAAATGATGGAAAAAGGTCTTTCCGATGCAGAAAAGTGGATCGATTTACCTTGGTCAGAGCTGGTTGCCACGCTACTCAATTGGGTTGAGCCGTACGAAGTGACATACCGAGAATGGCAAACTCTCGCGATAGAGAAGAATTCAAACGCTGTCAATTTTCAAACTGCATTTGATTTAGTCGCAGAACATGAAACCGCTATTTATCAATGTTGGCAGCGTTATCATGCTAACGAGTCTGGGTTGCCGATTCTTCACGCCTTTTTGGCAAAATATCGTTAAAGCGAGACTGGCACACTTGCACCTCGTAAAGCCCTGCCAGACAATACTTTTAATACGCCGCGTAGAACGGAATCTTTATGGTTAATCCAAAACTCATTGCTCTACTGCCCGATTTGGCCTCCTTTATTTTGGTGGTCAACGAAGGCAGTTTTACTGCCGCAGCCAAACAGCTTGGCGTTACCCCATCTGCGTTAAGCAAACTGATCACCCGTTTGGAGCAAGCCCTCAACGTGAAGTTGTTTGAACGCACCACGCGCAAGCTGATCATTACTCAAGCAGGGCAAAAAGTGTATGACCAAAGCATTGCAATGGTTAATGCCGCGCAGCAAGCCGTTGAGCTATCTGCAGAAGAACATGCCGAACCAACTGGCGCGCTAACGGTAGCGGCACCAGAGGCGTTTTTGAACTCGGTCTTGCAACCGTTCGTGCTGCCTTTTTTGCAACGTTATCCAAAAATTCAGCTCAAGCTGCGCGCTGCCGACGGGGAAATCGACCTGTTTCGTCAGGGCATTGATGTCGCTTTTAAGCTCACCGATAAACCGGATGAGAATTTGGTGCTCAAAGAGATAAGTAAAACCAATCTGGTTTTGTGTGCCTCACCAGACTACCTTGCACAAAGAGGCATGCCAGAACATCCGACGCAACTTGAACAGCACGATTGTATTTACCTAGCAGAAAACGACAAAGACAACATTTGGTCGTTTTTTAAAGAAGAGGCGTTTCATTCCATCGCGGTCAGTGGTCGGTATGCGGTCAACCATTCGCAAATGCGCCTAAATGGCGTCAAAGCAGGTTTAGGGATTGGCATCTTCCACGATTTCGTGGTGAAAGAGGCATTAGAGCGCGGAGAAGTGGTCGAAGTGTTGTCCGATTGGATGATCAAAAGTAACTACCACGGTGCGGTCGCCATGCAGTACGCACAAACCAAATACATGCCTGCACGTCTGCGTGTATTTCTCGACTTTGTAAACGAACATCTCGTGTCTAAGGAACCCAACCATGTTTAATGCGATTCATCACGTCGCTATCATTTGCAGTGATTACCCAACATCAAAGCGTTTTTACACCGAAGTGCTAGGGCTACAAATCATCGCAGAAAACTATCGTGAAGCTCGAGACTCCTACAAACTCGACCTTGCGTTGCCGGACGGAAGCCAAATCGAGCTGTTCAGTTTTCCCGGCTCACCGGAGCGACCAAGCTTTCCGGAGGCGCAAGGCTTGCGACATTTGGCGTTTCAAGTCGACAACGTTGAAGAAGTAAAAGCGTATCTGGAATCCAAACACATCGCTGTTGAACCCATTCGCATTGATGAGTTTACGGGCAAAGCATTTACGTTCTTCCAAGATCCCGATGGCTTACCATTGGAGCTTTATCAGAAGTAAAAAGAGCCAGCAATTCGCTGGCTCTTGTTTTACACCAATACGACACCTTAGTTCAGTGCTGCTTTTAGCTTCTCGACACGGTTGAACACCAACCAGTCCAACAGCAAAACGCTCACAATGGCTAAACCGCCCATCGGGAACGCGGCACAGATGGCAACCAATGTGGCTAACCCCAATTTCCACACTCCGTCATGTTGAAATTGTGGCGGCGCGCCAAGCGATGCGCTGCGACTTGGTCGACGGAACCACCACATCACCACTCCGGAAATAGCAATCAGAATAAATGCCAGACAGAACAGCACATTCAACGCCTTGTTGATGATGCTTACGTCTCCTTGGTGAAGTGAGACACCCGCAGCCATTAACTTGGCAAACCAGCTGTAATCCTGCCAAGTCACATCCACCAGCAAACGACCTGAGTATTGGTCAAAATGGCTGGTTCGATCTTGTCTTGGGTCAGAGATGTCCCCTCCCATTGAGTTGGCGGCAACGGTGTAAACACCGTCATCTGAACGAGGCAAGAATACTTTGTAGCTGATAAAGCCCATCATTTCTGCTTTAAGAATAATGTCGTCAATCGATAACGCGCGATGGCTCGCCGTGTAAGACTCCCCCCTTTCCATGTTCGCGTGATCATGGGCGGGTTTATCTTTCGATTCAGGTACGGCAGCAAGCTCTAAGTTCCAAGGCATTTCTTCTGACGAACCGTGGTTAAGATCCTTATGCGTCAATGTCGACTCTGGCTTTTCACCCCAAGTGTAATAGGTCGGAAACGTGTTCCAAGCTTGAACCATCTTTGCACCCCAAATTCCAGCCCAAGACAAACCAGAAATCAGGAAAAACAGTAAAACGAGGGACAACACACCACCTAAGTTAGCGTGCACATCGCGCAATAAAATACGAGAACCTTGGGCAACACGGATTTTCAAAAAGCCCGCTCGACTGGCGTTGTCGCGAGGAAGCCAGAGATACAAGCCCGACACCAAAAGTAAAATACTTAAGCTGGCTGATATTTCGATTAAACGATCGCCAAGCTCACCAATCAGTAAGGTGCCATGAATGTTATTCATCAGCTCATAAACGCTATCTGAACGATCAATGGTGCCTTGAACCTCGCCCGTATATGGATTGACTGCAGCAACGAGCGAACGTCCATCTTCCGCTTTAATTGAAAATCGGTTGGCAAGATGCGCAGTTTTGGCAGGCACAAACTGGGTAACGCTGAAATCGGGATAGGCTTGCTTAACCGACTCTAACTGGATGGACACTGGTGCCTTGTGCTCTTGCGGCACCACTTTTAGCGTAGTCTCATAGCGTGCCAGTTCAATCTCATCATCAAACAGCATCACCAGTCCGGTGACGGACAGCATGAGCATAAATGGGATAACGAATAATCCTGCGTAGAAATGCCATCGCCACGTCATAAAGTAGATGGATTTTGCGCGCGACGCTTCCTTGAGTTGAGGCTTTGTTGAGTTTCTCAACATGTTTATTTCCTTTTCATTTTTGCACACCAAAAACGCAGACCAAATGCTTCCCCCACATACTTTTCTATGCGGTGAAATTTGGACAGGTTTGGGAGTGCGACTGCTTGAGTGAGCAGTGTATGTGTGACTTTACTTATTGTTTTTATGGATTATGAAAAAGAAACCACAGGCGGCGCACGTGGAACTGGCGTTTCAAATCGTACACTTAGAGCCAAAAAAGTGTAGCGTTCAGAAATTACCGAGCTCAGTCGTGAAAGTATCGGTGTAGTTGGAAGTGAATCTTGGTGGAAAGTGGAAAAGTGACTAAATGGACACGGCTTGCCCTTGTGCGTCACCGAGCTGTCGCCCTCTTCTATCTGAACCAGCTCGAAACCGTTTAGCGTACAAAGCGTCGCCCACACGCCCATGCTGTTACCATGAGCATTGATAACAGGCATCAGTGTCACGAGCACCCAACTTAAGGCGCTAGCGAATAACATGGAGCGATAAAAAGGAATTAATCTACGCATAACGGTGACTTAACAAATTTCACACAGAGTAGCCAATTCTGAGTTTCAGCTCAAAAAGAGGATCAATAAGTGATTACTACCTCACAATCATTATGTTGACAGAGACAAAAAAGCCCGCAAATTTGCGGGCTTTCTTTCAATCATTCATGAACGTAAGCGCTGCTTAACCAAACAGCTTGCTCCAAATGCTTGGATTACGCTTGTCGTGGTACTCTTCACGAAGGCTATCGATCTCACGCAGTTGCGCTTTTGCTTCTGTCAAATTACCTGCATCCAGATCCGCTTCGATTTTGTCTAGCGTTACCGACAGCTTGTTGAAACCTTCTAGGTAAGTATCAAACTTTTCTGGTGGGTAATTACCACGTTTTGACTGTTCTACAATGGCTTGCAAGCTATCAATCGCTGATTTCATGGTTTCCACGTCAGACGCTTCTGCGGCCTGTTTGAATTCCATCTTCATCTGCTTCATGTTTTGCTTCAAATCAACCGCTTCTGCCATCGCGTATGTTGAGCCAAACGCAATCGCACACCCTAGAACTAAAGGACGTAACATTTTCACTTCTCCATTTTAGTGCCGAATTCTGTGTCGGCTTCGTTTACCCAAATAACTCGCCACGCTAATACGCATTGTAGGAATATTCGGGTATTTAAGAGGGGCAGTGTAAAGCAATCTTACCTAGGGTGCATACCTAAAATGTAATCAAGTTTATGCGTTGCGAATCTCGTCATACTCTGCGATTGGCAAGCGGCCACGCAGTTCAAGAAATGACAAAAACTGTTTAGCAGAGTGAGTAATCACTTTGTTGCTATCAATATCAAGGTTGTCCATCAGCTCACTGACAAGCTCCAGATTGCCCACATCATGACAAAAGTGTGCATCGCTTCCCGTAGTAAAATACACATCTAACGCTTTGCCGATTTGCGCAATTTCATGACAACGATCCACACTGCCAACACGGCTGTTGCCTTTGAGCGTGGTGTTATTGATTTCTATCGCTACATTGTGCTCTTTAGCGCACTTCAGCACTTGTTCAAAATCGAAATCGAAGTTCGGGTTACCCAAATGCCCTAACGCATCAACGCGACCGCTTTTGATGACGTTTATCAGCGCTTCAGTATGTGCTTCTTTATTGGCAGGTGGAAAAACGGGCTCGTGGAAACTGGCAATAACCCAGTCCAAATTGCGATCGACGCTTGGCGGAATATCAATTTCACCTTCCATGTTAAGTATGTTGGATTCCACTCCGCGAACGATGGCAACACCTTCAAGAAAACGAGGCAGAATTTTTTGGTTGGAGAAAAACCAGTAGTGAGGCGCACCCGGCATCGACTCCGCATGGTCCGTCGTGCAAAACATGGTTAACCCGTTCTCTTTTGCCGACTTTGCGTTTTCAATCAACGTACTATACGCATGACCACTCGCGTAAGTATGCGTGTGGGTATCAACCTTAAATTCCATCATCCAGTCTCTTGAGTGCTCAAATTTGCGGGTATTGTATACCCTCGTGCGGTCAAGATGTAGCGAACACCGAAAATGCGGCGGTGAACGCTCTCTTACTCAGCCTAGAAATGGAAAAAGTGCGTCTCGATATTTAGTGCTATTGCGAGTCCGTTTCCTCACAAATACTTTTAATCAATGGCAACGCTTTTTCCCACCCATTGTTGAACATCGATACAAAGTCACTGTGAGTGTGAATGGTGATGTTGAGCAACAAGCGTTCGTCTTCTGTGTCGATCTGATAGATCTCACGAGATCCAATCCACTTGGCTGCAATATCGGCGTCCAACTGTTGCCTATTGTCGGGGTTAAAGATGGCAACATGATGAAACTCTAGCCGATGCAGTGGCTGCACAGAATCAATCACTGCGCGAGTGCCGCCCATATCCGGATCAAAAAAGGTGATGTCGCTGCCCTCTTCCCACTCCCCTTCGAATTGAGATTGAGGTGAAAATGCCTGCGCCCAACGCTTGTAAAGCTCAGCATCCGTCAGCACTCTCCATACGCGCTGCGGAGTCGCGGTTATTTCTACGTAATAGTTTAATGTAAGCATGTTTTCTCTCCCTGAACCTTCATTGACGCTAGTTTATTCTCAGGAAAAATCAAATTTGCTTGCGTTTTAAATGCTTATCTCAACTTACTTTTACGAGACACTAAGATGTTCTCGTTTGTAACGCCTTGCTTTGATGATGCTTGACCAATACATCCCAGAACCCATTCAATACCGTCGCGAGCACAATTAAGCCCATGCCCGCGATTTGAGTGCGGCTCATTACATCAGCGAAAAAAAGTGATTGCCAAACGGCCGTAAACAACAAGTTGGTAAAAATCAGTGGTGCGAGTTGAGAGCCGCTACTGGCCAGTTTATAGGCTTTTGCACGAAACACTTGAGTATTGATGATCAACATCGACATGACTAATAGCCACAGCACACTAGGCTCAACGGATAGTGAGAATGAATGAGCCCCCAACAGTCCAGAGCCATCGTTGATAAGCGCCAAAGGCAGAATAAATAACGCGGCAAAGCTAAACGCCCAGAAGTTGATCTCTAGCGGCGACATATTACTTTTGCTGACTTTATACAGCGTCAATTGTGAGCCGGAGTTAAACAGGCCACCGGCCAAACCAAGCAGTAAGTCGTATCGCAAAGTAAATTCGCCTTCCGTTCCAGCCAACAACACCACACCACTAAACGCCATCGCAATACCAAAAACGGTGGACGCACGAATTTTTCCATGCCAGACAAGCTTCTCAATCACAGGCATAAACAACGGGCCTGTAGCAAAAAGGACCACACTTTCGACCAGTGTTAACGTTTGAAGAGACGCAATAAAACACAATTGAGACAGACCAATACAAAGTGCGCGTAGCAAAGTGGGCTTCAACTCGGTCGATTTCGGCAGTTTGATGCCTTTCGGGATCAGAACTAAGAGCAAGATAACCGCAGGTAGGAAAAATCGTAGAAAACTGAACATGGTTACCGAAAGCGCCTCGGACAGCTGCTTTGCTAGCAAGCCCGTAACAGATAAGCTTAATGTAGACATCAACATAAATACGATGGGTTTGTGAACGTGATTCATTAGATACTCCTTAATTCTCGGAGCATTTTATGAAAAGTGACTTTATAGAAATAGCGATTAATATTAACCACTACTGTAAGTAAAACTTACACATTGAAAACAGGTTCGTTCCATGCGCAAATTAGTACCATTAAAATCCATCTACGCGTTTGTGGCGGTGGCGGAATCAGGCAGTATGACGGAAGCCGCCCAGCTTCTGAGCGTTAGCCACTCGGCGATCAGCCAAGCAATTAAATCTCTCGAAAGCCAAGTAAACAAACCGCTTTTTGACCGTATTGGACGCCATGTGTACCTCAATACGGAAGGCAAAAAATACTACCGCAAAGTCGCGCCAGCGTTAGAACAAATCGTCGATGCAACCGAAGCACTGATGCACGATCAAAACTCTCAACGCATTACGCTAAACATGGTGAATTCCTTGGCACTGCATTGGTGGATCCCACGTATGCCACGCCTTCAAGCCTATGCGCCCCAACTTGATGTGCGCCTATCTAACCTTTCTGGACGGTTCAATTTGGAACAAGAAGGCGTTGATGCTGCGTTGGTGCATGGCAACCCTGAAGAGTGGCAAGACTACTATTGCGAAAAGCTCAGTGAAGACGAACTGGTATTAGTGTGCAGCCCTGATCTCATCGACCACAGCAATCCAGTTAACCTTTCTGACATCTTAAAGACGTATCCGCTCATTGAGGTCACGAATGAGCGCAGAAAACACGATTGGCAAGTCTGGTCAGACGCGATAGGAGTCGCTCGTCCAAAAAACAAAAAGCCGATCACTTTTAATATGTCGATTCAAGCGGTTCAGGCAACCACGCGTCGTTTGGGTGTGTTGGTGACTCACCGTTTGTTTGTGAAAGACGACATCAAGTACGGTCAGCTGATCGAACTTGGTGAGCCTGTGATCAATCCTAATCAGCAGCTTTACTTTGTGTGCCCACCGCATAAGCTCAAGCAAGAAAGCTTTCACCTATTGCGCTCGTGGTTAAAACAAGAATTTGCGTAACTGAGCCTGTTACTCAATACGTTAACTTGAGCTTGGTGAACTCTCGGCTAAAGTAAATAGAGTGCGAAAAAACTCAAGGATGAGGCTATGCGATTGTTTCATAGAGTAGTGATTGGGGCTTGTCTCGTTGTACCAGCAGTGGGTAATGCCAGTGACGGGGCGGAGCTTGACGAGCAAGGCATTTCAACCGCGATTATTGGAGGCCAGCAAGCGTCTCAAAATCAGCTTCCCTTCTTTGCTCGGCTAATTTTACACAAAACGGGCGACCGACAATTCGCGAATATTTGTGGTGGTTCTATCGTTAATGATCGTTTCATATTAACGGCCGCCCACTGCGTAGAATCCTCGGTTTTTACTGACGGTTGGACAGCGAACGATCTTCGTGTTCTGGTAAAAAATCCAACCATGAACGATGTTTATGTCGAAGAGTTCAAAGACGTTCGCACTATTACGATTCATCCCAACTATGATCCTAATGACCTATGGATTAATGACTTGGCGGTATTGGAGTTAACCCGACCAATTACCGATAACGTTCAGTCCATCACTCTGCCTCAAGATTTTGGCGATTACAGCGGCGAATCGGTTTATCAAATCTTTGGATTGGGACAAACGTCCACGACCGACACCAGCGGCCCGAACTATTTGCGATGGGCGGAGGTTCAACCGCTTTCTGATGCCCAATGTGCTTCTCTCGTTGTGGGGTATAACGACCAAGAAAACATTTGTGCAAATGGCTTTCCAGACCGTAGCTATACCGGAATATGTAGTGGGGACTCTGGCGGCCCACTCACCTATCAAGACAGCAACGGTATGTATCAGCAAATCGGGATTGTGAGTTACGGCTCATCCATTTGTGAGTCGGCAGCCATTCCGAGCGTCTTCACAGAGATTCTGAATTACACCTCATGGATAGAGGCAAGAACCAGTTCTGGGGTTAAAACCGTTTATAACGCAAGCTTAGCAGCCTTAGAGGATTACCATAGTGAAGGTGATTCGGGCTTTGATCCAGAGGACACTAATGTTTCAGGATTTAGCGACAACGGCAGCGGTGGTGCAATAGGTGCAGGGTTGTTGTTCTTTGGAGGATTATTAGGGTGGCTGCGACGCAGAAAGACGACGTAACGTTTCTCTTTACTAGATAAAAATAAACGCAAAACGCTTACAACGTTTTGCGTTTCACGCGAGAGTTGATGATGTCTTCAATCAGCTTTTGCTCTTTTTTGGCTTTCTCATAATTTTGCTTGGTGCGCCATCTCTCTAATACCTTTTCCAATCCTTGAACGCGAGCGTGTTTGTGTTCTAACGTTTTTTGTACTGATGCACATTCGGCTTGCATCACCGCTTGTTCTTGCTCGTGGTGACGAAGCATTCTTTGCAGCATCTGATCAACGCGGTTGAAGTTCATCAACGCCGCGCTATTCAAAGACGGAGAGGACAACGCCGATTGACCAGCGTGTCCTTTGAGAGCTGAAAGTTGTTGCAACTGCGTTGAAAGATGATTGTGACGCTGACGCATAGCGTCGAGCTGTTGCCCGACCCTATCACGCTGCTTTTCTTCCATTTGTTGCAGTTTGCCGACCGCTTTAAGTTTGGCTTTCATCGCTGCATTCGCTTTCTACTGTGCGCCTTGGAACATTTGAGCCAGCTCAGTCAAACTGGTGGTGTAATCCACCGCCTCGTTCGCTGATTGCTGTAAGTACGAACGCAAATGCGGATACATCGACACAGACTGATCCAACTCAGGGTCCTGACCCGGTTGATAGCCACCAAGCGGCAGTAACTCTTTCACCTGAAGGTAATTGGAGTACATTTGGCGGAAGTTGTTTGCGATGGTGGAATGAGCAGGTTGCGTACAAGTGCTCATACAACGGCTGATAGAAGCGTTGATATCAATCGCCGGATAATGCCCTTGTTCCGCCAGCTGGCGCGACAACACAACGTGTCCATCCAAAATGGCACGAGCAGAGTCCACGACTGGGTCTTGCTGATCGTCGCCCTCCGCCAGTACAGTGTAAATCGCCGTTAAGCTGCCATGAGGGTTTTCACTGTTACCCGCTCGCTCTAATAGCTGCGGTAACACACTGAATACCGAAGGCGGATAGCCGCGCGACGCTGGTGGTTCCCCCAAAGATAACGCGATTTCACGTTGAGCCATCGCGTAACGCGTTAGGGAATCCATCAACAAAAGTACATCTTTGCCTTGATCTCGGAAATACTCCGCGACGCGGTGACAAAGCAGTGTCGCTCTAAGTCGCATCAATGGTGATTCATCCGCAGGAGCTGCAATGATGATGGCTTTTTCTCTCGCTTCTGGCGTTAAGTTGCGTTCAATAAACTCACGAACTTCTCGACCACGCTCACCAATCAAACCCACCACAATGACGTCCGCTTCCGTGTTTTTGGTGATCATCCCCATCAACACACTTTTACCAACACCACTGCCCGCCATTAGACCAATACGCTGACCTTTACCGACCGTCAGCAAACCGTTGATCGCACGAACGCCAACATTAAGCGGTGTATCGACAGGACGACGCTTAAGGGGATTGATCGGTTTAGGTTCAAGTGAAACACGATCGCCCCCTTTAAGCGGCATGCCGTCATCCAATGGCTCGCCTAAGCCGTTTACCACGCGTCCCATCCACTGAGAGCTGAGTTGCACGGTACTGTCACCGTCTAATGGGATCACCTTCGCACCGGCAAACAAACCGCCTAAACGGCGGATCGGCATTAAGTACGCAACGGTATGATCGAAGCCGACCACTTGTGCTTCGATCATATCGCCTTCGGCGGTTTCCACTAAGCAACGTTGCTCAAGCTTAAAACGACATCCAACCGCTTGTAACATCAAGCCGTTCACTTTAATCAAGCGTCCGGTTACTCGCGCAACAGGAATAGAATCAAGCGATGCTAATGCATCGCTCAAACGCTCACTTAATAGTTCGTGGCTTAATGTACTACTCATTTTCAGACTCAACCTGTGGAATGCTGACTTCGTCTAACAAGTGCTGTTTTACGTTGTCCATGCACGCCTCTAAGCGTGAGTCACAACTGGCGTCCGCTTCCGCATCATCCGTCACTAACTGACAACCACCAATTGGCAGTTCGTTGTTGGCAACCAGCTTCCAAGACTTAGGCAGATCCGCGTTAATGTGCGTAATGCGTTCTAGATCTTGAGGGTTGAGATGAACCGTCACAGTCTCCGCTTTGCCCGGCATCGCAGACAGTGTTTCATCCACCAGCGCCAGAATTTGCTGTGGCATCAGAGTAAGCTCGGCACGAATCACCTGCTGAGCCACCTTCTGTACCAACTCACAAATCATGTGGCGTTGCTGTTGCTCTTTTTCACTCTGCCAGCGAGACAAGGCTTGGAACAAGTCATTAACTGGCTTCGCCGCTTCTAAAAAGCCTTGCTTACCAGCTTGTTCACCAGAAACAAATCCTTTCTGAAAGCCTTCTTTCTGACCATCGAGCAAGCCTTGTTGCTTACCTTGCTCGATGCCTTGGCGTAAACCTTCTTCATGACCTTGTTGCAGCCCCTGTTGGAAACCTGCTTCAAGTTGCTGCTGAATGTCCACTTGCGACTCTTGCCAACCTTGGTTGTCCAAGCCGAACTCTTCATCAACCGCAACTGGCTGAGCCAGCGGCGGAAAACGGTGTAAACGGTAACCACTTGGAGGCAGTCGCATAATGTTCGATCTTTGTTCTGCCATGCTTTATTCCACCGTTGGCTCTTCGTATAGAAGCAACTGAACTTCGCCCGACTCATCAAGCTCGCGCACCATTTGCATGATGTCTTGGCGCGCTTTCTGAACTCGACTTAGTGCAACTGCACCACGCGCTTCCATATCGTCTTCTAGCGCTTTCACCATACGTTGTGGCATTGAGCGTTTGATCGCTTGCTGCAACGTGATATCCGAACCTTTCAGTGCCGTAGCCCAAAGCTCGAGTGGAATTTGCTGTACGAGCATGTCCATGGTTTCTTCGCGTTGACGGCCCAGCACCATGAAGTCAAACATGTTCTCTTCGATGGCGTTAACCACTTCTTCATCATGCAGTTTGAGCATTTCCATCAATGAACCACGGTCGCCTTCAAAGCGGTTGATGATGTCTGCCGCTTGCTTAACGCCAGAAAGCGGTACGCTTTGGCTTGCAGACACTTTTTCGATACAACGTTCAACCAGTTCATGCAGATCAGTCGCGACTTGGTGATCGATGTCTTGTAACTGCGCAATACGGAAGATGATTTCATCATGGTAGTCTTGCGGCAAATGCTTCAGCACGGCAGATGAGCTATCCGCTGGCAGATAAGCCAAGAAAATGGCTTGCATCTGCGGGTGCTCGTTGACGATAAATCGCGCCAGCGTTTCTGCCTCTACCCATTGCAGACGCTGCATGTTGTTGCGAATTTCGTCACCGTACAGGTTGTTCAACAAACCTTTAGCAAGATCGTTGCCGAGCGCCTTACGCAAGGTGTTCGACAAGTACTCTTTCGATGCACCACGAATACCACTGTGCTCACGAAAATCTTCAAAAAAGTTTTGAATCACGCCGCGTGCTGAATCACTTTTTATGCCATTCAGTTTCGCCATTGCGCGAGTCACACGCTGTGTTTCATCGCGGGTGAAATGCTGCAACACTTTGGCCGCCGCATCCTCGCCCATGCCCAGTAGCACAAGCGCGGTTTGTTCTACATAACTAAGCGTTTGTTTTGACGTCAACTGAGCTGTGTTCATTGATGTTTACCCATTGTTT
This sequence comes from Vibrio sp. VP6, assembly GCF_028823755.1. Lineage (NCBI taxonomy): Bacteria > Pseudomonadati > Pseudomonadota > Gammaproteobacteria > Vibrionales > Vibrionaceae > Vibrio > Vibrio sp. VP6. The sequence continues at coordinate 17,806 of NZ_JAPEID010000002.1, forward strand.
CAGTATTTCGGCTACGCGCTCTGGCTCTTCATTAGCAATAAGCTGTAGGTGTTTCAATTGAATCTCTAGTGGAGAACCTGCAGGAGGCAGCATGTCGCTGTTCACATCCAGACCCGTCGAGGCAGAAATGCCTTTTTCAGACAGACGACGGTTAAGCACTTCTTCATGCTCACGCTCTTCACGTGTTTGCAAGTTGTCGTAATCAGGCTCTTCTTGTGGCGGCTCAGCAAAGTTCAGTTCAGGAACTGGCTTGTCTGCGCCAGTTAGGTGCATGATCAATGGACGCAACACAAAGAAGATCATCGCCAAGCCCAACATCCCGCCGATCACGTAACGTAATGGCTGTTGAACCGTAGGGTCTTGCCACCAAGGCAGAGCTGTTGGCGCGTCGATATCAATCGGTGTGAAGTTGAAGCTCATCAAGCTCAAGCTGTCACCTCGCGCGGCTGAAATGCCAACGGCATCGGTGATCATGGTAGAGATTTGCGCTTTGTCTGCATCGCTCCAAGCCACGCCGTCTGGCGATGCTTTTGAGTTCAATAGAACCGATACGCTCAATTTCTCAATCTGACCTTGTTGGTACTGAGTACGGCGCACGCTGCTGCCAACAGCATATTGACGATTCACTTCAGAACGCGCATTGGTGTTTTGGCTGTCGTTTGTCGCCGCATCACCAGTCACTGGAGGCTGGTTGCTAAGAGAACCAGGTACGCCAAGCGCGATTTGGTCAATCGAATTGTTTTGAATGGTGTGTTCGTTACGAACCACTGGCGCGTTATCAAGGATTTCTCGCGTTTCTTCCACTTGGCTGAAATCCATATCGGCTGCAACCTGAACGCGGAAATTACTAGGGCCAACAATCGGCGTTAGCATGTCTGCCGCACGTTGGATGATTTGCTTCTCAACGTTCTTTTGGTATTCCAGATACTTCGCGTTTACTTTGCCCGCTTCTGCTGACGCAACATCAGCACTCAACAGTCGGCCATATTGATCGATGACAGAAACAAACTCAGGCTTCATTGCCGTCACACTGCCTACGATCAAGTTGATGATCGCTTCAACCTGTTCTGGCTTAAGGTCTTCACCCGGTTTGAGTTCGAGCATGACAGATGCAGACGGGTTTTCACCGTTTTGGCGTACAAACAAAGTTTGACGAGGAATCGCAAGGTGAACACGCGCATTCGCTACCGAGTTTAGCGACATGATAGTGCGTACTAACTCACCTTCTAAGCCATGACGGTAACGCGCAGTCTCCATAAACTGGCTGGTACCTAATGAGCTGTCTTCTTTCAGCGAATCCAATCCGGTTGGCAGTTTCGCTTTTACGCCTTTTGACGCCAATAACATACGAATGCGAGCCACCTCACCTTCAGGAACCAGCACTTGGCCGTTCTGCTCCTGCATGCGGTAGCTCACACCTTCACTCTCTAAGACCGAGACAATCTCGCCAATATCGAATCGCTCTTGTTGGCTGTAAAGCGGACGGAAGCTTTGAGAGGAACTCCAAAGCGCAACCACAATGATCGCCGCTACAATCGCCGCGAGAACAGCGGATAGAACAAGATTTCGTTGGCTACTTGACCAAAGCTGCTTAAGCTTATTTGTCACGTCGTCCATGTTGCCTGCTGGCGAGAACGCTTGTGTCGTGCTGGTCGTCATGGCCGTATTTCCGGCAACTTGGGGGGTTAGTTCTGACATGAATTACACCGGCATCTTCATAATATCTTCAAAAGAGGCAACCACTTTGTTGCGCACCTGCATAAGAGCGTTGAACGATAAGCTGGCTTTCTGGCTTGCGACCATTGCGCCAACTAAGTCGTCACTTTGCCCAGTTTCTACCGCCGTCATTTTTTGACTGGCCGCAGATTGATGTTGATTAACTGTATCCAACACGTTCGTCATCGCTTGAGAAAACGACAGTGGAGCATTCAGTGCTTGTTGATCTAAAGGGTTGGCACTCACGATAAATTCAGGCGGCTGCACTTGAGCCTGCATCGCCTGCATTTTTGACAACATGAGTTGCTCTGCCGAGACCGCATTAGTAGGTTGACTTGCCATCTATATTTTTCTCCTATTAGGCAGCCGAGCCTAGAGCCGACTGTAAATCAATACCGTGTTCTCGCATCGCTGCGAGCTTGTAACGTAGCGCTCGGGTTGATACTCCCAAGGCGTTTGCGGTTTTGGTTCGGTTTCCACCAAACTGACGTAATTTGTCCAAAATAAATTGGTATTCAGCCTGCTTCTTCGCTTCCACATGACCAAAGCTGGACTTTGGCTCCATGGAAGGCACTGGGGCAATGAGTTCAATCGGTAACATCAGATCATGCGCTGTAATGTAGTCACCATGGCGCATCACCAAGGCACGTTGAATAACGTTCTCTAATTCACGAATGTTGCCCGGCCAGTGATACTGACTCAGAGCGCTGATCGCATCCTGAGATAAGTGACATCGGCTGCTATCTTGATATTTTTCAACAAAGAATTGGCTGATCGGTAAAATGTCTTCTTTTCTTTCGCGAAGTGGTGGCCAATGCAATGGCAACACATCCAATCGGTAGTAAAGATCTTCACGGAAGGTGCCTTTTTGCACTTCTTCGCGTAAATCTTTGTTGGTTGCTGCAATCACTCGAATATCAAGCTTGATGGCTTTGTGACTGCCCACACGTTCCACTTCTCGCTCTTGAAGTACGCGCAAAAGTTTGGCTTGGACTGCAGGAGACATTTCACCGATTTCATCTAACAAAATCGTGCCGCCGTTTGCTTCTTCAAACTTACCGCTTTGCGAATTCGTCGCGCCAGTAAACGCGCCTTTCACATGACCAAAAAGCACCGCTTCTAGCATCGATTCAGGAATCGCGGCACAGTTCACTGCAACAAATGGGCCATCAATGCGAGGAGAGTGTTCGTGTACATATCGAGCTAGCACCTCTTTACCCGTACCAGACTCACCCGTGATCAACACACTCGCGTTCGTACACGCTGCACGGTGTGCCAATTGAAGCACCTGCTTACTGCGCCACGACTCAGCCACAATGTTCGCCATTGGTTTGCCAAGAGCTTCAACGCGCTTTAGCAAATTGATGAGCTGATTCGCTTCAAATGGACGCAACAAGTAATCGGTCGCGCCCGACTTCATAGTCTCTGCCGCCAAAATGCCTTGTTCTTGATCCACAATCGCAATCACAACGCCAGCATTACGCTGCTTCTGGTGACACGCAACAAACTCACGTACGCACATATCCGGTAGCGTAGAGCTCACTAACGTGATGCTTGCGCGCTCTTCTAATAGTGCGCTTCGCCCTGTACGTGTGTGCTTTGCGGTGTAACCGGCATTCTTCAGCACATCCAGTACAGGTTGAGCAAGGTGTTCGTTCGGCTCAACCAACAAAATATTCGTTTTCGTCATCATTGAACCTTAACCTTCTTTTGTTGAGTCTGTTGTTGTACGTACATGGTGTTTTTTTCTATGGTGCGTTCGTTGTCTCTGACTAGGCGTAACGTCACACGTCGATTCTTTGCCTGACCAGCTGCTGTATTGTTATTTGCGACCGGATATCGGTCACCATGAGATCTGACTTCGATAATATTTGGGTTTACACCGTGAGCAATCAGTGCATCGGCCACTTGTTGAGCACGTAAACGTGATACCGAAAGGTTGGTAAGCCTTGGTCCAACATTGTCGGTATGGCCATCGATTAGTACTTTCGTCACTCGGTCATCAACAGAAAGATAGCTATAGAGCGCAGCTAACGTCTGTTGCTGAGTCGCATTTAGTGTTTTCTGACCGAATTGAAAAGGCAAAACGATGTCTCTTGCTTGTGAGAACGAAAGTTTCGGTAGTCGCTCTCGACACGCATTAAATTCACCCAGTGCCTTTTGAATTTGAATTGTTGGGATTCTGACCTCTGACAAAGCGGAAGCGTCTTTTCCTTCCAACACCAGCGTAATCCAACTACCACCGGCAATCGCCTTCATTAGTGAGGGTGCGCCTTTACGGAATACAAATCGACGAGAAGGCTTGGTAACCGTAAGAGAAGATTCAACTTTTCTATAAAGCTCTTTACCCCACGGTGCATTTTGACTAATTAGTGTCGCACCTTGCCATTCCTTCCCTTCACCTCGTATGTCGGAAATAAAGGAAATTTTATTATTTGGTTCCGAGCGGAAATAAAACTTCCCCATTGGAACTTTTGAGTGCACGAGGTTGCACTCAAACTTATTTCCTGAAAAAGACCAACTAGAAATATCCATTGGAACTGTCAATACTTCACCAGACATGGCTGGATTAAAATTGACCAAACCCAAAGAAAAAAAGACGTTACAAATTATTATCAAACTACGAAAGGAAAGGTATATCTTACATTTCCATGACTTAAGCAGTTTAATTAAATATGCCACTGAAGCTCTATAACTGGCATAGCTAATCATGTTAATTACCTATTCTGAAATACTTAAATTGATTGGCAAACGTTTACATGAGCTGGAACACCCATAAAACAAACGAGATAAGACCAATAAAACAACTAGTTATATTAATTTTTTTATAATAATCACGTTAGTCACCAGATAGAGGAACCTGGTGAAATAACAACAAATATTGCTCAAAAGTTGCTATTTTAATTTATTAACCGATTTATAAATGAAACTAACCCTTTTTAATTTTTATTAAAAGCTTCGCATGTACTGACATAAGCAACATGTGAACTAAAGTCACATAATTCGAAGTTAAAACTAAAACATCATGAAAAACTCTGTGTAGACTACCGAATATTAAGTTAGAAGAACTTAGTTTGTTAACGCACGGTAAAATATAAATGGAAACTAGAGTTAGTGAGTCTATTTCCGATATCAAACCTCTTGATGTCGAATTATTAGGCAAGCCTATTCATATCATTCGAGATAAGCTTGAAAATTTAATTTCAGAATCTTGTTCAAGCCTAACGAATGAATTGCAAAATTGGCTCAGTACAAACAAAGTGGAAGCTAGCTTAACCTCCGTAGACCTGCATCGATTCTCTCCTGCAATGATGGACAAAGATCAGACATCCACCCATAAGCACCAAGAAGGTGGCATGGTATTTGTTCACGGTGATACTCAGACTCTCGTTAAATTAGCAGACCGTTTTTATGGCGCTAATACAGAGCGTTCAGTCGCAACACTGACTGCCAGTGATCTTCGCCTACAAGAAAGAATCAGCCGCATTATTATCGGTTGGCTAGCACCGCAAGACATGTGGGAAGCATGTGAGTATGAAGCTCCACGCGGCATAGGCTTATGTGTCCAATTAAATATCACCTTTGAAGGTTATCAAGGGTCGATGTACTTAAAGCTGGACACGCATCTGATCCAAACCTTGATTGAACAGCTTGAGCTGCAATCAGACGTGGATTTGTATGAACCTTTTTGTCGTTCCCTAGAATCAACGCCAGTTCGTCTTAACGTGGTATTGAGTAAAAAAACGATGGCTCTAAGTGACGTTGTCAGCCTAAAACCTGATGACATCATGCCAATCGAATTACTAAATACCGTACCGATAAGCATTGGCAATCAACCTCTCTTTACTGGCCGTATTGCTGAGCAAGACGGACAGCTTGTTTTGATTTTTAACCCGGATAAGGAAACGCAGCGATGAGCGAAGCGCCTGAAACTAAAGCGTTCGACACAGATGAACTGAACTTTGATGATTTTCAATTAGAAGACTTTGAAGCTGAAACAACGCGCCAACCTGAGCCTGTTGCTGCAGAGCGCGACCTGAGCTTTTTCAAAAGCATCCCTGTGACTGTCACGCTTGAAGTCGCAAGTAAAGAGATCCCACTTGGTGATTTGATGAAAGCGGGCGAAGGCACCGTCATTGAACTTGAAAAGCTGAACGGCGAACCGTTGGACGTAAAAGTGAACGGTTCCCTACTTGGCCATGCGGAAGTAGTTGTCGTTAATGACAAATACGGTCTTCGCTTGATTGACGTACACGATTCGGCATTAAGCGGCGTTGGTCGATAATTTTTGGTAGGCAGTACAATGAACAATCTGAGCGCTTGGCATCGTTGGTTACCTTTGTTGGTATTGGTGTCACTTTTGTTTGCATTCCCAACAATGGCAGCAGACAACGGCTTAACAATTCTGTCCGTTACGGACGGCGACGCACAACAAGAGTACAGCGTTAAACTACAAATTCTTTTGTTGATGACGGCGCTCAGTTTCCTTCCTGCTTTCATTTTGATGGCAACAAGCTTTACACGCATTATTGTGGTGCTGGCTATCTTGCGCCAAGCGCTTGGTTTGCAGCAGAGCCCGCCAAACCGCGTGTTAGTGGGTATTGCATTAACGCTTACTCTGCTCATCATGCGCCCTGTTTGGACGGATATCTACGAGAACGCGTTCCAACCATACGACAATGGTGAAATTACGCTGGTTCAAGCATTTTCCGTGGCGGAAAAGCCCGTGCGCAACTTCATGTTGGCGCAAACCCATCAGAGCTCTCTTGAGCAAATGTTGCGAATTGCCAATGAGCCGCTCGATCAAAAAGTAGAAGACATCTCGTTTGCCGTTGTTCTTCCTGCGTTTGTGATCAGTGAGCTTAAAACTGCGTTCCAAATTGGCTTTATGCTGTTCATTCCGTTTTTAATCATCGACTTGGTGGTCGCTAGCGTCTTGATGGCCATGGGTATGATGATGCTTTCACCACTTATCGTCTCTTTGCCATTCAAGTTGGTGGTGTTCGTTCTGGTCGATGGCTGGGCGATGACGGTCGGCACTCTTTCAGCCAGTTTCGGTTAACAGGAGCCCATAATGACACCTGAATTAACCGTTACTCTATTTTCTGATGCGGTATGGCTCATCATCTTGATGGTGGCCGTACTGGTAGTGCCAGGCCTGATTGTGGGTTTGGGTATTGCCGTATTCCAAGCGGCAACGCAAATCAACGAACAGACATTGAGCTTTTTACCACGTCTGATCGTCACTCTGTTGATGGTGATTTTTGCAGGACACTGGATTCTTCGCAAAATCATGGAGTTGTTTGATTTCTTGTTCCACAACATTCCGGGGATGATTGGCTGATGGCCATCACATTTGCAGACCTCTCCGCGATTCTCGGTCAACTTTGGTGGCCGTTTTTTCGTGTGGGAGCGGTATTTTTATCCATGCCATTTTTTGGCGATGCATTGATTCCGATTTGGGTTCGCAGCTTATTAGCACTCTCAATCGTGGTCATCACAGCGCCATTAATGCCAACAATGCCTACGGTTGAACTCTTCTCATTGACCTCTTTGTTTCTGGCATTTGAGCAAGCGATTTGGGGTTTGATGTTCGGTCTGATTCTGCACATGCTGTTTAACGTGTTCACCATGCTCGGCCAAACCATTTCTTTGCAGATGGGTTTAGGTATGGCAATGATGAACGACCCTGTGAATGGTCTGTCGGTGGCAATTCTAGGCCGTATCTTTTTAATTTTTTCGACCTTACTCTTTTTGTCACTAGAAGGGCACTTACTGGTGATCGATATTGTTATCCAAAGTTTTGTGGTGTGGCCTGTTGGCTCAGGCATCACGGCCCTATCACTGCAAGGCGTGATCAATGTGTTTGGTTGGATGTTTGCGGCTTCTCTCGCACTTGCGCTGCCCGCCATCGTGTCAATGCTATTGGCGAACATCAGTTTTGGTGTGATGAACCGCGCCGCACCGTCTCTGAACGTTTATGCGCTAGGTTTTCCGATGACCATGCTACTTGGCCTGTTTAGTGTTTTGATTTCTGTTTCCGGTGTTCCGGGCCGCTACACCGCGCTAGTGCATGAGACGATCCGACACTTAAACAACTTTATGTTGGGGGGCGCATGAGCGATCAGTCGTCACAAGACAAAACCGAAAAGGCCTCCCCCCAGAAAGTCAAAAAAGCCCGCCAGGAAGGTCAAATTCCACGAGCGAAAGAATTCACCACTGCAGTCATTTTTATGGCTGTAGCGCTGTATTTTTACTCTCAAATCAATAGCATCTGGGAAAGCATGTTCGGCATTTTCCGCTATAACATGTCGTTGACGAAAGCCGACCTAGAAAACCCACAGCAAATGGTAGAACAAGTGGGTCAGAGCCTTGGCATGATCATCGAAATGCTGTTGCCACTTTTCACGGTTATCATCATCGTGACGTTCGGTAGCAGTATGGTCTTGGGCGGCTGGATGTTTCGTCCCGCAAACATGTTACCAAAGCTGAGTAAACTCAACCCGCTCAGCGGCATTAAGCGTATTTTCTCAACGCGTTCGTTGGTGGAACTGGTTAAGTCGACAATCAAAGTAACAGTGATTTTCGGCATCCTTTACGGCTACTTGGACAATCACCTTCAGCCATTGTTAGGCATTCAAAACCTTCCGCTTAACCAAGGTTTTTCAATGGTGATGTCTATCTTGTTTGAAGGACTGCTCTTGATGGGATTTGCTTTGCTGTTGTTTGGTGTGATTGATATTCCTTACCAACGTTGGGAACACCTCAAAGAACTTCGCATGACGAAGCAAGAATTGAAGGAAGAATTCAAAAACAACGAAGGCCGCCCGGAAGTCAAACAACGTATACGCCAAATTCAGCAGCAGTTTGCTCGCCGAAAAATCGACAAAATGGTACCGACCGCCGACGTAGTGATCACGAACCCGACACACTATGCGGTCGCTCTAAAATATGAGCCGTCGCTCTCAGATGCACCATTTGTGGTCGCCAAAGGCGTCGATGAAACAGCCATGCACATTCAACGTATCGCGCGAGAAAATCAGGTGGAAATCATTAACTCCCCACCTCTGACACGTTCGATTTATCACACCACCGCGATAGAGCAAGCGATTCCAAGCCAACTTTATATCGCCGTGGCACACATTCTTACTTACGTTTTGCAGTTGAAAGCCTTTCGTAAAGGAGACGGAAAAAAGCCGACACCTTTGCCTCATTTTTCAATTCCAAAACACTTGCAGCACTGATTAACCCGCGTTTATTCAAGGACACGAAAGTATGCTTACTCGGTTAAAACAACTTCAAACCTCAACCAAAGGCTACATTGGCATCCCCATTGTTTTGCTGATGATTCTGGCGATGGTTATTTTGCCATTACCACCATTGCTATTGGATGCGCTGTTTACTTTTAACATCGTATTGGCGATCTTGGTATTGCTGGTCAGTACCACAGCAAAGCGGCCACTCGACTTTTCTGTTTTTCCAACCATTTTGTTGGTGGCAACCTTACTTCGCCTAACGCTGAACGTCGCCTCAACCCGAATCGTATTGCTAGAAGGCCACAATGGTGGCGATGCCGCTGGTAAAGTCATTCAAGCTTTCGGTGAAGTGGTGATCGGCGGCAACTACGTTGTCGGTATGGTGGTCTTCATCATCTTGATGATCATTAACTTTGTGGTTATCACCAAAGGTGGTGAACGTATTTCAGAAGTCTCCGCGCGTTTTACATTGGATGCCCTACCGGGTAAACAAATGGCGATCGATGCGGACTTAAACGCCGGTTTGATTGATCAAGAAACCGCTCGTCTGCGCCGTAAAGAAGTTGCGAACGAAGCCGACTTCCACGGTTCAATGGACGGTGCGTCGAAATTTGTTCGTGGTGATGCGGTCGCGGGTCTGTTGATTCTATTCATCAACATCATCGGTGGTATCAGCATCGGTGTTTTCGAACACGGCTTACCAGCGTCTGAAGCGTTCAAAACTTATGCATTGCTAACCATCGGTGATGGCTTGGTAGCACAAATTCCATCGCTATTGCTGGCAACCGCAGCTGCAATCATCGTGACTCGCATCAATGACAGCGACAACGGCATGTCAGAAACCATGCAGAAACAGTTGCTCGCAACTCCAGCAACCTTGTTTACGGTTGCAGGGATCATGGCGGTCATTGGTATGGTTCCGGGCATGCCGCACCTTGCATTCTTTGCATTTGCTGGCGCACTAGGGTTTGCAGGTTGGAGACAAAGTAAGAAACCAGTTCAAGATACGCAAATCGAACAGGTGGAAGCTCTTTCTCAAGCCATGCAAGAGGAAGACACACCACTCACATGGGACGACATCCCACACGTGCACACCCTGTCTCTTGCGCTTGGTTACCGTCTTGTTCACTTGGTAAACAAGGATCAAGGTGCGCCACTTTCGCAACGTATTCGTGGCGTACGTCGTAACCTCTCAGAACAAGTAGGTTTTCTTCTACCCGAAGTTCGCATTCGCGATAACCTAAGCCTAAAACCGAACCAATACACCATTTCTCTTAATGGCGAAGTGATTGAGCAGGGCTTCATCGAACCAGAGCGTTTAATGGCGATTGCCGTTGGCGACACCTACGGTGAAATCGATGGCATTCTAGGGAGCGATCCTGCTTACCAACTTCCTGCGGTTTGGATTGAACATCAAGACAAGGCGAAGGCACTCAACATGGGTTACCAAGTCGTGGACGACGGTACCGTGATCGCAACACACATCAGCAAAATCATGAAAACCAACCTTGCAGAATTGTTTACACACGATGATGTAGAAGCGATGACGCAGCGATTAACCCAACAAGCGCCGAAATTGGCAGAAGCCTTAGCCGCTGCACTTAACCCAGCTCAGCAGCTCAAAGTGTACCGCCAGCTATTGCTTGATCAGGTGCCACTAAAAGACATCCGAACCATTGCGAATACCATGCTGGAGTCTTCAGAAAACACGAAAGACCCGATTTTGTTAGCTGCTGATGTTCGCTGCGCACTAAAACGCACGCTAGTTAACTTAATTGCAGGGCAAAAACCTGAGCTCAATGTTTACGCTTTATCGGATGAATTGGAGCAAATGCTACTGACGTCGCTGCAACAAGCGCAAGCTTCAGGTACAGTGGTTCTCGATAGTTTCCCAATCGAACCGAATATTCTTGGTCAGTTCCAACAAAACTTACCTTTGATTCGACAACAACTTAAGCAGCAAGGCTTACCGCCAATACTACTTGTAATGCCGCAATTACGCCCACTACTGGCGCGTTATGCGCGTACTTTCACTCAAGGATTGGCTGTGCTGTCTTACAACGAAATTCCAGAAAACAAACAGATCAATGTGGTAGGAAACCTTGGTTAATCTTATTTCAACACACGCGATATACGAATATCTTTGTAGTCTCGCGGTACAACACATCGTCACGGACGACGATCAATTGGTATTTGAAGCACTCAAACATAATGACATCCAACACGCTTGCCAAGCCATTCGTGAAACTCAATCCGGTGAGGTGGTGTATCAACACCTCACTTTGAGATTCGGATTGCGCGGAGAGCAAAGCGTTTATCAGTTTGAGCTTTCCGAACAAATGCAATACTGCTTAGATTTGTTCAGCCTTTATCTCGCCTTACGACAAACTCAATTTCAATTAGAAGCTTTTCATCCAGATTTAATCAGCAACGTCGTCGTGCCAATTCGTGTCGATGCACTGCTGTGGGATCCGGGCGTGTATTTTCTTGAGCAGATGGTTCAGTTTCACTCAGCCGCTTTTCAGCATGTAATCCCATCCTTACAAGCAGATGAAACATTGTGCCTTCACGAACGCATGGAAACGCTTGTCGAAAAACTGAAGGAAAATGCGTTTGCATTGTGGTTTGAAGTAGCCACATCCCAAACGCATTTTGAGCGTATTGCTGAGTTTGATCCAGATATGATCAAACTCTCGGTAACGATAGAGAACAAACAAGATCAACACTCATTTTTACCCATTGCGCGATTTCTAAGAAAACACAAATACCAGTGGGTTGCTGGTCGCGTTGCAAGCCAAGTCGAACTCAACCGCTATCGACTGCTCGGTGCAAGTTATTACTTTGGTTACTTCAGTGACATCCCTACTTCCCTGTCTTTCCGTTCCTTTGATGAGGAATAGCTGAAACCCAACCCTCATGGCTAAACTAAAAAGCGCGAATGATTCGCGCTTTTTTACTTTTCTCGTTTTAGATTTTCTCTTTACCTTAATCTTATGCCGATCAAAGCACATCGGAAACTAACGCTAAAACGGTAGCAAACCCCAACTTAGTGGAATGCAAGTCACTAAAAATCATCAATTTTGATCTTTTTTAGAAAATTTTTAATTTTCAAATTAATCATTAGTGGCAAGCGACCGCCTCTAGTTAGTGACTAGGGAATATCCCAAGGCCTGAAAGAAATAGTGATAAACTAAGGAGACTAAGATGGCTTTATCAATGCACACTAACTACGCATCACTTGTAACTCAAAACACTCTAAACAGCACAAGTGGTCTTTTAAATACTGCGATGGAGCGTCTAAGCACGGGTTTCCGCGTAAATTCAGCTTCTGATGACGCTGCAGGTCTACAAATTGCTAACCGTTTGGAAGCTCAAACTCGCGGCATGTCTGTAGCAATGCGTAACGCTCAAGACGGCATCTCTATGATGCAAACTGCTGAAGGTGCAATGGAAGAGATGACTAACATCACTTACCGTATGAACGACCTTGCAACACAATCTTTGAACGGTTCAAACAGTGATAAAGACCGCGCAGCAATGGACGCTGAGTTCAAGCAGCTTTCAGCTGAACTAAACAACATCATGGGCAACACATCTTTTGGTGGTCAAAAACTACTAGCTGCTGGTGGTGGTTTTGAAGCGGGCGCAGTTACTTTCCAAATCGGTGCTTCTTCAGCTGAAACTCTAGACGTAGACGCATCTGCAAGCATCAAAAAAGTAGCAGCTACACTTGCTGACGCAGCTATCACTGACGGTATCGGTGACGCAACTAAAGCTAAAGCAGCTCTTGATAAAATCAGCGATGCTGGTGGCCTTATCGAAGATATCGGTGCTACTCGTGCGCAGTTTGGTGCAAACATCAACCGTCTAGAGCACACAATGACTAACCTAGGCAACATGGTTGAGAACACTTCTGCAGCTAAAGGCCGTATCATGGATGCAGACTTCGCAGTAGAATCTTCAAACATGACTAAGAACCAAATGCTTATGCAAGCTGGTACTACAGTTCTTTCTAAAACTAACCAGCTACCTAGTATGGCAATGTCTCTACTTCGTTAATAACGAATTAGAACGTACGATGTTGTTAATACGTACAAAAAGCAAAAGCCTCCCTATGGGAGGCTTTTTTATCCCCTACGTATATAAATAGAGCTTGTATTCCCGCATTGTTCTTCAGGAACCCTAAAGCCTATTTTTCGCATCATGTTGTGAAGTACTTTGTTAAATAACTCCAATTCAACTGTCTCGCTTCCCTGTCCTTGTTGATAAGTTTTTAACTCAGGGAAAGTGGATATCGCTTCCTGCTGGATACTGGCCAATTCATCCGCATTAATATTTTGTTTGCTCAGTAACTTAGCACTAATAAATGTCTCGTAAGATCGAGCGCATTTCATCAGTCGTAAAACAAATTCATTCATTTCTGTCGTTCTTTTCTAAGTGATAGCCTGACGTTGGTAAGGTGCGCTAAAACACCAAAATATGCCGAGTTAAAAGATACCAAAAATCAATGTACTTCCTCTGTAGGAATAGTCCTATTTACATAGCAGGAAACACCTAAAGCAGCGCTTTATTAACGGCTTAATCAACACGTCACATTCCTAAAATGAATTAAATATTTTCAGCTTTTTAGTCGCCTTGTCTTATAGGGAAACACTAGATGTTTTCGAGAGGAAGGCGGAACACATAAGGTGGAAAATCTACTTCCTCTAAAATTTAAATAGCATCGCAAGTCAATGTTTTATAAGTACATTTAAGTTAGGCACGTATCTTGCGGTAAGACATACTTTCAAGGCATATAGTTACGCCAATTACCAATGAGAGAGGGAGTAAGCTCGTGAGTTCAATAGATCCAGCAACCTTTGCAGCCCAGTTCGCGCAGATCGAAATTCAACCTTTTAAACAACGCTACCAACTGCAAACCAATACGTATCAATCTCAGCTATCTGCTCTGGGTAAAGTTGAGAGTGCCATGCGTGAGTTCCGCACTGCGCTCAACGAAATGAACAGCAGCACAAACAGCATCATTAAAAACTCCACCTCCATCTCTCAAGAAGGCTACTTTACTGCAAATGCAGACGCTAAGGCTCTATCGGGTAGTTATCAGATATTCGTCGAGCAAGTAGCAACGTCACACCAAGTTTCTACTGGAATGCCAGCAGATCTAGACGCAACCACTGAAATCCCAAAAACAGGAAATCTTGAGTTCACCATCAACGGTAAAACAATGACGATTGATCTATCAACGGTCGATACCGACGGTGATGGTGTAACGACGGTGAGTGACCTAACGAAAGCGATCAATAACAACAGTGATAACCCAGGTGTAAACGCAACCTTGGTACGCTCAAATGGTCAGACTCACTTCATGCTTTCAAGCACTGAAACCGGCGTCGCTAACCAAATCAACGTGTCCGCATCGGGCACAGGCCAAGCATGGTTTGAAGATGCATTCACAAACCTTAGTCAAATCAGTGCCCCCCAAGATGCCGTGATCTGGTTGGGTGCAGAGAATACTGGTCTAAAACTCACTAACTCGAGCAATACGTTTGAAGGTGTTATCGATGGCGTAGACATTACCGTAACCAAGGCTCAGACCTCTGGAGAAACCGCGATTGGTTTAGGTATCGGCGCTGATGACGAAGCAACCAAAGAGCAGCTCAATAAGTTCGTAGACGCCTACAACACTTTGATATCTACAATTGATGAACATACACAAATCGGCAGTGAAGATAAAAAACGCGGTGTTCTAGCTAGCGACCCAACCATGCGCTCAATCGAAAGCCAACTATCAAGCCTTGTCCGAGGCGAGCACGGCGGCATGCGCTTAAGCGAAATAGGCGTAACGTTGGATCGCCATGGCAAATTGAAAGTGGACCAAGAAAAATTTGCAGAGGCACAAAAAAACAATAGCGCAGGCTTAGAAGCAATGTTCAATGGCGACGGTGCATTACTTGACTCAATGGATGCCATGGCCGAACCATTCCTTAAATTTTCTTCTGGTGCGTTCAAATCTCGTAAAGAAGCGCTGCAAGCAAACTTAGATCGCCTCTCAGACAAACAAACCACTTTAGAACGTAAGTACGACATGTCGTACAAGCGTTACCTAAAACAATTCACTCAAATGAATACATTAATGACCCAAATGAACCAAACCATGTCAATGTTTGGCTAAGGCTTTAGGAGAAGATCTCATGCTTATGGACTCCGGTTACGACTCATACCAACAAGTCGACCTCGATGCTCAAGCGGCAGCAGCAAACCCTCATCAACTTGTCATCATGCTTATTGATGGCTTACTCGATGAAATTGAACGCATTCGCGGCCATCTTGCTGCGAAGCGTTTGGCAGAGAAAGGCGCTGGCATCAATAAATGTATGAACATTTTAATTGGATTAACCAGTGCCCTTGATGACGAAAATGGTGGCGAAATTGCAGAGAACTTGCGCCAACTGTACGACTTCTGTCAAGTCGAACTGTACTACGCAAGCGTACAAAATGACGCTGACCGTTTAATGAACGTCGAACGTGTAATGGGTAATATTCGTGAAGGTTGGATGAATTTTGGACAACAAGCATAAAGTGTCGCCAGAGCGATTCCGTCACTTATCTCAGCTAATCCAATTCGCCACTAAGACGGCGGATTGGCACGCGCTAAAACGCCATGATTTGCAGCTTCGAGAGCTGCTTATCAGTCATAAGCCGTTTTTGAAAGATCCCAAATTAGCACCTGAGATTCAGCGTGCTAAATCCGTGCACGCGGATGCTTTTGCTGCATTAGAGAAAGCCACTGGTGAGCTCAAAAAAGAGATGAACATGGCGAACGATCAACAAGAGCGTGCCATGGCATATCAACTAGCAATGACAATGGAGATGACACAATGATGATTCCTTCTTCACTGCCATCGTCAAATGCCGCTCCAGCTTCAGAAGGCCGAATCACGCAAGCAAAAGACGTTCAAGGCTTTTCGCAGCGCAGTGCTTCAGGGCAAACACCTCTGAATCAATCCGCAGCATTATCAGAGCAAGCAGTACCAAGCTTTCGCCTTGCTGCACAAACTTTCTCAAGCGAAGAGCGCAAAGAGGCGACAACTGCAACAACGGAAGAAAATGCTGCTGTTGACACCACAGGAATGAATGTTCTTCTGAGTGCAACAACACCAACTGAAACACCAGACCTTGCAGCGCAAGCGCAAACCTTGACGCAAGGCATGCTAAACATGGCTGAGAAATCGGTTGTGTCGTTCAACAAAGTCAATCCGTTGGAAGTAAAAGGTGAAGCAAAAACAACAAGCCCAGCGCAAGCTAATGCCTTGTTAAACACATCACCGCAACAACAAGATATTCAAACTAGCCAAACAGCTTCTGCGAATGCACGCGTGAACACCTCTGCCGTAGACTTTCAAGCCTTGTTGAACCAACCAACGCAAGGGCAAGCAACGACTGCACCACTGAACGTTCAAACTTCTGCTCCGTCCGCTCAAGCAGTGAGCGCTGCGACAGTAGCTCATGCTCATACGCAAGGCTCAGAGTGGGCAGCAGTGAAAGTGGACACAAGTGCAGGCAAATGGGGCGAGCAGATGATGCAGGTGCTGCATGACCGAGTCACCTTGCAAGCACAGCAAAGTGTTCAGGAAGCGAAAATACGTCTCGACCCGCCCGATCTAGGCAAACTGGATTTACTCGTTCGTGTTGAGGGCGATCGATTGAGCGTACAGATCAACGCAAACACGGCGGCAACACGTGAAGCCTTGATGCAAGTATCGGAACGCTTACGCACTGAACTACTAGAACAAAACTTCGTCCATGTTGATGTCAATGTAGGTGCCGACCAAGGTCAAGAGCGCCATCAGCAACAGATGAATGACGAAGACACCACAATTTTCGCTGCACGTGAGTCCAGCGCATTTCAATCCAATACAACAACAAACTATTCAGAACACTGGCTGAACACTCAAGCCTAAGTTAGTCATCGAGGAAAAAGGTTATGACCAAACAACAAATGATCGCCATGTTTATCGCCATGATCATCACCAGCGCCCTCGTTTCGGCCGCCACCATCATGGGTGGTATTTGGTATCTCAATAAACAGGCACAAGATTCAGGTGAATCCAGCTCACTGCTTGAGAACTCTCCTTTGTCTTTTCTTGTGACTGAACAACCAACCAGCAAAGGCCCAAGCTTTCACCCTCTAGACAAAGTTGTGCTGAGCATTAAAGGCAAGAAACAGACGCACTTTGTCATGCTAGAGCTGGCTATTGAGACCCGTCGACCAGAACGTATTAAAGACATCGATAACTACATGCCAATGGTTCAAAACTCGCTTTTGAAGCTGTTTAGCGACAAAACTTTCGATGAACTACAACAGACAGGCGCGATCGATATTCTGCAAAACGAAGTGAAGCAAACGCTGTTGGTAGCCTTTGCGAAGACTGACATCGTGCGTGATATCGATGATGTACTGCTGACGAAATACGTTGTGCAATAACGGAGCACAACCATGTTAGACATGAACCCTCAAGAAACGTACACCGCACCAGAGGAAGTGAACACACCATCACGCCCGATTGATGAAAACGCACTTTTGCAACGTCATCAAGTGATGGTGAAACGCGTAGTTAACCAGCTTCGCGTTCATGCCACTTCCCATTGCAGTATCGAAGATATGCAGCAAATTGGTCTTATCGCGCTGGTTGAAGCAGGACGTCGTTATGGAGACATTGACGATACTCACTTCCCGGCATTTGCGGTTTGCCGCGTACGTGGCGCGATCTTAGATGAGCTGCGCCGTTTAGACTGGCGCTCACGTAAGACACGTCAGCAAGCCCATGAGCTTAACGACGTCACACGTGACCTCACCCGCTCGTTAGGTCGCATGCCAACGGACTCAGAAATCATCAAAGCTCTCGGCACCGACGAGCAAGATTATTACAACCGTCAAAACGCGGCGCTTGCAGGTGAAATGCAAAGTCTCGATCAACTGATGGAAAACAGCACCGACAGCCACTTTGGTGGGCAATACGACGGCATGGAGCACGAGCACATTCGTCGTAGCTTAGACAGCGCACTAGGCCGACTGTCAAAGCGAGATCAATTGCTACTGACGCTGTTTTATCAACACGAACTCAATTTACACGAAATAGCCCTCGTCTTGGATCTGACGCCACCTCGAATTTGTCAGCTTCACAAACAAGCGCTGAAACAACTCAACCAATTAATGTCCTCTTAGGAGTCACAAGATGCAAAAGTTTTTAGGAGTCCTCACTATCCTTGTGTGTGTCTTCGGCGGATACATGTGGGCTGGCGGTAAGCTAGGTGCAATTTGGCAACCAGCAGAATTTCTGATCATCATCGGCGCGGCAGCGGGTTCTCTCATTATTGGTAACCCACCACACGTGCTGAAAGAGATGCGCCAACAAGTGCCAGCAACCATCAAAGGTCCAACTGAAGAGTACGAGTACTACATGGAGCTGATGGCGCTATTAAACAACCTGCTAGAAACAGCGCGTAGCCGTGGTTTCAAGTTTTTGGATTCTCACATCGAAGCACCAGAACAAAGCTCTATCTTCCTGATGTACCCGCTAGTTTCTGAGGATCATCGTCTGATTTCGTTCATTACTGATAATTTACGTTTAATGGCGATGGGACAAATGTCGCCTCATGAATTAGAGGGACTGTTAGAACAAGAAATCGAAGCTATCCAGAACGAACTGCTGCTGCCTTCACGCTCATTACAGCGTACTGCAGAAGCACTACCTGGTTTCGGTATTCTTGCCGCAGTTGGTGGCATCATCATCACTATGCAAGCCATAGATGGTTCTATTGCGCTCATTGGCTATCACGTAGCCGCTGCCCTTGTAGGTACATTCATTGGTATTTTTGGTTGTTACTGTGGTCTAGATCCACTAAGTAACGCCATGGCTCAGCGAGTGAAACGTAATATGACCGCTTTTGAATGCGTACGCGCAACACTCGTTGCTTACGTCGCTAAAAAGCCAACATTGCTCGCCATCGACGCTGGCCGTAAACACATTCAGCTAGACATCAAACCAACATTCAACCAAATGGAGAAGTGGTTAGCTGAACAGGAGGGATAATGCAAAAACAAGAGCATGTAGTGTTCAAACGTGCCAAAGCTCACGGCCATGACGAACCTCATGGCGGCGCGTGGAAAGTCGCGTTTGCTGACTTCATGATCGCCCTAATGGCGCTGTTTCTTGTGCTTTGGGTCATGCAAGTGGTGGATAAAGAAGAGCGTAAAGCGATTGTTGCCCACTTGCATAGCTCAAGCGTGTTCGACAAGAGTTACGGCAATCCATTTGATACCTCACAAAGTATCTCTCCTATCGACTTGGCACAGGACTCTTCTGTGCCAAGTAAACACAATTCCAATCACGTTGTGAGCTCTTATTTTCAAGGTGACGGTGATGGTCCAGAAATTAACTCTCTAGTTCCTGGCACCTTCGACACCCAAGAGCAACTTGCTGCTCTGGCAAAAGTTATCGAAGAGATGACCGCGCAGATCAACGCGCAAGGAAACGTCAACGTTACTGTGACACCACAAGGCTTGCGTATCGTGTTGCAAGACGATTACAAACAGCACATGTTCAGTCGTGGTGGAGCCGAGCTTACGCCATTTTTTGAAGATTTACTGTTGGCACTTGCCCCTCTTTTCGAGCAAGTAACCAACCCATTGATCATCAGTGGTCATACCGATGCGATTCCGTTTAAGAAACGTTTTGGTCGTCAGTCGAACTGGGCGCTGTCGGCATCGCGTGCTGATGTGGCGAGAAAAACGCTGGTTGAAGGCGGAATGCCTGATGATCGCGTCATGCAAGTTACTGGCATGTCAGATCGAGCGTTGCTGAACCCAGATGAGCCAGATTCAAGCGAAAACCGTCGAATCGAACTGTTTATTCTGACAACACCAGCAGCAAAAGTGCTTGAGACCTTATTTGGCAATCAAGATGACAGCGAGCTGCAAAAAGCGAAACAAAAAGCGGAATTTAACCAACCCGTTATTCGACAAGAAGTGATCCGTTACTCGGCGGACGCAGAAAAACAAGAAGCGAAAATCCAAGCACTATAACGCTTGTCAACGCCATAAACCACAAAGGTCACCTCGCCCAGCTGGTGACCTTTTTAATCCCTAATCCAATTGCCGTGACTTTTAGTAGAGTTCAATATGCACGAGCCAATGCCCGACACAAAAAGACGTGATATGTTGAAGAAAGCCTTTTTATGGCTAATCATCTTCGACTATTTATTATTGGCGTTTTTTCTTACCCAACTCTCTAGCCTCAACCTAAACAGTGGCACCATGATCAGCCTGCTGCTCGTGGTTTACAATGTTCTGCTTGTGTCGTTGTGTTTTCAACGAACCAACAAGCAAGACTCATACATCATCTACCCAGTGTTATCAGCAACGTTGCTCGCTTTTGTCTGCTTCCTTTACTTTTTTTTTCTGGTTTAAGAGCCCCATAACCTAATCAAGCACGCGTTCACTGATCATACGATTGAACGCAACAAGGTCAAATGAGCCTTTAATTTCAAACCGAACTCGTCCCACTTCACTTAAGAAAAACTCAATTTCGCAATCGAGATCAAACGTGCCGGAAGTCTCAATAGAGAATGCATTGCTCTTACTGTAAGGCAGCGACGTGTAATCCACTTTTGAGCCCGTAATCCCTTGCACATTCGCCGCAATCACTCGTTTGTTGGTAAACACCACTTGGTCACGAACGGTTTTAAAAGCGGCGAAAATGGTCTCACCATCAATCAAAAATTTGTGGAAATCATCTCTGACTTTGGAAACGTCAATAGGCTTAAGCTTGAACACAGAGGAGTTATCGAAGTCGATCATGAGTCGTCCTTTAAATAGGCTGAAAAACGAATTTCTCAACGTATCAGACCACACCGGTTTTGCCTATCTACCTCAACCGTTTTTGCTTGATTCATCTACTGCAAAACCCAAATTACTTCCAACCCTGCCGCCATAACTCTGGGTCTTTCAGATCTTGCCAGTTCATCTCTTGCTCACGTTTACTCATAACGGCTTCAATGACACATTTCACAACATTGCCGTCTTCATCCAGTTCCATTTCAGTTACGACAAAGTGCTTCTCTTTATTTTTAGGTGACGTCGCCGTCCATTTGCTGTGCAATAGTTTCTTTGGGTGAATTTTATTCATCGCGGTATACCAATTTAACTTTCATCTCTATGTATACGACTGAATACCAAGAGAGAATCAGATTTTATTTTTAAGCATCCACGAAAGAGAAAAGCCGCAAAAGAGGTCATCCCCCTATGCGGCCTTACTTACAACCCACTTAGGTCTTTTGACCGTTCAAACGAGGGTTTAAGTACTGACTCTGTAGCAACTGCAACGCCTTACCTACCAGCACAATCACCACCGCGCCGATCAGTACTGGCGTGAACAGAAAGCTCCACCCCTGCCCAGATGCCATGATCAAGATAGGATTTGCGCCCGCAGGTGGATGCGTTGTCTTCGTAATCAGCATCGCTGACACACCTAACCCAGTCGCAATCGCGAGGGTGATTGGCGTGATCTCAACGTATTGGCTAAACGCAATACCGATAGATGCCGTAATGAAGTGACCAATGATCACGTTTTTTGGTTGAGCGAGAGGGCTGCTAGGCACCCCAAACACCAACACCGCCGTAGCACCAAATGGCGCCATGAGAAGTACAACCTCAGTAAGAGATACCTCGGCGTAAGACAACACACCAATAGCCAATGTCGCACCAAGCCCCGCGACCAACGATAAAATTAAATTATTCATAAACACCTCAAAGTAGACCGAATTGTCTACAAATTAAAATAGACAAATCTGTCTACCTTTGTCAATATGTGTTTGTAGAACTTTTTGAGGACGTAGTTATGAACAAAAAGAAACAGTTATTGATCGACACCGCGTTGTCACTGTTTTACAAACAGGGCATCAACTCCATTGGCATCAATGAAGTCCTTAAAGTTTCTGGCGTGGCTAAACGCACGCTGTACAGCCATTTTGAGAGCAAAGAAGCGCTCATCCTCGCCGCATTAGAACAACGCCACCAAATCTTCATGGCGTGGCTAGAGGAAAAACTGTCATCAACACAATCGAGTACAGACGTAATCGACCAGTTGTTTACCGCGCTTAACGGCTGGTTTCATGGTTCTGAGGAAAAATTGGGCGAGTTTCGCGGCTGTTTCTTCATCAACACGTCCGCCGAATTCAGTGACGACAGCGGCGAGATCGCAACGTATTGCCGCCACCATAAACAACAGGTTCGTGAGCTAATTCAACGCTATCTCAAATCAGACAACACATCATTACTCGATGCCATCTGCATCATGAAAGAAGGTGCCATCACTACCGCTTACATGACAAAAGAGTACGACGACGTCACAAAGAAATGCGTGGAAATTTTGCGCAAGCTGTAATGCGTTCAGGCGTAGTAATTAGCTAATTAAGTATTCAAACAAAAAGGCACCTATCGGTGCCTTCTGCATTAACTGGGGTTGAGATCATCACAACTCGTGTTCGGTACGGGCGATGATGTCATCCTGCGCGTCTGGTGATAGCGCGGTAAAGAAGGCTGAATAGCCCGCAACTCGCACGACAAGGTCACGATATTGCTCAGGGTTCTTCTTCGCTGCCAGCAAGGTTTCACGAGAGACGATGTTGTACTGCACGTGCCAACCTTTGTGGTGATTAAAGAAGGTGCGAATCAGCATTGAAAGCTTGAGCTTATCCCCTTCTGAAGCGACAGCCGCTGGGCTTAACTTCTGGTTAAGCAGCACGCCACCTAGGATTTTATTGGCTTGAATTTTACCGACTGAGTTATACACCGCCGTTGGTCCCAAACGGTCAGAGCCCGATGCTGGGCTTGCGCCTTCCGCCAGTGGCGTTTTCGCTTTTCGACCATCTGGTGTTGCCATCGTGGATGCGCCAAATGGCACGTTGGCAGAGATGCTCGAGGTTCCCGCGTAGTAGCCACCACCAATTGGTCCGCGCCCATAACGTGTGTTGACAAATTGCGCCAACTCATCGATATAAACTTGGTAAGCATCAGCCAGCAGTTGGTCGACATAATCGTCGTCATTGCCGTATTTTGGCGCGAAGTTGATTAAGCGTTGGCGAAGTTGTTCGTTCTCAATACCATCGAAGTCTTCTTCCAATGCTTTTGCCAATTCCGTTTGGCTGATTTGTGCTTCTTCAAACACCAAATGTTTGATCGCCGCCAAACTGTTACCCAAATTGGCGATACCCACTTGCAGGCCAGATACCCAATCGTATTTCGCTCCGCCTTCTTTTACTGTTTTACCACGCGCCAAACAGTCATCCACCAGCGATGAGCAGAAAATATCTTGCGCTTGCTGCTCAAGCACGCTGTCGACTACGGTATCGATCTCAATCGATTTACGTGTGTAGTAGCGAATTTGCTCCGCCCAAGAAGCGGTGACTTGATCAAAACTCTCGAAGTTGCCTTTTGCCAACGACTTATCATGCGGCAAGAAGGCTTTGCCCGTAGTTACATCCACACCTTCGTTAAGCGCCGCCAGCAAAATACGCGCAAAGTTAATGAAGCTCATACCCGTGCAACGGTAACCCCATTTGCCTGGAACAGCGGTTTCAATACAGCCAATAGACGCATAGTTGTAAGCATCTTCTTTCTCGACACCTAGCTTGATGAACTCTGGAATGACGATTTCATCGTTGTTGAATGCAGGCATACCGAATCCGCATTTGATCACTTCAATACAGCCCATCAAGAACTCTTGATTCAGACCTTCATGATAGCGAACACTCAAGTTCGGTTGCGTGGAACGTAGCTGACCACAAGACTCCAAAATCGCCCAAGATAGCGGATTTACGGCATCTTCAGGTTCTCCATTCTCATTCAGCTTTTGGCCACCTATACAGACATTTTGATACAGCGGAGAACCTGCCGACGCTTTTGAGTGCGCGCCAGAGCGAATCTTGTTTACTTCAAGCAATTTCAACCAACAGCTTTGCAATAACTCAAGGGCGAACGCTTTGTTCATCGTGCCACTTTCAAGATCACGCACGTAGTAGTCGTTTAGGAACTGGTCCATCCGACCGAATGAAACAGAGTGGCCATTCGATTCAATTTGCAACATCAACTGCACAAAATAGCTCAGTTGCAGAGCTTGCCAGAAGTTGGTTGGCGCATGGAAAGCCACATGACGACAGTTTTCTGCGATTGTCTCCAGTTCCGCTTTCCTCTCTGGTCGCGTTTCGTTTTGTGCCATTTCCAGAGCGAGATCGGCGTAACTCACCATGTGCTCCTGAATCGCAAGCAAGACAATTTCGACGGACTTATAAAACTGCTCTTTCTTCAACCCTTCATACGTCGACACGTCGTTATTAGCGCGATGCTGACGAACCTCATCCAGCAGACCGTTCATACCGATCTTCAGGATTTTTTCGTTATCCACCGCAAGGTGCGCGTCACCCGAAGTCATGTTGCCCTCGGCTTTAATGATGGTGCTGGCTAGGATCTCTTGCTGCTCGTCGGTAAAGAGTCCATAGCAGCGATCTTGAACCGTTTTACCACGCCAGTATGGCGTAATGGCGTGAATGCTTTGTTTGTCCTCTTCACTTACCGCAAAACCAGCCCCAGGTCGGTCGGCCAGTTCGTCGATTTCCGCTTCAATCCAACGCACCGTGTATTCAGGGAAGATCGGCGCAGCGCGTACTTTGCTCGCTTGGTTGCCTACAATCAGCTCGTCGTGCTTAATCCAAATGGTGCGAGTGCGTAAGTGCTCTTGTAGCGCCAGCGCTCGTTGCACAATCACAGGTTTGTCTTCATTTGCCTGATACGCCCGAGTGTAAGCCTCTGCGCGCTCGGTACAGATAGGCGGCGTTACGATGTTGACCAGTGCCGATTTGTGGGCTTTGATTCGCTCTGGAAGGGTATGTAGGTCCATGGTTAACCTCTAACAATCACGTTAAGTTGAGTATGTTCGCTTGCGTATTGCATTGCGTTTTCTAGCAGTTCTGGATTATTTAATGGTTTGTCAGAACACTCGTAAGGCATATCGAGCAAACGGTATTTATTGATGCCGAGGGTGTGATACGGCAGCAAGTGAAGTTCTTGACAGCTTTCTAATGAAGCTGCGAAATCAATGATCGCTTTGAGCTCATCAATGGTGTCATTGAAGCCCGGCACAACCGGAATACGAATCACAATGCGTTTCGCAATTGGTGCCAATTTTCTAAAATTGGCTTTGATGCGTTTTAACGATCCCTTCGCCCAGCAGAGAAACTTTTCTTCGTCGGTGTGTTTAAGATCCGCTAACCAGCAATCAATATACGGCGCGACTTTTTCTACGTTTTTCCACGGTACATGCATGCACGACTCCACCGCCGTAGACACATGGTTTTGATGCAAACGTTCGGCAAGTTCTGCCACAAGATTTGGCTGCATCAGCGGCTCGCCACCAGAAAACGTCACGCCACCTTGGCTTTGATCGTAGAAAGGCTTGTCTCTCATCAACACTTCAAACAGGTCGTCCGATTTCGCCGCTTCTCCACATATGCTGAGCGCTTGTGTTGGACATACGTTTCGCAGCGCTATGATCTGCGCTTCGCTCATGGCTTTTCGATTGATGATGATTTGATCGTCAATGCGTCGGATACCATCGCTCGCCATGTCGCCGTTTACGGTTTGTTTATAAGCCGACACACAAAGCTGGCAGTCCGCCATACAACTGCGCTCATCAAACAGCAGAGAGTGCTTTTCACTGCGGCTTTCTGGGTTTTGGCACCAAGGACAGGACAGACTGCATCCCTTCAGAAACAGAATGGTGCGAATACCATCACCATCGTGGGTCGAGAACCTCTGAATATTGAAATACATTGCTGTCCGCCTCTTGGTTTGCTCTTCTACTTTTCACGCTTTTCTTTTTCTGAAAGCTTCATTTGATAATGAAATATTGGCACTTAACTTTCGCTTTATGAAATTATTATAGTTTCAATTGAAATTTCAATTGATCAAAATCAAGATCTCGACGGATTGTCAGATCTATAGTGATCCCATCATCAAAACGAAGATTTTGTATAAGGTAGAACCCATGATCGAACTCTATTTAGATACTGCTGACGTGGCAGAAGTAAAACGCTTTAACCAATGCCTACCTCTGAAAGGGGTAACCACAAATCCAAGTATTTTGGCGAAGTCAAAACAAGGCTTGAACCAAACCTTAGCTGGCATGCAAGAAGCGCTAGGGGGCACACCCCGTTTCCATGCTCAAGTGGTGAGCACAACTGTAGAAGGCATGGTGGAAGAAGCGCGCCAAATCCATGAATTACCTTATGATATGGTCGTCAAAGTGCCAGCAACCGAAACAGGCCTATCGGCAATTAAGTTAATGAAAAAAGAGGGAATTCAAGTACTCGCCACTGCTATTTACTCTGCTCAGCAAGGTTTCCTTGCGGCATTGTGCGGCGCTGACTATCTTGCGCCTTATGTGAACCGTATTGATGCGATGAACGGAAACGGTGTAGAAGTGGTCGCAGACCTGCAATTGCTACTGGATCAAAACCAACTGCCTACTAAAATTTTGGCAGCGAGTTTTAAAAATACCCAACAAGCGATGGAAGTGATGAAGTTAGGCATTGAAGCGATCACCTTGCCTGTCGATGTGGCCGCGCAGATGTTTTCTCATCCATCAGTTCAGCCGGCTGTCGATCAATTTGATAAAGACTGGAAATCCGCATTTGGCAACAAACTTTCATTTGAAAGTTAAGCATAAAATTATCGAAAGTCCCGTTCCTCCTCGATCGAGGGGCTTTTGATATGGGAATCTCTGAGAAAAAGTAACATTCGCGCAGGCAACTGTTTATAGATGCGGCTTACGAAGAGATTCCCACCCCACTAATCTCGCCTCAACCTTCACGCAAACTACTCTATTCGTAACATCACTACTGACGAAAAACGCTCGTTCCACAAGCAAAAAATTTTGCTTCAAGCCGACAAACTCACAAGCGCAACGCATCAATAAGTCGGTAATTATTAATTTTATCTATTGGAAATGAACACTGTTCATTTATAATCAGCGAACCTAACGCAGTAACAAGGAATCCACTTCATGAAACGCATTGCGCTTCTCTTTGCCATGTTTGCATTACTTTCTGGTTGTAGCAGCATGTCGCCAGAACAATGCCAAACCGCAGATTGGTATCGCGTCGGCTACCAAGATGGCCGCTCAGGCAACAACCCAAACATTTTGTACGAATACATTAAAGACTGTCGCGAAGCAGGCGTAACGCCAAATCACGTTGAGTGGCAAGACGGTTTTGATAAAGGCACTATTCTTTACTGTTCGCCAGACAATGGTTACACGGTGGGTGTAGAAGGAAAAACCTACTATGGCGTTTGCTCTAACGATCTTTTCCTTAAAAACTATCAGTTAGGCCATCAAGAATATCAGCGTCAACAGCGCATTAACGCGTTAGATGCGGAGATATCACGCCTTGATCATCAATTGGATGCAAACTTAGATAAAGACAACGCGAAGCGTATTAGAGAGAGAAGAAAACAACTGGCGCGTGAGCGTGCATCACTCATCTCGCCAGGAGCTAATTACTACTTTAACTTTTAGTCGCGACGGGCTACAACGCTAGGGTCATAAAGCGGCTATTTGGATCAGGTTGATAGTCGCCAAACGGCTCGCAGTACGCGAAGCCATGTTTTTCATATAGGCGATGCGCGGGTTCAAAAAATGCCATCGACCCAGTTTCCAAACTTAAACGTTGTATCCCCTGATGTTTCGCTTGCTCAATCACGTGATTGAGTAAGCGGGATGCCACGCCCTGTTTTCTCGCCGACGGCGTCGTACGCATCGATTTCAACTCTGCGTGACCATCTTCTAGTTGGCTCATTGCCACACATCCCAATAGCTGCTCACCATCCCAGCCCGTCCAAAACGTGATTGAAGGCAGCTTCAACTTGCTTACATCTAACGCATGCACGCTCTCTGGTGGCGATGTAGCGTACATGTCCTGTAAATGCTCTTCCAACAACGCAAGCACCTGCGGCCGTTCTAAATTGTCAGTTTTAATTCTCATATTTCCATCATTGGTGTTTTCCTAGTTAAAGCGGTTGTCTCATAATGTGCTGCGGTCCAACGGGGCCGCCGTGGTAAAGCTCATTGGTATCTTCAAACCCTGATTTTAAATAGCACTGATAAGCGGGTATGTTGCGGCAATTCACGGTGAGATAAAGCGCATGAAACTCGGGATAATGACGTTTGGCGAAATCGGCAAACTGTTGAATGGCTTGCTTGGCGATGCCTTTGCCTTGATGACGGTGATCCACCAGCAAAGCACGCACACCTAAACTGTTTTTCGGGCAAAAATCGTATTTCTCGCTATAAGCAGCATCAAATAGAAAAAAGCCAACCACGTCATCGTCTGCCAGAATCAGATGCGGAAGCTCTGTGGGTTCAAGACGTGTAAGCATTTCACCCACATCCGCGACCGTAAACTGCGATTGCTCTTCTAGCACGCTAAGTTCGCAAGTTTGTTCATGTCGCTCAGGCGAATACTTTTCAATGGTAATCATAATCTTCCTTGTTGTTTTTATGCTCAATTCATACAGGGTATGTCGTAAATAGAAATACCTAGTGTTGTATTTCCCACTCGCAGGCAAACGTTTAGCACTCTATTATCCTCGCCATTCGATAGAGAGGTTTCCATGTCCCGTTTTTTACTTTGTAGTTTTGCACTCGTTTTACTCTACCCTACTGCCATTGATTTGTATCTTGTTGGTTTGCCTCAAATTGCGTCAGATCTCAACGCCAGTGAATCTCAGTTGCATATTGCGTTTTCGATCTATTTAGCTGGCATGGCTACCACCATGTTATTCGCGGGGAAAATTGCAGACTCTGTGGGACGAAAGCCTGTTGCCGTCGTCGGCGCGATGATCTTCGTGCTCGCGTCTTTTCTCGGCGGAATGGCTGAGCAACCAAACGCTTTCTTGATTGCTCGCTTTTGCCAAGGCATCGGGGCTGGATCTTGCTATGTCGTCGCGTTCGCGATTTTACGCGACACGTTAGACGATGAACGCCGCGCGAAAGTATTGTCGATGCTCAATGGCATCACCTGTATCATTCCAGTGATCGCACCCGTGATTGGTCACTTGATTATGCTGAAATTTCCTTGGCCGAGTTTGTTTACCACGATGGCAGGAATGGGCATTCTCGTCAGTGTATTGGCCATTTTTGTGCTCAAGGAATCACTACCCAGCCAACAAGGTGAAGAACAGACAACGCCAGAGAGCCATCAAGAGACTTTCTTCGAGCGATTTTTTATCAGTAGGCTGATCATTACTGCACTTGGAGTAACCACCATTCTGACCTTTGTTAACGCTTCACCAATTGTCGTGATGAGCATGCTTGGTTTTGATCGCGGTGGCTATTCTTCCATCATGGCAGGGACTGCGACGATCAGTATGTTGATTTCGTTCTCGGCGCCATTGGCATTGGGGATTTTTAAGCAGCGAACCTTAATGATGACCTCTCAAGTATTGCTCGCTTGTGCAGCCATCGTGCTCAGTGCTGCCCATTTCCATGATGGACAATCTCATTACTATGTGTTCGGACTTGGGCTGATTTGCGCTGGCTTCGCTTGTGGCTTTGGCGTGGCCATGAGCCAAGCGCTCAGCCCATTCTCTCAACAAGCTGGCGTGGCGAGCTCACTACTGGGCATTGCTCAAGTTTGTAGTTCAGCGTTCTATATTTGGTTTATGGGTTTCATCGGCGTTAGTGCACTGAATATGTTGGTGTTTATCTTAGTGTTAGGTAGCGTAATCAGCCTTGCTCTAATACTATTGATTCCAAAGCCTGTTCACGATACCTATTATGAAGAAATCCCTAGCGCGACTTGATTTAAACTTACTGTTCACTCTGCAATTATTGCTGCAAGAGCAAAGCGTCTCGAAAGCCTCGAAAAAGCTGAACGTTACGCCCTCTACCGTAAGTAAGTCGCTCAACAAACTTCGTCATTGGTTCGATGATCCTTTGTTTGTCAAAACACCTAAAGGTCTTGCGCCAACACCTTTGGCACAAAGCATGGAGCAAGATCTTGCAGAATGGCTGCAAATTGGCAGCCAAATTGCAGAAAAACGCAGCGATATTACACCTAAAGGAGTGCGTTTTGATATCACGATTGAGTCGCCATTGGTGCTCACGGTGCTGGACAGACTCATCGTCGCTATCCACCAGCGATACCCTGAAGCGAAAGTAAAAACCAGTAACTGGGATTACGATTCACTCGACGCCATCATTCGAGGCGAGGCGGATATCGGTTTTACCGGCCGAGAAAGTCACCCTAGATCGAAAGAGTCGTTGGATCTTCTGCCGTATTTCTTGGATTTTGAGATTCTATTTTATGACCTGCCGATGGTGTATTTACATAAAGATCATCCGGCATTACAGCAAGAGTGGAATCTCGAGACCTTTCTGAGCTACCAACACATCAATATTGTTTGGGAAAAAAGTGAAACTTGGGCGTTGGATGAAGTGTTAACGGAACTAGGGCTACAGCGCTCTATCGGGCTGACGATGTCCAACTTTGAGCAATCCCTTTTTATGGCAGCGCAGCCGACGCATGACATGATCACCACCGCGCCACACTATTGCAAAAGCTACACAGAAAAGCTGCATCTCGATTTGGTGTGCTTGCCAATTCCGTTAGACCAAACTCAACAAGACAAATTACTGATTCCATTTACCATGATTTGGCATAAACGCAATGCGTACAATCCCAAATTGCTATGGTTGAAAAACACCATCAAGTCATTGTACGAACAACCATCCCTACCACAGTAACACTCAGGCTAAGGTCAGGTTTTCTCTGGTGATTTTTGATGATTTTCTCGCTCTGACAGCTATAACTAATCACTTTATCAACTAATGAAAAAGGTCGTTTGACGCTACACTCAATCCATATTTCTGCGTTAAGGGCCAAGGATGTCGACCTTTTTACTCACTGCTATTACGATGCTGGCGTTCGCCGCCAATTCATTATTGTGCCGACTTGCATTGGCCGAAGGGTTAATTGATGCAGGAAGCTTCACTCTCGTCCGATTGATATCTGGAGCGTTTACCTTAATCGCATTGCTTGTCGTGAGAGGTCAGTGGAAAACCGATCGGCCAACTTCTCGCTTTCGCTTTTTTGCTGGCGTGGCTTTATTTGGTTACGCTGCCCTTTTCTCTTTCGCGTACTTACAACTGGCGACAGGAACCGGTGCTTTGCTTTTGTTTGGTGCCGTGCAACTGACGTTACTGGTCATCTATTGGTGGCAAGGTGAGCGCTTTCAATTTCTCGAAATCATCGGTATCGGCCTTTCGATTGTTGGCTTTGTTTGGTTAATGTTGCCATCAGCCACTCGCCCCGATATCAGTTCTGCACTTCTCATGTTGATTTCTGGCGTTTGTTGGGCTGCGTTTACTGCGCTCGGCAAACAAGCGCCTTCTCCAAGTAGTGGCATCACGTGGGGATTTATCGCTGCATCTATAATTGGCATACTCCTATCACCATTGATGCTGTCCTCAATCCATCTCTCTCTGAGTGGAATTTTGCTCGCTATCACGTCTGGCGCCATTGCATCTGGCCTTGGGTATACGCTTTGGTATCAAGTCATGCGTAAGCTCTCTTTACTTCAAGCCGCCGTCAGCCAACTTTCCGTGCCAGCCATTGCTTTGCTACTAGGCACCGTCGTACTCCACGAACCTCTTTCGCTGCATACACTTTTAACCAGTGGCATCATTCTTGGCGGTATCGCTTTAGTTTTTTTATCTCGATCCAAAAAAACAAGCGAACAATCGGCAAGCCGATAAAAAGTAATAACTTTCCCTCTCAAATACCCATTCATCATCTATGCTTTTTAAAGCAGCAAAGCTCATTGCAGATGGTACGAGCGGCCTGCTTTAGTATCAGGCGAAGGATATAAGGTGAGAATTGGCTCACGCAACACGACGATTTTGTTTCAAAAGTGAGAATCGTCACAGATCGCGATTTTGCTCGTTTTAGGCGTTTCGTCAATAACGCCAAGGGCTAGCGCGAGATCGAGCCAAATACGCACTTTGTGTTTTGACAAAGGGTTTACAAAGCACACTTTTTCACCCGCTATATTCCGCCCCCCGAATTTATTCAGAACAAGATTCTGATTATTCACATAAGAAATTCATCAACTTATAACGATAAGCCTGAGCAAACTTTGACACTATGAACGACAAAATAAAATTCGCTATTAAAGTATCGCTTAGCCTGACTCTGGCTTATCTGATCCCGTTTGCCATGGGTTGGCCGCAAGCATCGACGGCCGCAACCACAGTGATGCTGATTGCATCCACAGGCAGTCGTCGTGAATCCCTCGCCAAAGGTACCTTACGTGTGTTCGGTACGTTGGTTGGCGCCGTCGTTGGCTTGTTACTGGTGGGATTGTTTGCTCAAGACCGCTTGCTGTACATGCTGAGCGTGTCGGTTGTGGTCTCTTTCATTTTTTACTTCCGTAATGCCTACCAAAAAGATCCAACGCTACTCATGCTGACCGGTGTGATGACGCTGATGATGTCCAATGGCGGTGACGCAGAAGGTGCGTTTCTTTATGGCGTTGACCGCGCTTATATGACGGTGTTTGGGGTGGTGGTTTACACACTCGTGGGGACTTTCTTATTCCCGACCAAAACAGAACAAAACCTAAGACAACTCATCGAACAACTCAACCAAGCACAACGCGCGCTGTTCACCGCTGTCTTGCAAAATTTCGAGCAAAAATCGGCAGGGCAAGTATCTACTCTAGAAGAGGGAGAAGAAAATCCAGAAGCAGGAGAGCCACAACCTAGCGTGGATTCTCTGATCGAACAGATGTTTGCCGCCCAAAATGCGCTCGAACAGCGTTTTGCCACAGTCAGTGTGGAATGCAGCGACGTGTCGGCCTACATGAAAGAGTGGCGCTTGGCGGTTCATTTGAACAAGCAAGTAACGCAACAATTGACCGTCGCGGCACACAGCCACTTTAGTCACCAGCAAGACCGTGAAAGCATCAGCAACTTTGATCAAGCCGTTGCGGAAATTGACGCGCTGTTTGATACCTGCCAACAAGTCTGGGACGAAAAAGAGCCTGCTTTTCGTGCTCAAGAATTCAAAGTCGAATACAACCAAGCGTTGCTTGAAGACGCGGCGCACCTAGAGAAAGGCTCTGCGCTTATGCTGGGGCACCTCTTGGGGCTCATGCATCAAAACTTGTCGCGTTTAGCGGAGAGCATTAGCTGCATTGACTCTGTGACGAACAATGTCTCCTTTGACGTGCCGCTGCCGAAACCGAAAGGCAAGTTTCTATGGTGGGACGCAGAAAACTTTAAAACCGCGGTCAAAACCTTTGTCACTTATTGGGTTGCAGGACTGATTTGGATTTATTTCAATCCGCCAGGCGGATACTCGTTCGTGGTCTTCTCGACCATGTTTATGTCTTTGCTGTCGTTCGTGCCTGTGCACCCGATTTTGTTGCTAGTGCTGTTCACTTTCGGCTTCTTGTTCGCGGTGCCTTCTTACGTCTTCATTCTTCCCCAATTGGATCTCGGGTTAGAGCTTGGCCTATTCATCTTTATCTACACCTTTATCGGCTTTTATCTGTTTAACGGGCCAGTGACGATTTTCTACATGGTGGGCTTGTTTGTTCTCGGTTTAGATAACAACATGTTCTATCACTTCGGGATCCTCATGACGATCATGCTGCTGTTCTACATGGTGGTGTTCATGATCATTTTCGCGCACTACTTCCCGTTTAGCTCACGACCAGAACACCTCTTTTTGACCATAAAAGAGCGCTATTTTAGGCACACTCGGGATCTGTTTGACTCCTATCAGAAGCAGTCCAGCTCGATTATTACGCCGCTCAAACGGGCCTTGCACTTGGTGACGCTCAACGTTTCATCGAAAAAGCTCAAGGTGTGGGGTTCGAAAATCAACCACAAACACTTTGACAAAACCACGCCAGAAGCGATTGGCGCGTTTAGCAAAGCGTGTGATGTACTCAGTAATCACATCAACATCTTAATGGCCGCCGAGAAAAAGTTGATGACCAATCCGCTGATTACTCAGCTTCGCCAACAACACCGCGATTCCATCATTCCTTTGATGGCGGGCGCTTTAGCCAGCCACCAAGCAACACAAGAACTCGACTCCGTATTCGACCAATACAGTCAGGATTACCAAACATTCGAAGATAAACTGGAAGATTTTTTTAGTGAGTTGGATTTATCTGACTACGCTTATTCTGAGATAGCCGGTTTTTATATCTTGCTGAATTTAAAACGGAACGTGTTCGAAGCAATCAAGCATTGCAAGCAAACCTACGAGGATATCGATTGGGTGAACTTACAACAGAAGCGGTTTTAAAGGTGGGGATATGATGCTTCCAAAACTAACCAAACCAAGCCTCGCCATACTTTCCCTGCTCGGGCTCAGTGCGTGTACCACTGTGGGGCCAGACTATGTCCACCCACCGCAAACGCCATTACCAAGCGATTGGTCGGTGCAAAAAGCAGCCAAAGATACGCAGCAATCCGAGCAACAATTACAACAGTGGTGGCAGCAGTTTAACGACCCGACGCTCAATCGATTAGTCGAGTTGGCGAATGAGCAAAACCTAGACATAGAAGCCGCGGGGCTGCGCATTGTTCAAGCGCGTTCATTACTTGGTATTTCGACCGGCTTGCAATACCCGCAAGTTCAAACCGTGTCAGGAAATCTAGCGCGTGCCTACGTGAATGATCAGGGTGTAAACAACGCCGCTCTGTCGTTTGATGCTGCGTGGGAAATGGATATTTGGGGCAAATACGCTCGAGGAATCGAATCTGCAGAAGCTGGTTATTACGCATCCATCGCGTCGTATCACGACATCATGGTCACCATCACCGCCGAAGTAGCACGCAATTACATTAACTATCGCACATTCCAAGAACGTATTTTGCTGTCTCGCCGCAATATCGAGATTCAAGAACGCGTTGTGCACATCACCCAAGTTCAGTTTGATTCCGGCAACGTAACAGAGCTAGACGTACAGCAAGCGAAAAACCAGCTTTACACCACAAAAGCCGCGCAACCAAGCCTCGAAGTCGCGATGAAGCAATCGCGCACTGCACTGGCTTTGCTATTGGGTGTATTGCCTGAAGAAGTAGAGAAATTGCTGCAATCGGACGGTTTGACGCAGCAAATTGCTGATTATGAAGCGCAGTTCAAATCGACGGGCAGAAAATCGGCGCTATCGGGCACCGACGAGCACTCCATTGTGCCGCGCCCACCGCTGTTGGATACCCAAGTGGATGCTAACTTAGTGATGCGACGTCCGGATTTGCAAGTCTCTGAGATGCAAGCTCGCACGCAAAGTGCGCAGATTGGCGTGGCGGAAACGGCTCTGTACCCAAGCTTTTCGTTGTTCGGTTCCATCGGTATCGACAGTACGGTTCCCGATGGCAGCAGCTTCAGTTTTAGCGATTCGCTCACCATGGTGGTTGGCCCAACGTTCAGTTGGAACATTTTCCAATACGGACGCGTGAAAAATAACATTCGTTTCGAAGATGCTCGTTTCCAAGAAACGCTGACCAACTACAACAAAAAAGTGCTGCAAGCCGTGAACGAAGTGACCAATGCGATCGAAGCGTATGACCTGTATTTGCAGCAAAAAGATTTACGTTTGCAATCAGTCAACTCTTCCATTCGTGCGTTCAACATCTCCATGACGCAGTACGAAAACGGCCAAATTTCTTTTGAGCGACTGCTCAACTCAGTCGAAAAAATGACACGCGCGGAAGACAGTTACGCGCAAATTAAAGGCAATGTCGCGAACCAAGTGATCGCGCTATACAAAGCGTTGGGCGGCGGCTGGCAGGCACAAACGGGGAAACCATTCCTTGAAGAATCCATCGCCAAGCAGATGCAAGATCGTACCGATTGGGACGGTTATCTGGATGAAGAAAACCGTACGTTGCCACCTTTGCCTATCGAAACACCGACGGAAAACAGCGATAAGAACAAAACGGAGGATCTCTAATGCCTCATGAACTCTCTTGGGGAGACATTTACTTTTCTCCCACGCTACTGGTGCTCTTTCTCGCCGTCACGGCAACGTGGATAACGGTGATGATATTGAACAAGACACGTTTGTCTCGCTTCATCGCTTTTCCGTCTCTGACGTTTATTGCCATCATGGTCGGTTATGTGGTGGCCATTGACAGCTTTTATATTCAATTTTAGGTGCCAAACAAGATGAAAAAACTATTCGTAATCGCACTCAATCTTGTCATTCTTGGTGGCGCAGCTTGGCTCGGCTATCAAAAATTTGAAGAGTATTTTAATAACCCATGGACACGCGATGGCCAAGTGCGCGCGAACGTCATCAAGGTCGCACCGCGAGTGTCTGGCCCAATTGTGAATGTTTCGGTGCAAGACAACCAAGAAGTGAAAACGGGCGATTTACTGTTTGAAATCGACCCAACCACTTACGAAGTCGCACTATCTCAAGCCGAAGTGGCGTTGGAAAAATCCATCGTGAGCTCTCGCGGTAAAAAAATCGAATACGATCGCCTTAAAGACATTCGTGCGAAAGACCGCGGCGCTGTTTCTCACAAGGATCTGATTCGTCGTGAAATCGCTTACGAAGAATCGCTACTGCAAATCAGATCTGCAGAAGAGCAATTAAAGTCAGCGCGCCTTAACCTCAGTTTCACCAAAGTTTATGCGACCGTCGATGGTTTTGTGTCTAACCTCGATATTCGAAACGGTACACAAGCGGTCGCAAACCAACCGCTGCTCGCACTGATCGACAAAAACAGTTTCTGGGTATTTGGCTTCTTCCGCGAAAACCAACTCGCGCAAATCGAACCGGGTAGCCGAGCACGTGTCACCTTGATGTCTCACCCAGACACGCCTATCGACGCGACCGTTGACTCTATCGGTTGGGGTATTGCGCCGAAAGACGGCACGGTTGGTTACAACCTTCTTCCAAACGTGAACCCTGTTTTTCAGTGGATTCGCTTAGCACAACGTATTCCGGTACGAATCTCCATCCAAGAGCTTCCTGAAGATGTTGATCTTCGATTCGGGCTTTCTGCGTCCATTATGGTGATGAAAGATTCATCGGCAGAAAATGAACAGTAACTAAGTGAGAAGAACCATGGTCATTGGTAAAAAACTCAAAAACATTAATGAAGAAAACAACTTCTTCTATCTAACCTTAGCGCTGGTAATTTTGTTGCTAGGGAGTGCGATGGCACAAGTGGTGGGCGAAGGGACGATTGAACACATACTGCAGGCGTTCACGGTTCTCACGTTCATTGTCTGTTTTGCCAGCCTTCGCTTTGACAAAACGTGGTCTCGATTCCTCTATACCCTGTTTGGTGTTTGGGTACTAGTGATCGTGATCAAGACCGTTTTTAACATCCGCGAGATGAATGTGGTGATGCTTGCCCTCACCTTCGCGTTCTTTTTCGGCACTTTTAAATCCATCGCAAGACAGATTCTTTTCACTGGCCACGTCAACAGCAACAAAGTGATTGGCTCGGTCGCGCTTTTCTTGCTGCTTGGTCTGATGTGGGCGATTGCCTACCTCATTCTGCTTGAGTTCTCGCCTGAAGCCTTTACCGGTATGGAAGCGATTTCTTGGGGGCAGAACTTCTCCAATGCGGCGTATTTCAGTTTCGTCACCTTAACCACGCTCGGTTATGGCGACATCAGCCCTCTAACGCCACTGGCTCAAGTCGTGGTGTATTTAGAGGCCATTACAGGTGTGTTTTATATGGCGATTGTTGTTTCAAGTCTCGTCAGTTCCAACATTGATCATCAGGTAAACAAAAATGGATAAACAATCGGAAAGAAATGAAAGTAAGCTTTTCATCAGTAACATGGTGGAATCAGCGATACGTATTGGCTTGATCTTCGTATTGCTGATGTTTACGTACGACATCATCAGGCCTTTCATCCTTCCAGTGATTTGGGGTGCCATCATCGCGGTAGCGCTACTACCACTGACCAAAAAACTGCAACGCGCTTACGGCGGCAGACGCGGCTTGGCTGCCACAACAATCGCACTGCTGGGTATCGCCCTGCTGGTAACGCCACTAGTGATGGTGTCGGGCTCTATCGTGGATGGTGCAACACACGCGTTGGACGTACTGCAAAATGGTCAGGTAAAAATCCCTGGACCTAAAGCTTCAGTTGCTGATTGGCCTCTTGTGGGTGACAAACTTTATGAAGTATGGACGCTCTTTGCGACTAACTTAGAGCAAGCAATACAAACCTTTATGCCACAAATCAAGTCAGCATTAACCTCTTTGCTTGGCATGGTTGGCGGCGTGTTAGGTAGCTTGTTGCTGTCTATCTTGTCACTGGCTATCGCTGCTGGCTTTATGACGTATTCAGAGTCGTTGGCATCAGGCCTACAAACTATCGCGATCCGTACCGCTGGCGAAAACGCGAAAAGCTGGACAACGCTTATCGCCGCGACCATTAAAAGCGTGCTGCTTGGCGTAGTTGGTGTGGCTGCGATTCAAGCGCTATTGATCGGTGCTGGCTTCTTTGTGTTTGGCGTTCCTGCTGCTGGTTTGCTCACTCTGATTCTGATGATTTTGTGTATCGCTCAGCTTCCTGCGCTGCTTGCCGTATTGCCAGTGATTGGCTACATGTACATGACGCAAGACAGCACAACCGCGACCATGTTTACCGTGTGGGCGGTTGTCGGTGCGCTGTCTGAGAACTTACTAAAACCAATGTTTATGGGCCGTGGTGTAGACGTACCAATGCCTGTGATTCTGCTTGGGGCCATCGGCGGTATGCTTTTCTACGGCATCGTTGGCCTGTTCCTAGGTGCGGTTATTCTGGCGATTTGGTATGAGTTGTTCGTTTGGTGGTTGAGCATCGAGAAAGCGCAACAGCAAGAAGAAATGGCTGAACTCAAAGAAGAAGGGGAACAAACAGAATCTGGACATGGTGCCGGCATTTAAATTACCAAGGTAATTCCTTCTCTTTGACCGAATAAAACAAACCGTTGCCCTGCAGCGGTTTGTTTCTATTTAACCTTAGCTCACAGTTTCATCGCAACGGATGAGATAAAAATGACGTTCTTGTTAAATTTTCATACTTCTTACACTTGAGAGTTGCAATCAAGCACTTAACGATGCAATCTCGTTGATCGCTATACCCAAAGAACTCCAAGATCCCCCTACATTTGAGCGACCGATCTTGACGAATTGGGACAATTACAAAGCTTAGGATAAAAACAATGAAATTGATCAAGCCTTTAACTTGCGCGCTTGCTCTAGCAATGAGTGGCATGGCATTCGCAGACGTTACGGTTAGCGTTCCTGACGACGTTTCAGTATTGGCAGCAAACGGTGAAAAAGCGAAACTTTCTGGCGGCTTTTTTGCTTCTGAAAAAACATTGACGCTACCGGATGGCGTAAACCAAGTCGTTTTCCGCTACGCACCTTACTTCAACCAAGGTAATGACCGTCTAAGCGTAGAAAGTGATGCTATCGTGGCACGCTTCGATACTGCAAATGCAGAGTTGACGATTGAAGTTCCAAAATACCGCAACATGCGTGACGCGGAAGAAAACATCAAAGATCTCGATTGGAAACTGGTTGATGGTTCAGGCAAAGCAGTCGCAGTTGACCAAGACAAGCTGATAAAACCGGGGATGCAAATCGGCCGTGATTACGTGCGTGAAATCGAAGATTACAACCGCGCTGGCGGTACAGCAGCTGTCGCTTTTGCTGGCGCAGCGACCATGCAACCAGTCACACTTCCTGCAAAGATTCCTGAAGACATGAAACAAGCGCGTGCAACCGCAGTGAAAGCAGATTCTACAGCAGAAGAAATGCTGCACTTCTGGTACCAAAAAGCAGATGCAGAAACAAAAGCACGCTTTAAAGCGTACATCAATCAGCAATAATCGTTGATTGACTGACCTGATTTAAAAAGCCACTTAATGTGGCTTTTTTTGATCATGCAAAATAGACAGCAGCAAGTCAGGTGCTTGCACGACTTTGGTCTTGGTGAGGAAATCATGCAACAAACGTCGCTCTGGATGAAAAACAAGCAGCACAAGGTTCACCAACGGAACGCCAGGAATAAACATTTCGAGTAGATAGCTAATGCCAAGCCGGATGGAAACCGTCACTTTGGTCGCGGCACGACCATTTTTCATCACCACTTTGATACCAACAAAACGCATGCCGATGGTTTGCCCTTCCTTCAACCAATACCAGTTAATCACGAGAAGAATGGGAACAGTAAGGAGATACACCGCGTGGGTGTCGTAAACAAGCGTGAAGTTTTCTTGCAGGGATAAACGGAAGTCATAGAGCCAAAAATTGATACCCAACGCGATAACAACGACAACGCTAATGACGACGAACAGATCAACGAAACCGCCTATAAGCCGCTGCATTTTGCTCGCAATTGAAGAGTACATATAACCACCTACAACAACAGTGAACGCAGTCTAGGCATTGTTGTATATGTGCTCAATTGATAAGTCTATAAATTCGTATCATGTCTCAAAAGTGATTTTTAATTTACACCGATATAACTTCGTTATCTCGGTTTCAGCGATGGGTGGATACTTACCAATAACGCTCATAGATAACGTGACCGCCTGTTCGAGTTCGATACTTTTCTAACCCTAGCCCTTGCAGCACAGGCAAGGTATCTTTAATCATCTCTGGGTTACCGCACAGCATCACAAAGCTGCTTTGCGGAGAGAAAGGCACATCCACTTTATTGGCAAGCTCACCAGACGCAATCAATTCTGGGATTCGACCTTGCAGTTTTCCGAGTGACGATTCACGACTCACGATTGGCACGTACTTTAAGCGTCCTTCATATCGGAATTGAAGATGCTCAATCAGGTATTTGTAGACCAAATCTTTTTCGTAGCGAACACCATGCACCAGCACGATACGATCATTGTGAGGAAGCAGGTTAATGTCATCCAGCAAAGATAAAAACGGGCCAATGCCAGTCCCCGTCGAAAGCAACCATAGATCACTCGCTTGCTTAGGAATGGTGTCGTGAATGAGATCGCCATGCGCGGTTTCACCCACGTAAATCGGGTCACCCGCTTTTAGCTTTTGCAACCTTGGAGAAAGTTGCCCTTGAGGATCTGCCACAATGAGGAATTCGAGCCACTCGTGTTGCTCGCTTGGCGCATTAACCACAGAGTAAGCACGGCTGATAGACTTGCCCTCATCATCTAGCAAAGCAAGCTTGGTGAACTGGCCGGCTTTAAAGGTAAGAGGCGCGCCTGAGACCCTTAAACTGAACAGCTCTCCAGTCCAGTCAATGCGTTTTTCCACCTTGGCTAGATTGAAACCTTTCAGCTCAGTCATAAGACACCTCCTATTTGGTTACTCTTAGTTAAACTTACGCCTTCAACTCGATTATGTAAAGTTTCTAGTTTACATAATAAGATTGCCATTTCATTTCACATTTTAAAAACAATTTTATTACATATTAAATGATTACATCTAGAATAAATGCTCAAAGTGATAAGTCGCGTCGCAATTTGTGGCAATGCAGATGAAAAAGGAGCACTAAAAATGGACACACTGTTAAAGGACTTTCCCGTTATCACAGAGATCAAAGTCGCATGGGGTGAAATGGATGCTCTGCAACACGTCAATAACGTGGTCTATTTCCGCTACTTTGAGACGGCGCGTTTAGATTACTTCAACAAAATTAATCTGCTGGTCGACCTGCAAACCTCGCAAATTGGGCCAGTACTCAGCGAGACGCAATGTCGCTACAAACTGCCTGTTACTTACCCAGACACGTTGCTGGTCGGCTCGCGCGTGATCGACATGCAAGAAGATCGCATCACTATGGAATATCAAGTATTGAGTAAAAAATGGGGCAAGATTACGACGGTCTCAACCGCGACAGGCGTGATGTTCGATTTTAAAAACAACGAGAAAGCGGCCATTCCTGACCATGTGCGCCAATCCATTCTTGAGTTAGAAAGCACGGTTGGCAGTACGCATCATTTGGAATAAATCGGCAGCGTACAGTAAAAAGTCAGCGAAGAAATAAGTACAGTTAGAAAACAAAAAGGTGGCTCATGACCACCTTTTTTGATTCGGATTTTTTAGCTGAAAGCGAAACGCTTAGCAAAACGTCTCGATATACAGCGCTTCGACTTTGTCTCGTGCCCATTGCGTTTTACGCAAAAACTTCAGAGAAGATTTGATCGACGGATCTTTCTTAAAACAGTTCACTCGAACGCGCTCATACAGGCCATTCCAACCAAAGTGTTCAACTAGTCGGGTGACGATTTTTTCTAAACTCAACCCATGCAGAGGGTTATTCGGCTGTTCGTTGCTCATGTTGTTGATCCAGTAACGATGTAAGTGGCGGGCTAATCTAACTCAAAGTGACTACTTAACCTAATGTTTTCACCTTCAAAGGCGTTTAGCTTGAATTACTTTGCTCATCTCCCCTATAGTAGCTCAAACTTCACAAACATCCTTTTCACGATGAAAGCCCTCAACGACCTCAATATTTTTGTCGAAACCGCGCGCCAAGGCAGCTTTTCAAAAGCCGCTAACAGCATGGACATGACACCTGCCGCCATTAGCGCATCGATTAAGCGTCTTGAAGGGCAAATCGGTTTCCCGCTGTTTGTGCGTTCCACCCGAAGCCTGCGTTTAACCTCAGAGGGCGAACTGTTTTTAGACAAAACCACGCAAGCGTTGGCAACATTACAAGAGGGGTTAGATCAGATCTCAAGTGCGCGTGGTGAGTTATCTGGTCAACTGCACATTACTGCGCCCTCCGATTTTGGTCGCAATATGTTGCTCGATTGGGTGGATGAGTTCATCGATCTCTACCCAAATGTTTCCATCAAACTAGAGCTGTCCGATAGCTTGACAGATATGTACACCAAGCCTGTCGATATTGCGATTCGCTACGGCGAGCCGGCCGACTCCAATCTGATCGTGTTGGCTTTGTGTGGGTCAAACGAACGGATCTTATGTGCATCGCCAGAGTACGTAGCTACACATCCAGAACTCACCTCTCCTGCCGATTTAATGCAACACAACTGCTTGTGCTACATGGTAGCGGATTCGGTCTACAACAAATGGACGCTCACGCGTGACGGCGAGAAAGAACAAGTCGTGGTCAGCGGTAACTTGATGAGCAACGATAGTGACTTGCCACATCGGTTAGCGATCAAAGGCAAAGGCATTGCGAATAAATCGTTGATGGACATCAGCCGAGACTTAATCGAGGGAAGATTGGTGCGAGTGCTACCAGAGTGGGATTGCGGCCCAGTGCCACTCTACATGGTGTGTGCCGATCGTCGCTTACTGACGCCAACGATTCGGACTTTCCGCGACTTTATCCAACAAAAATGCTGCCAACAACGCGCCAACGTGCTGGCAACCTTCTGTC
The DNA here is from genome assembly GCF_028823755.1 of Vibrio sp. VP6. Classification (NCBI taxonomy): domain Bacteria; kingdom Pseudomonadati; phylum Pseudomonadota; class Gammaproteobacteria; order Vibrionales; family Vibrionaceae; genus Vibrio; species Vibrio sp. VP6. Next base: position 61,263 of record NZ_JAPEID010000002.1, read on the forward strand.
ATTAGGCGATAAATCGAAGAGGACGAATCTGGGTATACTCAACCCAATCGTTCTCTTCCAATGTTTCAAGAAACGTCGCCATGTGCGGGCTTTGCAAATGCTTATCCAAGGCCTCTTGCGATGCCCAAATTTCTTGGAACATAAATAAGCCTTCAACTTTCTCGTCAAGATACAACTCGTATTGGCAACAGCCTTCTTCTTGACGAGTTGGCTCTAGTAAACCAGCAAGCAAATTCGACACCTGATCCTTACTGTCTGGATAGGCTTTCACTTCTGCAACTAAGTGGATCATTGTTTTATCACTCTTTTGCGATTTATATATTGATTACAGGGTTCTACGTAACCTGCAAGTAAGCTCGAATTAGATCTCGGTGAATACGGTTTCTGCGTCCCAGCGAGACTTTGGCGTTTTCGCGTTGAAGTCATCTTCCGCGTGGTAGCCAAGCGGCACGATCACAACGCTGGTGTAACCTTTTTCACGCAAGCCAAATTCTTCATCCAGCACTTTGGGATCAAACCCTTCAATTGGCACTGCATCGATTTCTAGCGTCGAAGCACCCAGCAGCAACGTACCCACGTTGAGGTAAACTTGTTTCTCCATCCAATGATTCGCATCTTTCAGATCAAAGCGGTGCATGTTCACAAAGTAGCTACGACCACCACGCACAGCCGCTTTCGCTTCTTCGGTTGGGAATCGGCCATCTTTTTCTTCTTGCACCATTAGCGCTTCAATGTAGTCGTTGTCAATGCCTGTTTTCGCACAAAACACCAATACGTGAGAAGCGTTGAGAATCTTCGCCGCGTTAAACGCGTAATTCTCTTGCGCCGCTTTAGCGATGCGCTGTTTGCCTTCTTCTGTGCTTGCCAGAATGAAATGCCAAGGTTGAGAGTTAACACTCGATGGACTAAAACGAATCAGCTCTTTAACTGCGTCGATTTTTTCTTGAGGTAGCTTGCGCGTTGGGTCAAACACTTTCGTTGAGTAACGAGATTTTGCAGCTTGTACGATATCCATGAGGTTCTCCAATTAATGAATTTAAGCTGTGTAACAGCATAACCTCATGAGATAAAGGGAAAAACCGATTTCGATTAAAAACATTTTCAAAATAAATTTGAAAATAAAACGATAAGAAAGGCTTTGAGCGTTCTCACTGAACTTCTTCATCTTTTCAGCAATAATGCATGTTTGCTCGCAACCAAACTCAACTCATGCTGCCTCAAGATAACGTTATTGCATCCTTTCTGTGCAAAAAGCTCGGTCACAATCATCTGAGAATTGCCGGCGAATATTGGCACATTGAGAAGTTGGTTGCCTTGCAATGCATGATGTTGAAAGAAGCGCCTAACCTCCAAGAAGGGCTGCTTTGGTGGAGTAAAAGTGTTTCATTATTCGACCGCCGTTTGTACGTCACATTTCAACATGGTGATGCCCAAATCCATCTGCAAGTCGAATGCAGAACGGCCGATATGCCAAATTGGGCGGAGTCGGTGTTTGGCTTGCTCAAAATGCAATTGGAAATGCTTGAGCTAAGCGAATCAATACAGGTACAAGTTCAAGCCAGCAATCCACTCGCGGCCGATATTTTTCTAGGGGAAACGCGAGATTCTAAAACGAGTTCAAGCGTGTTTGACCTGGTGAAACATGTTTATTTGCTGCTTTCTCACCAGCCAATTGAGCAACCAGAATTACTGAGTGTTTTGAACGCCTTGTTCATCAAAAACAGCAATTACGCGCTCAAGTTAGAGCAAGCGGCAAGGCAACTGGGCGTCTCCAAACGCACCTTGCAACGTCGACTGCAAGAGAAGCAAATGAGCTACTCTCAATGCGTTGATTTCGCTAAAAGAAAGCAAGCAATCACTTTGCTTGCCGACACCCAACTCACAACGCAGCAAATCGCCTATCAACTTGGTTACGAAGAACCATCGAACTTTCACCGCACTTTTCGTCGTTGGTATCCGTTTTCCCCCATGCAGTATCGCCAACAATGTTTGGATAACCGAACTCAGCTAAATCAGCAACCGATCCGCTTGTACTACGCCAAAGCCAATACCTTCGACGATAACCACATCGACCAACCTGTCGGCAAAATCTGGATGGAAGTGGACAATATTGCGTTTGAAAAAGTGGTCTCGGTAGAATGCCGTGACCGTGATGGCGCATGGCGGCGCTACCCCGCCTTCTTCGAGCGTTTTTTAAGTCATGGCACCGAACTCTGGGCAACGACCGAACTTCCGGTTGCGCATCCCCTTACCTTTCGCCTGTGTTATGAAGTCGATGGAGAACGTTACATTGAGAACAACCACCAGCGTGATTATGTGGTTTCTAAAGGGCTTTTAATTGGCGCAGCGGAATATATTGTCCCGACTCGGCAACTTATTAACATTGGGGCGCAATATACGCTCTTTATCGAACTGGCATGCCGACTTGAAAACGTTGCGAGGATTGACTGTTACGCCGATGATGACCCCACACCTCACGCAATGCGCTTGACCCAACACTCGCTACATTATGCTTGTTGGGTGCTGCAATTATCGCTCACTCAAACTGCAAAGCAGTGCCGTTTCCGCCTTTATGATGAATCCGGCAACGAGCTCGCGAAAGAGCATTACCCGATACAATATCCTATTGTGCAACCGCTCAATTAAAACTGTCGGTCAGATCAAAATCGTCTCTTCGTGACATCATTTCACGTCTTTTTTGGCGTGAAATGACACTCTCCATTTCAAACCTTTGCTTTATCGTTTCTGCATTACTGCATAACGGAGGCAGAAACAGTGTTTGAAACTCTACGTAACCCAATGAATAAAATAAAAATACTTCCTTTAGCGATCGCTCTTGCTCTCTCTGGCTGTGGAAGCGACGAAACCACACCAATCGATACAGGCAGCCACGTGGCATCTCCTGATTGGCAAGATCAAATCATTTACTTCCTGATGATCGACCGTTTTAACGACGGCGACAGCGCTCTCAATGATCAAGGGCAAAACGAATTCGATCCGACGTCGGATAAAAAATTCAGCGGCGGCGACCTCGTTGGTGTGAGCGATAAGTTAAGCTACATCGAAGATCTCGGTGCCACATCGATCTGGATTACTCCGCCAGTTGCAAACCAATGGTGGGATGCAGAGCAAAACTACGGCGGCTACCACGGGTACTGGGCGCGCGATTTCCAAAAAGTGGATGAACACTTTGGTGACATGGAAAGCTACCAAGCGTTAGCACGCGAAGTGCATGCGCGTAACATGTTCTTAATTCAGGACATCGTGACCAACCATGTAGGCAACTTCTTTACCTACGATGATCCTTACAGTTATGATCCAAGCCTACCTTGCCAAGGCTTCCGTTTGATTAAAAATGCACTGCCCGCCGGACAAGAACTGCCGTACCCACTCAACATGAACGAGTGTAAAACAGACGGCACAGGCAGCTACCACTGGACGCCAACCATCACCGACCACAACGATCCGGTACAAGAAAAAACCTGGCAGCTCTCTGATTTGGATGACCTTAATACGTCCGATCCTGAAGTACGCGCTTATCTAAAAGAGAGCTACCGAAAATGGATTCGCGAAGTCGGCGTCGACGGATTCCGTATCGATACGGTGAAGTTTGTTGAACACGATTTCTGGAACGATTTCCTACACGCCGACGATGGTGTGATGACGCAAGCGGTTGATACCGGTCGTGACAACTTCCTCACTTTTGGTGAAGTATTCGAAACATCTACGCCTTACCACACCGAAGGCGAAGAGAAGATGCTGACTTACATCGGTGAAAGTGGCTCGCCGAAACAGCTAACCTCGGTACTGAACTTCCCATTGCAAGCGACCATGACGCGCGTATTTGCATCAGGGCAACCGACCGACTATTTGCGTTTCCGTCTTGAGAAAATGATGGAGATGTTCCCGAATCCATACATCATGCCGAACTTCATTGATAATCACGACATGCCGCGCTTTCTGTCGCAAGGTAGCGTGAATGACATGAAACAAGCACTGATCACCATGATGAGCGTACCGGGTATTCCTGTGATTTACCAAGGTACAGAGCAAGCAATGTCAGCAGCGCGCGATGCGATGTTCGCCGGAGGGTATCGTGAAGATGGCAACTACGTAGACTCATTCGACCAAAACAGTGAGATGTACTTGTTTATTCAAGAACTTGCCAAGCTACGCACTGAAAACAAAGTCATGACACGCGGCGAAATGAAAGTAATTGGCAGCGATAAAGCGGGCGCGGGCGTCTTCGCCTTTACCCGAACGTTGGATAACGACGAAGTCTTGGTGGTCATGAACACATCCAACTCGCCGATGTTGATGAACCAACTCGATGTAGAGCAAGCGGGCGGTACCGTCTTCAAACAGCAAATCATGTCGAACTGGGCAGACGCTCCAGAACAGTTAGTCGCAGATGAAAATGGTCACGTAACCCTTGAGTTGCCAGCCAAGTCAGCAGTGATTTACTCAAAAACAAGCAGCAACCAATCTGTAAATACCCCAGACCTCAACATCCAACTGGCGCAGGATTGGGAAGGAAAAACCATCACTGGTGATATTGTTATCGCGGGTAGTGCGAACGCCAACGAGAAGTTGAACCTTGTCGTCGACGGGAACTTGGAAACAGCGCAAACCATTACTGTAGGTGCTGATGGTCAGTTCAGCGTCACGCTGTCGACCCGTCACTTTGCGATTGGCGAACAGCAACACCGCTTCGCGATTTATTCTACTGAGAAAAAAGCTGGCATTGAAGATGTTAACTTTGTGTCGGACTTAAGCTGGTCGAACACGCCAGACGACACTATTGATGACGCGGGTGATGCGCAAGATGGCATGGGCGGTCCTAACGGTAACTATTCGCTACCAACGGATCCAACATTCGATAAAAACAATAGCCAACTCGCAATCAACAAAGCTGAGGTATTTACCGTTGGCAGTAACGTACGTTTGACCTTCACCATGGACAAGATCACCGACACTTGGTTACCACCAAACGGCTTCGACCACGTAGGTTTCACCATCTTCATTGATTTACCGGAAGAAGCCGCAACCAACTTGTCTGAGCTACCGAAGATCAACGCTTCTATGCCAAGCGGAACCTGGAGTCGCAATGCGGTTGTTTTTGGCTGGCAAAGCTCTATTTACAACACCAAAAGAGCAAATGCGACGACATGGGGAGAAGCCGTAACGCCAGCACCAACAGTGACAGTAGACAAAGCCAACAACACCATTTCAATGGACTTTGCTAGCGATGCACTAGGCCGCCCAGATTCGCTCGATGGTATCCGTTTCTATGTCACGACTTGGGACTTAGACGGTCTTTCAGCAACTTACCGTCCGCTAGAGCAAGACAAAGGCCCTTGGAACTTCTCCGGTGGCGCATCGGATGAAAGTAAGATTTGGGACGATTTACCAATCATCACCTTGTCGGAATAAACGGTTAAATAAAACACCGCCCAGCGTTTAGCTGGGCGGTCATCAACAAAAAAGCTCGTTTTTATTCTAGTTAAAGAACGATTTCACCCACAGGCCGGTCATCAACAAAAAAGCTCGTTTTTATTCTAGTTAAAGAACGATTTCACCCACAGCACCAGACTGTCCCAAAGCTGAGCGAACCACGAGCCCTCTTCTACCGCTTGGCTGCTGACCAAGGGATAACTCGCCACGGTACTGTCATCGCTTTTCCAAACGACCTTACCAATCTCATCTCCTTGCGCGATCGGCGCAATCAACGGTTCATTTAACACCACACTCTTATCAAGCCCAGCCGTCATTGAACGAGGCAGAGTGAGATAGGCATCTTTAGCGAAGATCGCTTCGACTTGATTGGCATTTCCCTTCCAAACGCGAACTTTAGACTCAACTTGGCCCTGCTTAGCAACTTGCTTGGTGTCATAAAAACGAAAACCATAGCTGAGTAGATTCTTCGATTGGCTGATCCGAGCCTGTTTACTCGGCGTGCCCATCACCACCGAGATAAGGCGCATTCTTCCTTCTTTGGCCGAGCTCACTAAGCTGTATCCCGCATTGCTGGTGTAGCCGGTTTTTCCCCCGTCGACATCAATGGAATTGTCCCACAGCAATTTATTGCGGTTGTACTGTGTAATGTCGTTCCACTTGAAGACTTTCTCGCTGTATAGCGCATACACATCAGGAACATCGCTGATGATCGACTGCATGAGTTTTGCCATATCGGTTGGTGAGGTTTGGATGCCATCACTATCAAGACCATGGGAGTTCACAAAATAGGTATCTTGCAGTCCTAATTTCTCCGCCCAACCATTCATCAAGGCGACAAAGCCGCGTTCACTACCTGCAACGTGCTCAGCCAGTGCAACGCACGCGTCATTTCCTGATTGGATGATCACGCCGCGCATTAAGTTCGCAACACTAATTTCATCTTTCGGTTTGATGAACATTTTAGAAGAACCGGGAAACTTGGCCGACCACGCGTTTTCACTCACGGTGACAACATCATCCCATTTCAAACGCCCCGCTTTGATTTCTTGTCCAACTACATAAGCGGTCATCAACTTGGTTAAACTCGCCGGAGCAAGGCCTGCTCGCCCGTTATACTCGGCAATAATGGCACCGGATTGAAAGTCCATTAATACGTAGCCTTTTGCCTGTAACTGAGGTGGGTTGGGCGTAACAACGGCAAAAGTAGGTACGCTTATTAAACAAGTCACAATTGTCCATCGAGCCAGTGACACTTTCATCCGACTTCCTCCATGCTCTTACTTTGTCGCAACTCTATTGAGCATAGCTCACTCAACCAGTTGCACCAGTCGCTAATCGTTTCATTTTCTTGAACTTACATTGATTTGACCAAGGTATAGAACTGAAGAGGCGATTGGGAAATAGCATTGGTTCTTCATGCTATTCGCAGTAAAGTAGCGCTACCCCTCAATAAGGAAATAAAGATAACAATGAACGCTCAATCATTTATCGACGCAGGATTGCATTACACTCCCCACAGTTTTACCGTTCCTCTGGATTACCAAGACGCGAGCAAAGGCACCATTGAAATCTTCGCCCGTGCGGTTTGCCTAGTCGGCGATGAAGAATCGACCAAACCTTGGTTGGTTTACTTTCAGGGCGGGCCGGGCTTTCCCTCTCCGCGTCAAAACGGCAATAGCGGCTGGGTAAAGCGCGCGCTGCAAGAGTACCGAGTTTTGCTCCTCGACCAGCGCGGTACGGGCAATAGTTCGGTGATTAATCATCAGACTCTGGCTCATTTCACACCGCAGCAACAAGCAGACTACTTGAGCCACTTCCGCGCAGACAACATTGTTCGTGATGCGGAATACATTCGTGAGCAATTTGGCGTCGAAAAATGGGCGATCTTAGGTCAAAGCTTTGGTGGGTTTTGCTCCCTCACCTATTTGTCTTTGTTCCCAGACAGCTTGTTACAAAGCTACATTACAGGTGGCGTGCCATCAGTCTCGCGTCATGCCGACGATGTGTATGAAGCCACCTTCAAACGCACCATGGAGAAAAACCAAGCGTTCTTCCAACAATTTCCAAGTGCGCAACAACTTTGCCAAAACATTGCGAATCACTTGCTGGAAAATGAAGAGTACCTACCAAATGGTCAACGCTTCACGGTGGAACAATTTCAACAAATCGGCATCAATTTTGGTGTGAGTGATACTTTCTTGCCAACTTACTATTGGCTAGAAAGCGCGTTGATTGAAGTGAACGGCAAACCACAACTTCGCTATGAGTTCTTGAACGATATGTTGGCGCAGCAAAACTTCCAAACCAACCCGATCTACGCCATTTTGCATGAATCGATTTACTGCCAAGGCTTTGCGTCGAGTTGGAGTGCGCACCGTGTTCGCCAAACCCGAACAGAGTTTAATTATGAACCTGGCCAGCCGTTTTACTTTACGGGGGAAATGGTCTTCCCGTGGATGTTCGACCAATACGTCAACCTCAAGCCACTAAAAGACGCCGCAGAAATATTGGCCGCGAAAGAAGATTGGGCTGCGCTGTACGATCAAACTCAACTGGCTCAAAATAAAGTGCCTGTCAGTTGCGCCGTTTACGCCGATGATATGTTTGTTGAAATGGATATCAGCCGAGAGACGCTCGCGTTAATCCCAAATTCAAAAGCGTGGATCACCAACGAGTACGAGCACAACGGTTTGCGTGCCGACGGTGAACGCATTCTCGACAGGCTCATTGCCATGGGTAAACAGACCGCAGCTGCGTTGAAATAAGCACGGCAGACGTTAGAAAAACGCCTTTTTAGTATTTGATGAAAAGGCGTTTATAGCGGTTTATGAACTATGGCGATCAGTCGTTCACTCTTTTGCTCATCATTTTGGTCATCACGCGATAACCCATCTTATGATAGAAATCTTCGCCTTCATGATTAAACGATGCGACGGTTAAACCAATTTCTTCAATACCTTGATTGCACAAATCACTTTCGATTTTGTCCATGAGCGACAAGCCTATTCCTAAGTTGCGGTGACTTTCCGAGACCACCAACTCGTTAACGAAGCCAACGCGCTTTGCAACAGAAACCATCGAGTCAATATCTCGAACGGTACCAGAGATAAATCCAACGACTTGTCGATGTGAGCAAGCGATAAAGGCGATCATGCTGTCATCGAAATATTTGTCAAAGACGCCACGTTCTTCCCTTAGCTGCGCCATTTCCTCGGGTGATCGGTAGAAGTTAGGCTCGGCTTCATAGTGAGAGGTATCGAGCTCTACCAATAATCCTTTGAGTAAAGGGATATCTTCTTCTCTCAGCCTTCTGATGTGAAACTGCTGCATGTCCTTTTCCTGCTAACTGATGGTTTTATTGTCATTTTGGCTTTCGCTCATCACCTATTTAGGTAGAAATATAAAGCCTAGCCACAGTACAAATTTCAACCAACCATGTCGAGTTTGATTTCCCTTTCCTCCTTTTGTTTTTGCCAAGAGTTTGAACACATACCGGATTTGTCTCGCTGCCGAGCGATTAGCCATCCAGCATCGTCTCTCTTCGGACAAGAATATCCGTAAATTTTGTCCGTATTTCCGACTAATTTACTCAGGTATACTCCGAGCCGCTAAAATTTAAAGGTCATCGACCACCTGTTTTTATAAAGGAAATCTCATGAGTCAGTATGTAGTCTGTGCGCTGTACAAGTTTGTGGAGCTGAATAACTATCAAGAGCTACGCGAGCCATTACTTGCGTTGATGGAAAAACACCATATTCGCGGCACGTTACTGCTGGCTGGGGAAGGTATCAATGGTACGGTCGCCTCTGACCGCGCGGGTATTGATACGCTGCTTGAGTGGCTAAATACTGAGCCTCGTTTAACGGGCACGGTCTACAAAGAATCTTACTCTGAAACGCAACCATTCAACCGCACCAAAGTGAAGCTGAAAAAAGAGATCGTGACATTGGGTGTTGAAGGCATCGACCCTCGCCATGTGGTGGGTACGTATGTGAAACCTCAAGATTGGAACGATTTGATCGCCGATCCAGAAGTGTTTGTGGTGGATACTCGCAACGATTACGAAATCGAAATCGGCACCTTCAAAGGGGCTGTAAACCCAAATACTGAAACGTTCCGAGAGTTCCCAGACTATGTGAAAGAAAACATGGATCCGGAAAAACACAAGAAAGTTGCGATGTTCTGTACAGGTGGTATCCGATGTGAGAAATCAACCGCTTACATGAAAGAGCAAGGCTTTGAGGAAGTTTACCACCTAGAAGGCGGCATTCTTAAATACCTTGAAGAAGTTCCACAAGAAGAGAGCATGTGGGAAGGCGATTGTTACGTGTTTGACGGTCGTGTGGCTGTCAACCACCAGCTTGAGAAAGCCGATTACGATTTGTGCAACGCTTGTCGATTACCGATCACAGAAGAAGACAAGCAGTCTGAATTGTTTGAGCAAGGCGTGAGCTGCCCGAAATGTCACGGCAAACATTCAGAAGAGCAAGTTGCGCGATTCCGCGAGCGCGAAAAGCAAGTTTCATTAGCCGATCAACGAGGCGAGCAGCACGTTGGTGGTGAAAGTGCTAAGCAACGTGCGCAGCGACGCGAAGCAAAGCTAGCGAAAAAAGCAGCTCAACGTAAACAAGCTTAAGTGACTCAATAGGCTTTCGGCGGGCCGTAACCCATACGGCTCGCCCTCTTTTTTTACAATCACTATTTATTCACTCCCCCACTAAGATTCAAGCAAAACATTTACGTTTCAAATCGAACTCGACAACAGTAAACACACCTAAAAAACCTCACCAAGAGCACAGTCACACTTAGCCCTGAGCACTCCCCCTCATCAGTGTTAGCAGCAAAAAAACTCAAAAATCATACCAATAGAATGCCCAGAATTTCATTCACAAAATCAATCAAAAACACCTAAAAATAAATATTTTCAAATAGTTAAATTACACACAATTACAAAGGTCATTCGTTTATTTAGCAAATAGATATTAAATTGCGAGAACGATTCCACAAGGAGATGAATTATTTTTATTTGCGCAGATTCATACGCTACATTCCGAGTGCTCAATCACATTTCGGCAAACCATTCGAAAGGATGGGACGCAAAGCTTCCGGTCTTCCAGCACTGCTTAACTAGTCAACATTAGTGCTTAAGATAGCGGGGTTGCCACTTTCTATCTGTATCTAATGAGTTCCAATCAGATGCGGACGAGAGTGCTCTGCATGCGCCGAGTTGTGGCATTCATTTGTCAGCCAAACAAGAGGACGTGTAATGAAATCATTCCCTAATAAATCGCTCGTTGCCCTTGCTATCGCAAGCATGAGCTCTGGTGTCTTAGCACACGGTTACGTATCGGAATCCAACGATGGCGTCGCAGCAAGTCGTGCAGCGCTGTGTAAGTACCCAACATCGGATACCAATGAAAGAAACACTAACTGTGGCGCAATTCAATATGAACCACAAAGCGTCGAAGGCCCAGATGGCTTCCCAGAGACAGGCCCTCGCGACGGTAAAATTGCCAGTGCAGAAACGGCTCTAGCAGCTGCACTAGACGAACAAACCGCCGACCGCTGGGTAAAACGTCCGATAAAATCTGGTACACAAACGTTTGAATGGACTTTTACAGCAAACCACGTGACTCGTGATTGGAAATACTACATCACAAAACCGAATTGGAACCCGAACGCTTCATTGTCACGCGACTCGTTCGATCTCAACCCTTTCTGTGTAGTTGAAGGCAATATGGTTCAACCACCAAAACAGATGAGCCACCAATGTAACGTGCCTGAACGCGAAGGGTACCATGTCATCCTTGCGGTATGGGATGTGGGTGATACCGCTGCATCATTCTACAACGTTATCGATGTCAAATTTGATGGTAACGCCCCTGTGATTCCTGAGTGGACTCAAGGTGGCCAAATCATCCCTACTATGAATCTAAAGGTTGGCGATTCGGTTTACACTCGCGTGTTTGATCAATCTGGTGAGAACGTTGCATACCGCACTGAACTAGCAATTAGTAACGACGCACTCACTCAAGCGAAAAACTGGTCTTACGCCTTGGCGAGTAAAATCAACCAAGAGCAAACTAAGCTTCAAGCTGGTCAATATTCGGAAGACAAGTTCACGCCAGTGTACGGCACGAACCCAATTTACCTGCAATCAAACAGTGGCCTTGAACGTGTTGAAATTGGCTACAATATTGAAACGCCAGTACCTGACTATTCACTGACGGTTGATGGTCTTGCCAGTGAGTACATAATTGCTACAGAGCCAACCTCTTTAGACCTCACTCTTACCGCAGAGGGCGACTTAACCGCCGAGTTAACGGTTTACAATCATCATCGCGAACCACTAGCAAGTTGGACGGGTTCCATTCAAGATGGTGCAAGCGAACAAGTAGAACTCACGCTGAGCAAATCAGAACCGGGGCACCACATGTTAGTGACCCGCATTAAAGATACCGATGGCAACCTTGTCGATCAGCAAACGCTGGATTTCCATCTAAAAAGTGAGGAAGTCACCCCACCACCATCAGGCGAATACGACTTTGTATTCCCAGAGGGGCTTTCTAGCTACACAGCAGGTACAAAAGTGTTGGCAAGCGACGGCGCGATTTATCAATGTAAACCATTCCCTTACTCTGGCTACTGCGTACAGTGGAGTGAGAGTGCAACACAATTTGAGCCAGCGACAGGCTCACACTGGGAAATGGCTTGGGATAAACTGAACTAATCTCGCAGACGATAGACGTAAAGAACCCCGAAAATCGCGGGGTTCTTTTTACTTTATCAATAACTGCGAGTTAAAGACAAAAGTGGCAGTTTTCTCGACTTAAACCATAACCACCAGACAGATTGGTGATATGAGTTCTGCCTTCTTGAAGCCCCATTTCATACCCTTCGAGTAGAACGGATTGGCGCATCGACAAGCGTTGCACATGAAATTCATCCGGCGGTGCAATCACTCTCACGCGGGTTCCTTGTGGTGGATTGCGGATAAATTCCAAGGACTCATTGTAGTTCTCTGAACGATGCAACATCGCTTCTGCCATTTTAGGATGTTCAGCAAACAACTTGTTCATTAACCAAGTATTTTTTACTGGTTTTTTGGAGTAATTCAGCGGGTGCGATAGCACAACCGTGATGTCTCGCGCTCCTCTTCGGTAAGCTTCTCGAACCGGAATAGAATCCGCCACACCACCATCGGTATAACAACCACCAGAAAAACACGGAGTATGTTTGTAAGCAATCGGCAATGCTGTTGTCGCTTCTATCGCATGATGGAAATTTTCTCGCGTCACTCGATAGTAGTCCGCTTTACCTGTGTCCACATTAGTGGTGGCCGCAAAAAATGGAATGCCTTCAAAAAGCTTTTTCTCATCGACGGGATACAAACGGTTGGACTCTTCAAACAGCCATTTCACATCAATCAAATCGCCACCTTTGAGGAAGCGGGTCGGGTCGAAAAAGCGCTTACTGGTCGCGAGCTTTGTAATCACATTTATACTGCGGTGCGGGTAATCGGTCAGATAACCAATCAAATTAGATGCGCCTGCCGACACACCAATCGCGAAATCAAATGGCTTATAATCTCGCTCTAGAAATGCGTCTAACACGCCACTGGCAAAGACGCCGCGCATCGCTCCACCTTCCACTACAATTGCTTTCGTTGCCATGTTTCCCCCATTAATTTCTCGGAAAAGAGTAATGAAATTCGTGCATTAGCAACAATTGGTTATTCTTATTATTGAGATAGGTGAAGTCTATGTATTTCTGCCTTAGAAAGTGAAAACTAAAGATCAAAAAATCCACACTTATGACGCAACACAAGTGTGGATTTGGGAAATATAGGAAGAGTTAGGCAAATACGGTTTTGTAGGCTTCGCCAGCACCATCGATGAACATTTGGGTGCCGATAACTGCCAAAATCAGGCCCATCATTTTTGTCACCACATTCAAAGCACTAGGCCCTACCGCTTTGACCAGTTTGTCCCCAAACAGGAACAATATGTAGGTGATGATACAAAGAACCGCAAATGAAACGATGGTAATAATGGTTTGGTCAAAACCTCCTGTGGTCGCAAAGTTCATCGCTGTCGCAATCGTACCCGGCCCCGCGAGTATTGGCATCGCCAACGGTGATACGGCAATACTCAAGGCTGCCTGTTGCTGCGCAGGCGAATACGCTTTTTCCTTGGTTTTTTGATGCGTGGAATCTCCTTGCAACATATTAAAACCAATCATGAAGACTAAGATTCCCCCAGTAATGCGCAGCGCATAAAGGGTGATACCAAAGAGGTCGAAAATCACTTTTCCTGCGATGGCAAAAATAGCCACGATGACAAAAGCAATAAACACCGAACGAAGTGCTATTGATCGAACGGTCTCTTTATCTTCATCCGCCGTGAGGCTCAAAAAGATAGGAATATTGGCAATGGGATTCATGATCGCAAAGAACCCCATGAATACTGTGACGGTATGAAGTATCAGCTCTTTCATCTTTCCAACGTAGATAAACTATTGATTCTAAAAACAGTATATACCTTCACAAACAGAATGCGCGCCGTTTCCCCAGTCTGACCTCAAACTTATGCTCTAAGGCACAGTTTTTCTTTCGCGATAGTTTACCCATTCATTAAATACCGCTAAGGTGAACGCTCAGCCTAAAAATAGAACAAAGGATGTTAAGTCATCATGAACAGTACGATCCAAACCATTCTTGGCCACCGTTCCATTCGTAAATTTACCTCACAGCCTATCGATAAAGAGCAACTAGAAACCATCCTTCAAGCGGGTCTTGCCGCATCCTCATCCAGTATGTTGCAGGTAGTATCAATTGTTAGAGTCACGGACACAGAGAAGAGATCGCAACTAGCGAAATTTGCAGGGAATCAAGCATACGTTGAAAACGCGGCAGAGTTCTTGGTGTTCTGTATCGACTACCAGCGTCACGCCAGTATTAATCCTGATGTTCAAGCCGATTTCACAGAGTTAACGCTAATAGGCGCCGTAGACTCAGGAATCATGGCTCAAAACTGCTTATTGGCAGCAGAATCTATGGGGTTGGGAGGCGTATACATTGGCGGCTTAAGAAACAATGCCCAACAAGTGGATGAGCTACTGGGGCTACCCCAGAATACCGCCATCCTATTTGGTATGTGTTTGGGCCATCCAGATCAAAACCCAGAAGTTAAACCTCGCCTACCTGCGCACGTGGTGGTGCACGAGAACCAGTACCAAGATCTCAACTTAGATGACATTCAAGCATACGACCAAACGATGCAGAACTACTATGCAAACCGCTCAAGCAATCAAAAACAAAGTACGTGGTCACAAGAAGTTACGAGCAAGTTAGCAGGTGAGTCTCGTCCGCATATTCTTCCGTATTTGAATGGGAAGGGGTTAGCAAAGAAGTGACCATGCTGAAAGACAACGAAACAAAAACGAGACATGAGTCACATTATTGATAATCCTATTTAATACAACGAGATAATTAGTCGGTAGATTTTCTTGGTTGTATTTTAGAAAGAAAACACTACATATAGAGCTAATAAACAAAATTTGAGCTAATTGAACAAGTTTTTTATCCACAATATGAAATCTTGTAAATAAAAACATAAAAATACGATATTTATCTGGACACTTGCTGAATTTCTGTCTATTGCTCTAGTCATTGAAATTCATTAGAGTTCGCGTCTCCAGATGCAACCAATTCCTTATTGAGCGCTTTATAAATAAAAAGAAGTGGTGCCTATAAGATTATGTTGTGAAGTTTTTTCTGGAGAAGAATGTTGCTACCAGCAACTCGCTCTTTACGTCAGATGAATGAAAAAGCATGAATTTCAAACATAAAAAGCTAGCTAGTTTAGTGCTTTCCTCAGTACTTCTTTCTGGATGTACTGTACCCGGTAGTCACCTTTCCACAGATGGAAAAAACTTCGTCGAAGACAGCAATGTTAGTCGCACTTCTGATTTCAATGTTTTTCCACTTACACTTGATAAAGTATCTCAACTTAAAAGTTTGGGAATAGAAGCCAAATCCAACCCTGAGCTAGATCGCCAACTTAGCGCTTATGAGTATGAGGTTGGCCCTGGAGATATACTAAACATTACTATTTGGGATCACCCAGAACTAACTATTCCAGCTGGTTCTTATCGCAGCTCTGCTGAAGCGGGTAACTGGGTACATGCTGATGGTACTATCTTCTATCCATATATAGGTATTGTTGAAGTTGCGGGTAAAAACGTTCGTCAAATTCGTGCAGATATTTCTCGTCGATTAGCAAAGTACATAGAAAGTCCTCAAGTGGATGTCAGCGTCGCCGCTTTTCGTTCGAAAAAATCCTACATAACTGGTGAGGTAAATAATCCGGGACAACAACCAATCACCAATATCCCACTTACCTTGTTAGATGCAATTAACCGTGCAGGTGGATTAGCCGAAAACGCCGACTGGAAAAATGTAACACTGACAAGAAACGGCATTGTTGAAAACATATCTCTTTATGCGCTGATGCAAGAAGGCGACCTCACTGAAAATAGGCTACTTCAACCAAGTGATATCATCCATGTGCCAAGAAATGATTCGCAAAAGGTTTTCGTTATGGGTGAAGTTAACGACCCTAAACTACTGAAAATAGATCGCGCTGGCATGAGCCTTACGGAAGCTCTGAGTAACGTTGGCGGTATAAATCAGATATCAGCGGATGCGACAGGTGTATTCGTAATTAGGAGGTCACAAGACGCAGGTTCACTGGGCGACATATATCAACTTGATGTCTCCGATGCGGCAGCGCTCGTTATTGGTACTGAATTTGCTCTCAAACCGTATGACATCGTTTATGTCACTGCGGCGCCTATCAGTCGTTGGAATCGCGTTATTGCACAGCTAGTACCTACCATCTCAGGCTTCAATGAACTTACAGAAGGCGTCCTTCGAGTCAGGACTTGGCCATAGGAAAAGCATTCTGAAGGGCTTGTTTGAACACAAACAAGTCATTCAAACGTTGTCTATAAGAAGGAGCAAAACATGTTTTCGAACATTCTTGTCGTGTGTGTAGGTAATATTTGTCGCTCCCCCACAGGAGAGCGGTTACTACAGCAACTACTCCCAGATAAACAGATTTCTTCGGCGGGTATTGCCGTAGAAAAAAGTCGCCTAACCGGAAAGCCAGCAGATGAAACCGCCAGACTTGTCGCGTCAGAACGTGGTATCTACCTGCTAGACCACAAAGCACAGCAGCTAACCGCTCAGTTGTGCGCAAAGCAAGACCTAATATTGGTGATGGAACAAGGTCATATCGATGCTTTGACGGAGCTGGTACCGGAGGCTAGAGGTAAAGCAATGTTATTTGGTCACTGGATAGGTTCCGTGGATATTCCAGATCCATACAGACAGAGTAGAGAAGCCTTTGAGCATGCATTATCTCTGATTGAAAATGCTGCTCATGCATGGGCAAAAAAATATAAATTCAGATCACTTGGCGAAATAAAAAATAATGGCTAACCAAACAATACAATCATCTGCTCTTGCTGATGATGAGATCGACCTAGGCAAGCTCTTCGGCATATTGATAGACGCGAAATGGTTTATCATCAGCATTACACTCTTTTTTGCAACATTAGGTATCGCGGTCGCGTTGCTATCAACTCCGATTTACAAAGCCGACGCGTTAATACAAATCGAAAAGAAGAGTTCAGGTGGTATCTCGGCGATGGTCGGTGACATGGGAGAACTCTTTTCTGCCGAATCATCTGCAACTACAGAAATTGAAATAATTAAATCGAGAATGATTCTTGGCGATACCGTTGATAAGTTTAACTTAACAACCATTGCCACTCCTGATTGCTTACCTTTTGTTGGTAAAGGTCTAGCACGAATCAACGGTACTCAAAACTACATTTCTTTGACCACGTTTGAAGTACCTCGAACGGCTAGAGGATTATCTCATCAACTGATTGCTACAGACATCGAGAAAGGTCAATTCAGCTTGATGCTTGAAGACCAAATGGTACTTTCTGGTTCAGTTGGTCAACTAATTGAGATGAATGGCTATCGTGTAAAAGTGAACCAGCTCAATGCTCAAAATGAAGATACTTTTACAATAAGTAAAATAAGCAAGTTAGATGCTATCAACAAGTTAGCCTCACAACTTTCTATTTCAGAGAGAGGTAGTCAAACAGGTATTGTATCTCTAAGTATTGAAGGTGAATACCCAGACCACAATCAGCTTGTTTTAAATGATGTTGTTCAAAACTATTTTTTGCAGAATGTTAGAAGAAACTCAGCTGAAGCTGAGCAGAGCCTCAACTTCCTTAAAGGTCATTTACCCGAGATTAAGGACAAGCTAACTATTTCAGAAGATACATTGAACAGTTTTAGACAAGAAAACGAATCTATAGATTTAAATCTCGAAGCACAATCTACTCTAAAAGTGATGGTGGCACTTGAAGCCCAACTTAATGAGCTAACATTTAAAGAAAGTGAAATCAGTCAAAAATTCACCCAAGACCACCCAGCTTATAAATCGCTGTTAGACAAACGTCAGACATTACTGCAAGAGAAAGAGCGTCTTAACAAACAAGTTCAAAAACTGCCAAAAACACAGCGCGAAGTCTTGCGTATGACTCGTGATGTCGAAGTAAACCAGCAAATCTACATCCAACTTTTGAATAAAGTTCAAGAGCTAAATATCATAAAAGCTGGCACCGTGGGTAATGTGCGTATTATTGACAATGCACAATCTTACGCCGTTCCTATTAAGCCGAAAAAACCTTTGATTGTAGTTTTGGCTACTCTTCTTGGAGGCATGGTAGCTGTCGCATTTGTTCTGGTAAAAACCGCATTTCATCGTGGAGTGACTTCTCCTGATGTAATTGAGCAAACTGGAATATCTGTATATGCAAGTGTTCCTAAATCGGCACAACAATTGGAAGTCGCGAACAAGCTAAAACGCAAAAACAACAAAGACTTACTTCTTTTAGCAAATGCCAATCCAGCAGATCTATCAATTGAAGCACTACGTGGACTTCGAACCAGCTTACACTTCGCAATGTTGGAAGCCAAAAACAATGTCTTAATGATTTCAGGCCCAGCGCCTTCCATTGGTAAGACGTTCGTATCAACCAACTTTGCTGCCGTTGCGGCTAAAACGGGTCAAAAAGTCCTTTTGGTGGATGCTGACATGCGAAAAGGTTATTTACAGCAATGTTTTGGTCTCACAGCAGAGCAAGGGTTATCTGACTTACTAAGTGGAAAAATTGATCGAGCAACCGCAATCAAACCAAGTCAAGTTGAAAACTTGGATGTGGTTACTCGCGGTCAAGTACCACCAAATCCATCAGAGCTTTTGATGCATCCACGATTTGTTGAATTTGTAGAACAAGTATCAAAAGAATACGATCTAGTCATCATCGATACACCGCCTGTACTTGCAGTAACGGATCCAAGCATCGTTGGTGCACTTGCTGGCACCACATTGATGGTAGCTCGCTTCGACCAAACGACATTGAAAGAAATTGAGGTAGCACGCGGTCGCTTCGAGCAATCAGGTGTAGAAGTTAAAGGTGTGATTCTCAATGCGGTTGAGAAAAAAGCATCTAACTCATACGGCTATGGATACGGCTACTACAACTACGCGTACAAAAGCGAATCATGAATTAATCTAGATCGCTAATTTGACCAAATATGACAAAGCCCTGCTAGAAACAGCAGGGCTTTTTCTATTGCACTCTTAATTGCTTATACGTCAACAAACTGAGCGAGACAAAGAATATTGGGTCACTCCAACCAAAGCCAACAAACACACCTGTAATACCAGCGTAAGTAGTGATCAACACGCCTAAGAGATTCGTGGCCAACAGCGCTTTGAACAGTTGCTTGGCTGTGTTGCTAGGTTCCACATCACGTAGCATCAAACTCACCGCAGCGATTCCACCTAAAAAGATCGACGTATGTTGCGATAAAAACAGCGCGTATTGGTCGTTAATTTGTACGCCATACATCGGCCACATCATGGTTGGTACAAAAAACAACGCAAAAGCGAATACCGTATATATGACACCATGAACGGTTAGAAAAGTGCGGTTGGTCATCATCTCCTTATCCTCCAATAGGCCCTTGATTGATCGTCGTTAACGGCACATTGATATCGAAGATTTGACCTCGTACTTCGACTACGCCCATTTTTCGTAAGCGTGCGGCATGCATTTCGAGATAAGCTTGCGCCGTGGCTTCATCTTCAAAAAGATAGATACCACCACCGAGTTTGTCTTTTTCGCTTTCCGTCCAAATTTTCCAAATCATGCCCGGTTCTTGGTTAATTGATTTCGCTAAATCGATCAGAGCATTCGACATCTCTTCACCAAACGGACCATGAAATTCAAAATCAACTTGCAATAATTTCGCCATCTTGAGTCTCCTCTTCTTAATTGACTCGCTTTCGATGACAAGATTATTACCTTTATAAAACTGACAAAAAAGTTCATAATTTTGCCATTAACTGTCTAAAAAATTGACTCATGAGACTAAAAACGACCTTAGAACAATGGCAAACGCTACAAGCGATTGATCAAGAAGGTAGCATTCAATCTGCAGCTTTGCTGCTCAACAAGAGCCATACCACATTGATCTACTCGGTGAGGAAGTTAGAAGACCAACTTGGTATTCAACTTATCGAAGTACGAGGGCGCAAAGCAGGTTTGACTGAGCACGGCAAAACCATACTGCGTCGTGCACAATCCATGCTTGAACAAGCGCGGGAACTGGAAGTCATCAGCGAGCAGTTAAAAAGTGGGGTGGAATCTCAAATCACGGTCGCAATAGATCATCTTTGTGACCCTTGTTGGCTTTATGCACCACTCAGTCAATTTTTGGAGGACAACAACACGACCTCCGTTCAAGTGGTTGAAACGTCACTGAGCAAAACAACCGAAATGGTCGTAAATGAGCTCGCTGACATCGCAATCATCAACTTACCGATAACCAACTACCCTGCCGAAGCATTTGGCGTAACAACCATGCTGCCTGTAATCGCAGCACACCATCCACTCGCTAAAAAGCCGCATGTTTCCATCGACGATTTTGCAACCACCAGCCAAATTGTCATCCGTGACTTAGGCAATTCAGACAAAACGAAAAGAGATGTGGGTTGGTTACGCGCACGTCAGCGTATTACCGTCGATAACTTCGACCACGCTTTTCACGCCGTAGAGCAAGGCGCTGGATTTTGTCGGCTACCAGCGCACTTAGTCGCAGCCCGCAAGAGCGATAAAATTAAAGTATTGGAGATCGAACACTCCCATCAATATCAAGTTGCGCTGCACCTCACTTTGCCCAAAGGAGCCAAAAGTGGTCCTGCGACTCAAGCGCTTTATCGTACTTTACTCAAAAGTGTAGAAACTCGAGCCTAGCGACAGTGGTATTGAGTTGAATCGCTAGTGTTATCGCCTATTGATTCTCCCTAAATATAGAGAAACGGCCATTTTGTGACGCTACACTCTCACAAAAGGTTGCACGAAGGATAGCGACCACCTACTATCACTCTGCTCATGCCTAAAGCACCCAACACTCGCGGAAAGAACTCGGTTCACGGCAATATCCTCACCTGCTTGGTTTAGCAGGCACAATCTGTTTTTACCTTCTTTTTAGCTTCTATTTAGGCGAGTGTGGAAGAAATAAGAAAGGTGAAATATGAACTCTACAAATAGCTTCTCGATCAATATCAATCAGCAAAAATCCATTGCTAAAAAAAGGCTCAAAGCTATCCGCCTATACGATGACGCTACGTTGGAGTTAGTTAAGCGATGTCACTCCAAACCAGAATCTTTGGCTCCCAATACAATTCAATTGGCTGACGTTCAACATGCACTCGCAAGAGAACTGGGCTTATCCAGTTGGAGTAGACTAAAAGCTCATATCAAAGAGCTAGAAGCGCACAAACTAGCCATCAAAGAACAAAAACCGTCCCTAGATGCGAAAGTAAAAACGCTACACGTTCGTTGTGGCCACGACATTCAACAACAACTTAAAGCCAGCGGATTTGAAGGGACATTTTTAGCCCTGATCGATCCGCTTTGTATTGGCCCCATACCAGCAACACCGCAGAACTTCCTTGCCATTCGTGCCCAATATGTCGTAGAGACTCTGCTGCCCGTGATGAAGCGTGAAGACTCGGTCCAAGATATAGTCACATTGGAACAATCAAACCTCGATCTGTTGCAAAGTGATGTATTTGAACGAATCGTCTTTTGGGTCGAACATGACAGCTATGATCAATTGATGCTAATTCGTGCTCTAACACTGTTAGAGAATGTAGAGAACAAAGTGATAGAGATCATTGAGTTGAACCAGTTCCCGGGTACTGAGCGATTCATCGGCTTTGGGCAGTTGCCTGAAGAAGCTATTCGTTCTTGTTGGCGATATCGTACACCCGTATCTGCTAAGTTATTGAGCCAAGCAAAGCAGTGTTGGCAAGCAGTGTCATGTTCCTCACCAAAAGCTATCGTCAGTTTGATAGAGCAACATCAACTGGATTGCTTACCGAACATGTCCGATGTGCTTAGGCGTCTCTTGCAAGAACTGCCTCATACCAATAGCGGTTTGAGCATGACTCAACAGCTTGCTTTAAATGTATTGAGTTCACAGCGTTCACCCATCTCTGTAACAGAGTGGTTCAAGCGGTATCAGCAAATTGAACCGCTACCTTTTTTAGGTGATGTCATGTTTTACGCCCTACTGTTTCCACTGACTCAATCCGAAGTGCCGCTTTTCGCTATCGACTCAGTAGAGAAAAATTGGTGGGAACAAAAAGTTACTTTGACCGAATTTGGCAAAGCGTGTTTAACAGGCCAAAAGCGAGCAAAGCAATGTTACTGGGTGGGCGGAGTGCGAATAAGCGAACATAATCATTGGCGTTGGGATCACCAACGCACCTCCACACTATCTCACTACAAAAAATCGTAATTACGCAACCTTGAGCTGTGATGCTATTGACTGTAGTGAGCATTAGCATCGCCGTCTAGATCCAAATACTATTACGACCTATCACCTATTTCACACTGCATAAACCGTAACTATTTATGCAAAAATCAGTTTTCGCCTCGAAGATATGCACATCATTCCTTATTTAACCGAAATGTAAGAATTCATTTCTATCGGTTGTATGTTCGATAAAAGTGTTAAAACTCGAAGTTTTCAACCAGCCACTTCGTTACAATTTAGTTAAAGTTCTATTTTTTATAGTGACAAAGTTCACATCTATTAATCAATCAGAGGATTATTCTTTCGTATTTTCCCACTCCACTGCTACTCTGCTCGCCGCTTTGAAGTGAACTCAAGGTGCATAACTATAAGGAGTGTTCTCATGAATACCAAGAAACCGATGTCGCTCACCAGCCGAGTAATTTTAGGTATGGTAGCGGGTATCTTGACAGGATTTGCAATTCGCACACTTTTTGCCGACAACGGATTTGTCGACGCATACATCGTTAATGGATTATTTGAAGTTGGTGGGCAGATCTTCGTCGCCAGCTTAAAAATGCTTGTCGTACCACTAGTGTTTGTTTCACTGGTTTGCGGCACGAGCTCTCTAAAAGACCTTTCTACATTGGGTCGCATGGGTGGTAAAACCCTTGCTTTCTATATAGCAACGACCGCTATCGCTATCACACTTGCGCTTACAATGGGCACGCTATTCCAACCGGGAGCTGGCGCTGATCTGACAGCAGCAAGCTCATTTAAGTCGGCAGAGGCGCCTTCTTTGGGTCAAGTGATCATCGATATGTTCCCAACCAACCCAATCAGCGCGATGGCAGAAGGTAAAACCCTGCAAGTGATCGTGTTTGCGGTTCTGTTTGGTGTCGCGATCAGCGCAGCAGGTAAGCCTGGTGAGCGAATTGCAGCATTCTTCTCTGATCTAAACGAAGTGATCATGAAGCTTGTAGCAATTTTGATGAACCTAGCTCCATATGGCGTGTTCTTCTTGATGGCGAAGTTGTTTACTGGTCTTGGCTTAAGTGCCATCGTCAACCTAGCCGAGTACTTTGTTGTGTTAGCGGGCACACTATTGCTTCACGGCCTAGTGACTTACAGTCTAATGCTAAAAGGCTTTACTGGCCTTAGCCCAGTTACGTTCCTACGTAAGATGGAAGACGCAATCATGTTTGCCTTCTCAACGGCATCATCAAACGCGACCATTCCAGTGACAATGGAAACAGCAAAACACCGCATGGGCGTAGATAACCGTATTTCATCATTCACTGTTCCTCTAGGTGCAACCGTGAATATGGACGGCACAGCCATCATGCAAGGTGTCGCAACCGCGTTTATTGCTCAAGCATTCAATATTGATTTGAGCATGGGCGATTACATGATGGTTATCATGACCGCAACACTTGCGTCTATTGGTACTGCGGGTGTTCCTGGGGTGGGTCTTGTCATGCTTGCTATGGTATTGAACCAAGTTGGTCTGCCGCTTGAAGGTATCGCGCTCATCATGGGTGTTGACCGTCTACTTGATATGATTCGTACTGCGGTAAACATTACTGGTGACAGTGCTGTGACCGTCATCGTTGCGAAATCAGAAGGCGCATTGGATGAAGCTCGCTTCAACGACCCAATGGCAGGCGTTGCCGAAGAAGAAGTGCATCTTAAACGCGCTGACGCCTAAATCGTTCTACGATTAAATTATCCTGTCTAAGCGAAAACCACCTAATTGTAAGGTGGTTTTTTCGTTTCCAATCAAACGTCAAAAGGGTTAAGTTACAATTATAATTGCTCCTAGACTTCTCTTAGTTACGAATCAGCAAGTAGCTAGACTAAGATAATAACTCTTCTGAATAGTTAGGATTCCTCATCCATTATTATCAATTTGAAAGTGATATAACAGACATTTTCATAATAGCGAGATGCAAATTCCATTATTAAGTTAAAGCTCAAAACCAAATGGTGATAGATAGTAGTCTGATAATTAAGTTTGCACTAAGATACTCACATCATAAATTCATGTTTAAAAGTAGTATTTTTTTATTCACTTTCTCATTTTCAATACTTACATTAGGTTTTAACGAAAGTATGTTCGGTTTTTTTAATAAATTTAAATATACATTAAGCCCAGAGATAAAGGGCACTTTAGTTGTTGATAAAACGCCTCTAGAAAATGTCACCGTCTACTTGGAAGCGAGTTTTTTAAAGAATACTTACAAGAGAAGTTCAACCACCAATGAGTTAGGTGAATTTAATTTCAAACCTGTCATACATTCTCAAAGATTCAAAGAATCAGCTTTGAATCAAACATATTCATATATAGGTATATATACCTATATAAATGAAGAAAAGAAATATATTTGGGAGTCCCAGTTAAACTACGTTTCACCACCTATATTTATAGAAGACAACCTAAGTAACCTTTACTGTGAAATTGAAAACAAAGAATTCCGGTACTTTTTCAAGAATATCAACCTAGATAATGCTCGAGATCTAATGGTTATTAGCAACTGCAATTTAAATGGATTTTTATATAAAACAGAGTTTACGGAGGATACGTAATGCCGTCTTTAACACCAAAACTTGCATCAGAGATCGCGAACATACCGTATGGAGTATACCAGGGACGAGGGAGACTAGCCTTTATGGGACAAGACGGTTTTGAAAAACACTTTGTATTTTCGCAGCAAGATGTTTTTAGTGGCCGAACTGGAGGTATAACAGGATTAGATCGTATCCCATTGTTTAGAAAAGTGATACCTGGTGTAATGAGAACATCTGAAGCGTTTGCGGTAATTGGAGTTGGAAAAGGAAAATATAAGGGAGATTTAGTAATTTCCATTAGAGGGACACAAAATGCCAATGATTGGGTAACTAACCTAAATGTAGGCCTCAAAGGCGCTCCAAATGGCTCTATTGCTCACTCTGGGTTTATTAATTCATTTTCAAGCATCAAACCTAGTATTAAACAGTATTTACAGCAATGCCAACGTTTACCTAGACGTGTTCACTGTGTTGGGCATAGTTTAGGAGGGGCTCTGGCTTCATTATGTTCTGATTGGCTTAGAGAAGAGTATTCATTAAGAGTGAATTTATATACTTTTGGCGCACCTAGAGTAGGTTTAGAACAATATTCCCGTAAATCTAGTAAAAGTAACGACAAAGTATACCGCTGTACTCATGGCGCAGATCCTGTACCTAAAGTACCTGTCTGGCCATTTATTCATGCACCACACAATGGAGATGAGTACCGCTTAGACGCTAGTACTGGCTTTAATATAAGTGCTCATAGTATGTCTAGCGAAACAAATTTAGGGTATTTAGATAATGCTAACTCCGAAACGTGGGGAGCGATAAAAGTCAGGTCTAACAAATACTTGTATACACCTACTAGATTTAAGTTTGAGCACAGAAACCAAGCATCATTTACAGAGTATTGGTCAGAAAGAATTCAATCAGCCTTAATAACCTTATTAAAAGATTCAGGCTTGTTTTCAGCAATAGCAGTCCAAGCTACAGTATCAACTGGAATGACATTTTATGACATACTCGCCAGAAATATAGAAAAAGTAGCTAAAGCATCTAAAGTAAGAGAATCACAAGTCAAAGGGCTGTTAGGTCATATGTTGGTGTTTATTGGAAAACCAGTAACAGCAATTGAAGATATGTCTGCAAAGTTTATTAGAAATGTTTTTCTTATGGTATTTGGAAAACTATATCGAGCAGCACAAATGGCTATAAGTGCGGTAAAATAAATTCTCAACTTAATCCGCCATCGAATTCAGTTTTTCTCTGGCTTGTGCTTCGTGTTCTTTAGTGATGGCATTGCCGACAGAGTTAGCGGCTAACGTAAGCGCTGCCATGTCATCGGTAAAGCCGACGCCTGCTAGTACATCTGGCACCATATCGGTTGGTAATACGAAGTAAGCCAACGCGCCACCTAAAATCGCCTTATGGCGAACGGCGGTGTTGGAATCTGTCATCGCGAGCCATGATTTTATGCCCATTACGGCAATTTCTTCACCCGCTTTCTTAACCGACCCTTTCATTTTGCGCCAGAAGGTTTTCTCATCTGGCGCTTGCATCGTTTGATCTTTGGCGTCTTTCGGCGCCGATTTTACAGACATTGTTGTGGTCATCGTTGCCTCCGAAATTTATGACTGTGGCCAACATATTAATAAATCGAACCTGAACGCAAGATTAATAACAAGAAATGATAGTAAAGTGAAACAAAAACACAGATAGAAAAATCCCCAAACCGAAGTCTGGGGATCGTGATGTTGGGAACTAAGTTGTCGAGTGCACTACTGAGCTATCTTCTCCAGTACACGTATCAGCATTTTGATACGTGGTTCGATAGACTCAAGCAACAAGTACTCTTGGTCACTGTGGAAACCTGCACCGATAGGTCCTAGACCATCCAAAGTTGGAACTCCAAGAATTGCCGTATTGTTTGCATCAGAGCCGCCACCCACTTCTTTCCAGTTGATGTCGATAGCCAGTTCACTTGCTGCTTCTTCAACTAATGCCATCAAGCTTTCAGTTTGCGCGCTTGGCACCATAGAAGGTTTATAAGCTTCACGTACCAACTCGATGCTAACGCCATCAACGAATGGTGTTTCCAGCATGCCGTTTAGCTTGCTATCGACATCATCGTATTCTTCGTTGCTCCAGAAACGTATATCCACAATCGCTTCAGCGTGCTCAGGGACGATGTTCGCGCCGTTACCGCCAGAAACAATACCGACATTCAGCGTGGTACCAGATTCAAAGTTGGTCATTGCATTGACAGCCAGAATCCAGTTCGCCATCTCGGTAATTGCACTGCGGCCATTTTCTGGCTCGTTGCCAGCGTGGGCTGCAATGCCATTAAACGTGATTTTATAACGCGCCATGCCTTTGCGCGCTTTGACTAAACCACCGTCTGCACGTGCTGCTTCTGCCACCAATACGTTTTTCGCGTTTTTTGCAACAGATTGAATCCAGTCGACCGAATCTAACGATCCGGTTTCTTCGTCTGGGTTCATGCAGATACAAATTGACAGTTTATCCAACACCGCTTGGTCGAGGTTACGCATCGCGTACACAATATTCAGCAAGCCAGATTTCATGTCCGAGACACCCGGACCGTACGCTTTTTCAGCGTCTTGAGACATAGGACGTAACTCTGCGGTACCGACAGGGAACACGGTATCCATGTGACCAATCAGCATCACGTCAACTTGCTCAGCCTCAGGCTTGTTTCGAACTTCAAGACCGATGCCCGCTCTGCCACAGTCGATGCGTTTTACGCTCCAACCAGACATCACTTGGTACTTCTCTTCAAATTGAGAAGCGATGAACTCAATGCCATCAGTCGTGTACGTGCCACAATCGACATTGATGAGAGGACGAAGTTCTTCGAGATATTCATTGAGAGAAAACTGCATGATTGCCCCCTAAACAAACAAGTTCATGACTAGCATTGCGCCAAATGCGTTCAATACGGAAATCGCAATCATGATTGGGATGTAACGACCTTCAGTACCGATAGGTCCCATAATTCGACCCATGTACTGAACCTGTGAGCCCATTAGGTAAATTGCAGGTGCAAGAATCGCGATGTGCGTACCGTTCAAGATGCCTTGGTCAAACAATGTGATAACCACGCCAACTGCGCCGCCCATCGACATCCAAGCACCAATCAGCACCGCAGCCGCTTCACCTGGCAAACCAAAAACCGCCATTACTGGAGAAAATACCGAGCCCATCAAATCCAACGCGCCAGTAATCTGCAACGCCTTAATGATGACAAACGCCATAAGAACGTTAGGCACGGTTGATGTTGTCGCAATAACCCAGCCTTTTTTAGCGCCTTCAACGAAAATATCCGTCACCATCGGCTTACTTACTTTTACGTCACTCATTACGCCGTCTCCTCTTTTAAGTTCTCAGATTTGCTTTTCTCTTGCTTGTCTTCTTTACCTTCTGTGATGTTTAGGTAGATACGGAATAAGTTCGCACCCACGATTTTAAACAAGAACATCACCACAACCGCCAAACCAATAGAAGACGTTACGGCAAGCGAGCCATCCGCCATCGTCAACGTAAACAGCACCGCCCCTGAGGAGAAAAAGTTAACAATGGTGGCACCAGCGGTGAACTGGAACATAGTGAACACATCGGTTTCGCGTTTGGTGAGATGGCCTTCATCTTTAAGCTGACGAGTCATCGCCGCGCCCGCGTCGGTACTTTGCAGCGAAGCGATAAGAGCCAAACCAGAGTTACCCGGAATCCCCATAATTGGACGAAGAAGCGGCGTTAACAGTTTGCGTGCCGCTTCTAGTGCGCCATAGTGCTCAAGTACATTGATCATACCCAGTGCGAACATAACGGTAGGAATCAAAGTAAGTGCAAAAATGAAACCGTCACGTGCACCGCTACCACCAGTACCACGAAGCGACGTTGTTGCAACTTGCACACCGTCAGCCGTTTCGGTGACACCATAAGCCACCTTGCCAAAAGAGCCATTCAACGTGGTGAAATCAAATACGCCATACCATTCGTTCGATTGCATGAGACCAGAAAAGAAGACGACCGCAAACGCCAGTGCAACGTAGCACCCCAGCGTAACCTTGCGCTCGGTTTGAACAGGATTTTTCATAACATTACCTACACATGTGGGACAGGACACATATGTTCACCCGAATAATGTGCTAGAGAGATGATCAAAATCAATCCGCCTGCCGAACATTCTGGCGACTCTGTTATGAAGTTTTGTTTTATGATTTTAATCACATTTGAAAGATAATAAAAATTTGTGCTAACAATTAGGTATATTAATCTATATCGATACCTCAGGACTTCTTCATCAATCCGACCAATGATTCCAACGAATATTGCTTTCTACAACATTCATGACGTACTTCATACTTTGGCATTGAGGCGATATCGATTAACTCGAAAGTAACATTCCATAATGAAATTTAGGTTAGGATTGTCCGGTCATATGCAAACGGCATAAACCAGAATCAACAGGACTAGGCAGCCCATTGTTACGCTCACAACCTAAAATAGCCAAGTGGACACTCGCCCTCGTGTTTTGGGTGGTGATGGTATGTTTGAGCCAAAACTCCGGCTTCTCGAAAAGCTGCCCTAAGGCTCACCAAATACAGAGTCAGCAAAATGAAAGCGTGAATTTATCACCATCTTGCGACCTTTCAGAGAAGCTGGTTCAAGCGTACCAACACCAGTTTGATCATATTCTTATTCCATTTTTTCTGTTTGCTTTGATTGTGGCGCTGCCGATGGCATCCACAGCAATTCGTTATCTGGAATACACAGAACCGATACGGGAAAAGTATCGGGTTCACCTAAAACTTTGCGTGTTTAGAGAATAAACCCAGCAAGGCGAGAAACCCGCTCGCCTGACTTTTGTACGTATTTTATTCACTTCACACAACAAACAACGAAATCTAAAAGTTTTAGGAAATATTATGACATTCACTCGTACACTTTTGGCGTTAACGATGGCTATCGTACCTGCCGTATCTTTCGCATCAGAAAAGACCTTAGAACAAAAGCTAGAGGAAATTACTCAGATACTAAAAGAGAACCCTCAAATTCTTGATTCATTGCACCAAAACCTGCAAGAGTACATTGCGTATCAACAGTCATTTGGCGACACCTTGAAGGAGGTTCGTCAATATCTAAATGATGGCAAACATTCCTCTTTTGGAGCTGAAACCCCAGAGTTAACCATTATTAACGTAACGGACTACAGTTGCCCTTTTTGTAAACGTTTAGAAGGAGAACTGGTCAAAGTTGGTAAGGAATATCCGCAGATAAAAGTGCTTAACCTCAATGTCTCTTTTAAAGAACAATACGAGAAAAACGGCTACAACTCGGCAAGTTACGCATTAAATGTTTGGCAAAACCAGCGAGATAAGTACGAACAAGTGCATGAGTTATTGGTGAAAAAACCGGGCGCACATGATGCACGTTCGTTAAAACAGATCGCGAAGAAAACGGGGACAGAAGCGCAGCTTGTCGACGACAAAGAAACCAAAGCGCTGCTTGATAAAAACTATCAGTATTTCACGCAACTTGGTTTACGCGGCACGCCCGCGTTGATCATTAATGATCAGATCATTCCTGGTTATGTGCCGTTTGACGAGCTAGAAAAAGTCATCGACCAAGAACTGGCGAACTAAAACAACAGAGCCCTTCCCTGATAACTCAAGGAAGGGCTTTATATTTACCGACATAAAGAGCGTTTAGTTACTTTTCACGTCCAACAAACGCCACGACGACTTTGTCATTGCCAAGCGAACGAGAGAAAACGTACGCGCCTTCCTGTTCAATAACTCGATGCTGACCTGCGCCAATGGCAGGGTGTGCTTGACGGAACTGACCAAGGGTTTGCCAGTGTTTCAGCAAAGCTTGTTTGTCATCCGATAGCTTCCAAACCATGTCTGAACGTGTGCCTTGGTGGAAATCATCCGCGTAAGGGCCAATGTTACGGCCTACTTCATCGCCATAATAAACCTGAACCGCTCCTGGGCTAAGGAGCAATGCGTTCGCGGCGTTACGTTGCATGCCGTAATCTTTAAAACGTGAGAAGAACAACTCCGTATCGTGAGAAGACATGTAACTGACTGGGTTGAAGTCTTTCTCGTTCGCGATAGTGTCCGCATAGCTTTGGTAAGTGTCTGCCATTTGGCTAAAGCACGCCGCGCCTTTGTCTAGCTTCTTCTGCATATCGAAGTTGATCAACGCGTCAAAACCATCATCGAAATAAGGGCTGCGATACGCGGTGTGTCCCCAGACTTCGCCCATCATCCAGAACGGCTGACCTGATTTGCCATTTTCTTTACGCCATTGTTCTAGGCTGTTCGATGCCTCCTCTTTTAGACGCTGCCAAACTTCACCTTCGACGTGTTTCACCGTATCGACGCGATAACCATCAATGCCAAAGCGTTTCACCCAGTCAGTTTGCCATTCAATCAAGTAATCCGAGACGGTGTAATTGTCACGAGCTTCTACGCGAGTGCCAGGGTTATTCAACAACCATTGCGGCGGCGTGACGGTTTTATTGGATTCAGTGATGAAATCTGGCAAGCCAGCAAGAGACATCGTAATATCGCTACTGCCAGGAGCTGGGTAACCCGGCAAACCGGTTCTTACCCAATCGCCGCCCCACCACTTCGCCCAGTTCGGACTCTGATAATCAATATTCTGGTGGTAGCTATGCCAATTTTCGCCTGCTTTTGGTTGCCAGTCGCCCCATTTCTTGGGCAGTTCGGCATTAGGCTTTAACACATCGATACCGTCGAACTGTAGATCTGCCAATGTTGAGTAACCAGAATGGTTGATAACCGCATCCATCAAGACTTTGAGGCCACGCTTGTGCGCCTCTTCCACCAGCGTTTTTAAATCTTCTTCGTTACCGAAGTTCTCATCAATCTTGGTGAAATCGCGCGTCCAGTAGCCATGGTAAGCATAAAACGGGAATGAGCCACTATCACCACCACCGACAAAGCCGTGCACTTGTTCAACGATTGGCGACAACCAAATCGCGTCTGTACCTAGGCTCTTGATGTAATCCAATTTCTCAATTACACCTTTAAGGTCACCGCCGTGGAACGTGCCAACTTCATCTTTGCCGTCTTTTTTACGACCATAACTGTTATCGTTACTTGCGTCTGCGTTGTTGAAACGGTCAACCATTACGAAGTAAATGTTTGCATTTCGGTAATCAAATGGCACCGCTTCTTTGGTTTTCTGCACAGGCTCTAGCAGCACTAGGCCGCCAGAGTCTTTACTTGGCGTCAGTGATACTTTCTGCTCTTTCACTTCAACCATTTGACCTGAATAAGCATCGCGTAGCTTGGTGCCTTCAGGAAAGCTATCCCCCAGAGCGATCGTCACTTCACCGCCTTGGTAGACTTCACATTGTACTTGCGGGATCGGGCGTTTAAATTCGGTTTTTGCTGCTTTTTTCGGCTCTCGCTTAAACAGCAACGTCTTAACCACATCGTCATAAGCGAAGGAATAGTCACCAGTAAAGCGAACTTTGAGTGGCAGTTCGGTCGGCTTGCCACAATTTAGCGCGATAGGTTTATTGAACTTCACTTTCTGACCATCAGGTGCAACGCAGTCGCCTTCAACGCCCGTGATTTTAAGCGTGTATCCGTCTTTGGTTAGAGGCACAACCAAAGGCTGCTCTGCACTTAGCGGGAAGTCACGGCTGTTGGTCGTGGTAGAAATGGTGATGTTAGGCTCGGCGATGGCACTTGCCGACGCAAGCAGTAAAGTAGTGGTAATCAGGTTCAGTTTCATCGTTCAGTCCATTGGCAGCACAGGGTAACCATGCACATTTATTAGTTTTATTCACACTAATTGTGCCTAGATAAGAAACTGAACACATCATTCTAACTGCCTACGCCCCAAAGGTTGTGACGCTTCACATTTTATTGATATAGGGGCGTAGTTCTATTTAAGCGTAATGGATTGAGGGAGTTAAAGTTGCACGCTGCCAAGATTGCTCATTTGATTCATCGCCCATCTTGTGCGGCGAGCAGTGTAATCACTTTGTGGATAGACTTTGATTCGATATGGGTTTGGCAACACCACGGCTAAACGCGCTGCTTGCCACTTCGAGAGTTGCTTTGCACTGACACCAAAATAATTCTGCGCCGCCGCTTCAGCGCCGTAAATACCGGGACCAAATTCAACCACATTTAGATACACTTCGAGAATGCGCTCTTTACTCCACATCAGCTCCATCAGCAAGGCAAAGTAAAGCTCATAAGCCTTGCGAACGTAGGAGTGAGAAGGAAACAAAAACACATTTTTCGCGGCTTGTTGGGTAATAGTGCTCGCGCCTCTCGACGGACCATTATCACCAGCCTCGGAAATCACGTCGAATAGCGACTCGAAATCGACACCATAATGATGAGGGAATTTTTGGTCTTCGGTCGCAATCACCGCTAACTGCATATTTTTTGAAACACGCGACAAGGATACCCATTCGTGTTGGCTGCTGTCTGGATAGTTCTTTGGTGGGGCAACAATGCGGCTTAACTTCCATCCCCATATTGGTGGATCGACATATTTCACCACACCAACCAAAACGACTGGGGCGATCAGTAATATCAACACCATTTTAAATAGAAATGACTTAAGCCTTTTCAACATGTGTGGTTCCCCAATGCATTAGCGATTGATGATAAACAAACCAGCGAGATTGCCTGATTCAATCAGGAACAACAAGTTTTTGAGGTAAAAAATAGGTCAAAAAAAGCCCGATTTACAATGTAAAACGGGCTTAGAATTTGATTAGACTGAATTATTTATTCAGCTTGTAGAACACGGTTGAAAGTGGTGGTAAACGAAGCTCAAGTGATTGAGGCAGTGATTCACTTTCGACTTTTTCCGTTTTCACACTGGTCAGCACTTTAAAATCGCTGCCGCCGTATTTGCTGTCGTTCGTGTTCAGCAGCAGTTCGTATTGACCTGCATTTGGAACGCCTAAACGGAAACGCTCGTGTGGTACGGGCGTAAAGTTGGTGATGATGAGAATACGCTCACCTTCTTTACTGATACGCTCGTGCGCTAGGATACTCGCATCCGCTTCGTCTTGTAGACGCCACTCAAAACCCGCAGGGACACAATCTTGATCGTGCATCGCCGCTTCATTTCGGTACAAGTGGTTCAAATCTCGCATCAGCTTTTGGACACCTTGATGACGCTCATATTCCAGCAAGAACCATTGCAACTGATCATCGTGGTTCCACTCCGCCGTTTGGCCGATTTCCGCGCCCATGAAGTTCAGCTTTTTGCCCGGTTGACCATACATGTAACCGTAGTATGCACGTAGGTTTGCGGTTTGCTGCCATTCATCACCCGGCATCTTGTTATGGATAGAGCCTTTGCCGTACACCACCTCATCGTGAGAGAGAGACAAGACGTAGTTCTCGCTGTGCGCATAAACCAGCGGGAATGTGATGGTATTGTGGTGGTATTTGCGGTGAACAGGATCTTCTTTGATGTATGAAAGACTGTCGTGCATCCACCCCATATTCCACTTGAAGCCAAAACCTAAACCCCCCATAAAGGTTGGCGCAGACACTCCAGGAAACGCCGTTGACTCTTCCGCAATCGTCATCGCATTCGGGAAGTGCTTGTACACTTCTTCGTTCATCCATTTTAAGGTTGCTATTGCGTCGTAGTTTTCGTTACCACCGTCGACGTTCGGTACCCACTGATCGTGGCTACGTGAATAATCGAGATAGAGCATCGACGCGACAGCGTCCACGCGAATACCATCAATATGGAATTGTTCAAACCAGTACAGCGCATTCGATACAAGGAAGCGACGCACATGTTCACGGCCTAAATCATAGATGTATGAATTCCAATCTTGGTGCCAACCGCGACGCGGGTCCGGGTCGTGGAACAACGGTGTGCCGTCAAAGTTTGCTAAACCGTGGTCATCCGATGGGAAATGCGCCGGAACCCAATCCAGCACCACACCGATACCAGCTTGGTGACACGCATCCACGAAGAATTTGAAATCATCAGGAGAGCCGTAACGGCTGGTTGGCGCAAATAGGCCAACGGGTTGATAGCCCCATGAACCATAGAATGGATGCTCAGACACAGGCATCAGCTCAACGTGGGTGTAGCCCATATCCACAAGGTATGGCACCAACTGCTCCGCGAGTTCGCGGTAGTTGAGGAAATCACCTTTCTCGTCGCGCTTCCATGATCCAGCATGCAGCTCATAAAACGATAACGCTTCATCACGCTTTTGTGTCACTGCGCGGTTTTGCCATTTCGCATCTTGCCATTGGTAACGCTTGTGATCGTAAGTAATGGATGCGAACGATGGGTATTGCTCAGAGTAGAAACCCCAAGGGTCTTGTTTGTGTGGCAGCCCTTCCCCATTTGGCCCTTTGAGCTCAAATTTGTACTGAACGCCTTCTTCTAAGCCAGGAATGAACAAACCCCAAATGCCATAATCTAAACGTTGCATTGGGTGACGACGACCATCCCATTGGTTGAAGCAACCCACAAGGCTAACAGCCGATGCATGCGGAGCGTAGACGAGGAAACGAACACCGGAAATGTTTTCACCGCCACGTTCTAGCGTGACAAAGTGCGCGCCCATGTAGTGATACATGTCTTTTGGCGTATGCAGATGCTCGTACTCTTGGTAGATATTGTGGTACTGGTACGGGTCATCAATAATTTGTTCAACACCATTCCAATCGACCGCTAAACGGTAGTGGGTCAGGTGTAAGTCGCGTTGCTCTTTTAAGATAAAACCGCTGTCGCCATCGCGTTCAAGCGCCACGCGAGGTTCACCATTAACAAGCAGTTCAACCTTGTTCGCGCCCGGCATCCACACTCGCAGCGAACCTTCGCCGTCATCAATGAATGGGCCCAACGCCGCAAATGGATCTGAGTAAGCCGCCTCAGCAAGCAGTTCGTACGCGCGTTCGTGTTTTTTCTTTATTTTCTTTGTTTTGGTGATTTTCAAATCTTTCTCCCTAGAGCCAATATTCGTTTGAACCGAATGTTGGTTTCTCCACAGCCAACGTTGTGAACTCACAAAAGACTCCGCTTCTCACGTTCGTCGCGTAAACGGCGTCAAAATACAAAAATGCCCGCTATTGTCGCGGGCATAATAACGGTACTTCATCCTAACGGATTGTGTGGGTTGAATGAGTGACCTAGACGGAACTTTCGTACCTCTGAGCTAACAAAATTAGTAATCCGCTCATTCATCTACGTCACTCTACGCATCTTATTTGCTCGCCTGTGCGCGAACTTCTGTAAGGCGTTTAGAAATGCGATTCACGTCTTCACGACTGAAGATTTCATCTAGGTTCATCGACAGCTTACGACGCCAGTTTGGATACTCATCAACCGTGCCAGGAATGTTGACCGGTTGATCCATTTCTAACCAGTCTTCAAGCTGAACGCTAAGCAGTGCAGAATCACCCGCAGCAACGTGCAATTGAAGCGCTTCGCTTAGGTATGAATCCATTGGTACGAACTGCGCATCATGGCCAATGCCTTCTGGCAAGTAACCGTGCCAACGAACGCTGTCTAGGATGCCTTGTTTGCACTTCAAACGGTCAGCGAATAAGCCTTCCAACTGTTTTTCATCTGGGTACAGACCAATCTCACGACCCATTTTCAAATCATCACAGTGCCAGAAGCCGCGTAGGGTTGGCATGTCGTGCGTACACAATGCCGCCATAGACTGCTCTGCGTAATGCTTCGGAGAAATAAAGCCGCCGTCCTCTTTTGAGGTTTCGAAGAAGAAGACTTTGTACGAATGCACGCCCGCATCACGTAGGATATCAACGATTTCATCTGGCACAGTACCTAAGTCTTCACCAATCACAGAGCACTGATGACGGTGCGACTCAAGCGCTAGGATTGCGAGCATGTCTTCTACTGGGTAGTACAAGTACGCGCCTTCTGTCGCTTTTTCGCCTTTTGGAATCCACCATAGACGCAATAGGCCAAGTACGTGGTCGATACGCAGTGCACCACAATGCTTCATGTTGGCACGTAGCAACTTGATGTACGCATCGTAGCCTGTCGCTTCCAACACTTGAGGGTTAAGCGGTGGCAGACCCCAGTTTTGACCTAGAGGACCAAGAATATCTGGTGGCGCACCGATGCTTGCATCCAGCACTAGGTTGCCTTCATCCGCCCATGTTTCACTACCAGAATCAGCAACACCAACCGCAAGATCGCGGTACAGACCCACAGCCATGCCTTTTTCTTCAGCTAGGGCTTGCGCTTCTTTGATTTGATCGTCTGCGATCCATTGTAGGTACATGTACAAGTGAACGCGATCTTGGTTGTCTTTGATGTATTTCTGAGTGCCAGCCGCGTCGAATGTGCGGTATTTCTCAGGGAATACAGGCCAACCCCAAACGCCAGAATCTTCAGCGTGCAAATCTGCATGAAGCGCATCAAATGCCGCTTGGTGCAATAAACTTTCGCCGCCCTTCTCTACGAAATCTAAGAATGCGCGAGCGCGGTCCGTGTTTTTATCGAGATGACGAGCCTTGAACTCACTAAACAGCAGCGGCAATACGCTCATTTTTAGTTGAGAAACTTCGGTGTAGTTCACCCAATGTGAGTCACGCGCTTTTTGTAGACGTTGTTGGAACTCTGCGCTGCCCACTCGCTGTTGTGCTTCTGCACTTAGCGCAAACTCAGGTACAGAGCTTACGTCGATGTACATGATGTTCAGCCAGCGACGAGAAGACGGGCTGTATGGGCTCGCACCTTCTGGGTTTGCTGGGAAAAGTGAGTGAATTGGGTTCAAGCCAATGAAGTCACCACCACGAGAGGCAATGTCACTCACCAACTGTTTTAGGTCACCAAAATCACCGATGCCCCAGTTATGCTGAGTACGCAGTGTGTAAAGCTGAATGCTTGGACCCCACAGTTTTTTGTGTTGGTTTAGGTCTTCTTGTTTGAAACACGCTTTCGGTGTGATGATCAATGACATCTCGTAAGGCGTTTTACGACGCTTACGGCTGATGATCAGTTTGTGGTAACCCCATGCCAAGTTCTTTGGCAATGCAAACACTAGAGGGCCACCCTCAGCACGCTCATCACGAACAATTTGAGACTGAAGATAGCCTTCAAGTACCTCTCCTTGTTCTGTTTCTAAACGCCAGCTGAATTCACTCTCACGAGCACTCGTACCTAGGTTTAGTTCCACTTCGACTGGTTCGCCGTCGCGTAAAACAAGAACAGGGGCTAGTACGTCTTTCTTATGTTTCTTTTCAGCAGAAGCCAATAGTTTTTCATCGCTGCTAGTATCGTAGCCTAGTGAAGTGAGCAAGCGGCGTAGAGTCTCGTCAGAAACTTTTGCCTCGTCTCCCCACGCGCTGACGTAGCTATCAGCCAATCTCGCCATTTCCGCGACTTTCTTTAATGCTGTTTGTTCTTTCATCGCTTTCTCCGAAGGTAATACCAACACCTTCCATGTAGGGTTTTATTGTTATCAATAACGTAAGTTTGCAAATGACCAAAGGTAGCGCTTGGCTACCTTGGTCTTAACTCTGTTCTATTAACGGTGAACCGCTTCTAGTTTCCAGATATTGTTCACGTAGTCGCGAATTGAGCGGTCTGAGGTGAACTTACCAACGAGGGCGGTATTAAGAATGGCTTTCTTCGCCCAGCCAGCTTGGTCTTTATATTGTTTGCCCATCTCTTCGTGCGCTTTCACATACGATGCGAAGTCCGCAAGACATAGGTATGGGTCACCGCCATCCAGTAGGCTATCGTACGTTGCACGTAGTAGGCCCGGTTGACCTGGAGTGAATTCTTCACCCAGTAGTAGGTCCATGGACGCTTTGAGTAGGTGATCCGCGTTGTAGTAGTCAAATGGGTTATAACCTTGAGCTTTCAGTGCTTTCACACCTTCAACGTCTAGACCGAAGATGTAGATGTTTTCATCGCCCACTTCTTCACGAATTTCAACGTTCGCACCATCCATCGTACCGATAGTTAGGGCACCATTTAGCGCCATCTTCATGTTACCCGTACCTGATGCTTCTTTACCCGCTAACGAGATTTGTTGAGAAACGTCAGCCGCAGGGATGATGATTTCAGCCATGCTCACGCGGTAGTCAGGAATGAATACCACTTTCAGCTTGTTACCGATGCGAGGGTCGTTGTTCACCTTGTCTGCAATCTTGTTGATTGCGAAGATGATTTCTTTCGCTAGGTGGTAACCCGGTGCGGCTTTCGCTGCGAAGAACACTACGCGTGGCGTGCACTCAAAACCTGGTTCGTTAAGAATACGGTGGTACAAAGACAGTACGTGTAGCAAATCTAGGTGCTGACGTTTGTACTCGTGCAGACGCTTGATTTGAACATCGAAGATAGCATTAGTATCGAGCTCGATACCCATGTGCTCTTTCACCCAGTTTGCTAGGCGCTCTTTGTTCTCTTTCTTCACTGCCATGAATTCTTTTTGGAATTTCGCGTCAGTCGCGTACTTAGCAATGCCTTCTAGCTGCTCAAGTTTCGCTGGCCATTCTGCGCCTACTTTCTCAGTGATAAGCTGAGACAGACCTGGGTTACAGAATTTCAACCAACGACGTGGCGTAATACCGTTCGTTACGTTGTGTAGACGTGTCGGGTACATTTCATGGAACTCTGGGAATAGGTCTTTCTTAACCAACTCAGAGTGAAGTGCCGCCACGCCGTTTACTGCGTAAGAGCCGATTACACATAGGTTTGCCATGCGAACCATGCGGTGGAAACCTTCTTCGATGATAGAAAGCTTCTGTTGTTTCGCAACATCGCCCGGCCACATTGCACGTACGTCTTGTAGGAAGCGGTGGTTGATCTCGTAAATGATCTCCATATGACGTGGTAGTAGGTGCTGGATTAGCGACTCTGGCCATGTCTCTAGTGCTTCAGGAAGTAGCGTATGGTTGGTGTACGCGAATGTCTTAGAGCTGATTTCCCAAGCCGCTTCCCAAGTTAGACCTTTTTCGTCCATCAGGATGCGCATTAGTTCAGGAATCGCAATCGTTGGGTGCGTATCGTTAAGCTGGATAGTCTCTTGCTTAGGTAGATCCGCTAGCGAGTAGCCTGCTGCTTCGTGGCGACGTAGGATGTCGCGTACAGACGCTGCTGAGTGGAAGTACTGCTGCATCAGACGCAGTGTTTTACCTTTCTCGTGGTTGTCGTTCGGGTAAAGCACTTTAGTGATGTTACCTGCGTCGATCAGTGCGTGTTGCGCTTCGAAGTAATCACCGTTGTTAAAGCTTGCTAGTGAGAATGGTGCAATCGCCTGACATTCCCAAAGACGTAGCGGGTAAACAGTATCTGATTCGTAACCTACGATAGGCAGATCCCAAGGCATTGCTTTTACAGACATGCCAGGAACCCATTTGCGAACTTCTTTACCGTCTACATTAACAACTTCAACGTGACCGTAAAAACCGATTTCTTGCGCCAGCTCAGGACGAGCCACTTCCCAAGGGTAGCCTTCCACACCACGCCATGCGTCTGGTGCTTCTTGTTGGCGACCGTCTTTGAACGACTGCTTAAACAGGCCGTATTCGTAGTGAAGGCCGTAGCCCACTGTTGGGAACTCTTGAGCAGCACATGAATCCATGAAACATGCAGCCAGACGACCAAGACCACCGTTACCAAGTGACGGATCGCGCTCTTCTTCTAGAAGGTCAGTTAAGTTATGACCTAATTCAGCCATTGCTTCTGTTACTTGTTCGTACAGACCCATGCTGATTAAGTTGTTGCCCGTTAAACGGCCAATAAGGAATTCTAGTGAAAGGTAGTTAACGCTCTTCGCTTGTTGGATGCGAGGATCGGTTTCAGTAGCAAGCAAATCAAAAGTAGTGAACTCAGCCAGTGCGCGACCCATTGCTAGGTACCATGCGCGGCTGTCTGCATTTTCAACCGTGTGAGCGTAAGTTACTGAAAGGTGTTTCTTAACGCTGTCTTGGAAGGACTTCTTGTCAAATTGTTTCTGTTGAGTAGGTTTCATTACGAAATTCTCACGTCTTTTAGTAATTCATCTGCCATACATCGTGCATTTACCTCTGTGAATAAACATCCTCCTAATTCTCCTCCTTTGCAGGAGGAGGGGTGAGGGCGTAGAGGGGGGACCATAAGGAAGTTAGTGATCCAAATCTCAACACGACGTCCTTGGCTCCTATTCTTAGTGATTTTGATCACAACCAAATATGAGAAAGGTTAAAGATTGTTCATGACGCTTTTTATTGCCCTTTTCACCTATCATGCAAAAAGTGTCTTACCGATCACATTAGCTTCGTTAACATCGAGAAATTTTTCGCAAGAGATGTGCAACACAATCTTAATAGCACCAACACCAAAGACATTTAAGTGACAAAAATCACAAAACAAGGGCGTAGTTGATGCCAAATCCATCAACTCTTGAGAATTAGGAAGTGGATCAAAGTAACGAGCATTTCTGATGTCGTACCATCCCTCTCGGCTTACAAGATTGAGCAATTTTTATACAAGCTAGAATTATGCGGTGTGAGTCATTTCTAGTTTTGCTAGCTTTTATACCTAAGTGACCTCGGGAGATGGCATTTTGTGTGGATATTGCCAAACCCAAAACAGGGCAGTGCAAAGTGAAAATCACGCTTAATCGCCGAAACATTGATGGTTGTTTAACGGTGTCGCTGGACGAGAGGAAGACTTCGAGAGGGTCTCTTGTTAAAAACAGTGCGTTGAAGTCACTTGGGTATCATAAATAAGGACATAATTACTAATGTGGATTCCATCTAAACTTACTCGTCCCGGCCGACTACACAATGCCATTGTGCGCCCACGAGTGTTGGACTTACTACAACAAGCGCCTTACTACAAATTGGTTTTGTTCCGTTCTCCAGCAGGTTACGGAAAAACAACGATGGCCGCTCAGTGGCTATCCGATAAGCCAAACGTCGGTTGGTACAGCATTGACGACAGTGACAATGATGGCTTTCGTTTCGTCAACTATTTACTCCAAGCGCTGAACAAAGCGACCAATTTCAGCTGCTCGAATGCGCAAAAGCTGGCCGAAAAGCGCCAGATTTCCTCTTTACGCTCCCTGTTCAGCGAAGTATTTGCCGAAATGGCAGATTTTCATCAAGAATGCTACGTGGTTCTCGACGACTACCACTTGATCACCAACGATGAAATTCATGAATCCATGCGTTTCTTCCTCAAGCACATGCCAGACAACTTAACGGTTGTCGTCACCAGCCGTGCAGCGCCACCTCTGGGCACGGCTAACTTGCGTGTGCGCGATTTAATGATCGAAATCGGCAACGAAATGTTGGCGTTTGATACTGAAGAAACCACCCGCTTCTTTAACCAACGCATTGCCGATGGCATTGATGAAGACATGGCGAACAGCCTAAGAACCTACGTGGAAGGTTGGCCATCTGCCATGCAGTTGATCGCGCTGCAAGCCCAACATCAAAACCGCACATTGGCGCAAACCGTCGAGTCGGTATCGCAGTTCAATCACGCGCATTTGTGGGATTATCTGGTCGAAGAAGTATTCGACCTGCTCGATCACGAAACTCGTCACTTCTTGATGCAAGTGTCTGTGCTGGATCACTTTAACGATGAACTGGTATTTGCCCTCACTCAACGCGAAGACGCGCTGGGTCTGATTGAATCGCTTAACCGTTACGGCTTGTTCATTTATCCACTTGAAGGCGAGCATAACTGGTTCCGCTTCCACAACTTGTTTGGCGAGTTCTTGTCTCACGAGCGTCAAGCACGTATTCCTCAACAAGAAAAAGATCTTCACCGCAATGCGGCGGTCGCTTGGTTGCAACAAAAATCGCCACACCAAGCCATTCATCACGCACAAAAGTCCAACGATAAAGACTTAGTCGTTGAGATTTTGAATGAATTCGGTTGGAAGATGTTCAACCAAGGCGAATTAAGCACACTCGAGCATGCCATCAATAAGCTGGATGCAGAGCTGCTATTTAGCCACCCTAAATTGACGATGTTACGTGCATGGTTAGCGCAGAGCCAACACCGATACAATCAAGTTGGCCAATTGCTTGAAGAAGCCGAAGAAGAGCATAAAAAGCGCAACATCGAGCTAGATATCCATTACCAAGGCCAAGCCAACGCGCTGCTTGCTCAGGTCGCGATTAACAGCAACCAACCCGAGAAAGCGCTTGAACTTGCGGAGCTGGCTCTCAGCCAACTAGACAACACTATTTACCGTAGCCGAATTGTCGCGACCTCAGTCGTAGGCGAAGTGAACCACGTACTGGGTAAACTCGACCGCGCGTTGCCGATGATGCAGCAAACCGAAAAATTGGCGCGCCAGTATCAGGTTTACCATCAAGCACTGTGGGCGATTTTACAACAAAGCGAAATATTGATTGCTCAAGGTTACGTGCAAGCGGCCTTTGAGCTGCAAGATTCAGGCTTTCGTCTGATTGAAGATCAGCAATTACAGCACGTTCCTCTACACGAGTTTTTATTGCGTATCCGCGCACAAGTTTTATGGTGCTGGAACCGCCTAGATGAAGCCGAAGAGTGTGCATACCGAGGCCTACAAATTCTCGAAAACCATTCGCCGAGTAAGCACTTACATAGCTACTCAATGTTGGCGCGCATTGCGATTGGCCGTGGCGAGCTAGACAAAGCCGGTAAATTCATCGAGCACATTCAACATTTAATGAAGCAGTCTACGTACCACGTAGATTGGACCGCCAACGCCTCTTTATCGTTGATCTTATTCTGGCAAGCGCGTGGCAATACAGAAGCCATGCAAGAATGGTTGAACACGGCGGTTCGTCCAGAATCGGCATGTAACCACTTCTTGCAACTGCAATGGCGCAATATAGTGCGTGCACATATCAATTTGGGTCAGTATGAGGAAGCACGCCAAGCGCTAAACTTCCTGCAAAGTGAAGCGCGCCGTACCAACCTCATTACCGATACCAATCGCAACCTCGTTGTTGAAGCCGTCTTGGCCGCACGCCAAAAAGACGAAGAGCAAGCCAAAGCGCTGCTAAAAGAAGCGCTAGTAATGACGAACCAAACCGGTATGGTCGGAAACTTCCTAATTGATGGCGCTACGATTGGTGGCCTGCTAGAGAAACTCAGCCTGCGTCATGAGCTGGGCGATCTAGAACGTCACCGCGCTCAACAGCTAATGAAAGACATTTCATCGAATCAACGCAGCCGCTCGATCCACTTTGATGAAGACTTTATTGAAAAGTTGGTAAATCACCCGAATGTGCCGGAGCTTGTACGCACGAGCCCGTTAACACAGCGCGAATGGCAGGTTCTAGGTTTGATTTATTCTGGCTTTAGTAACGAGCAAATCGCACAAGAATTGGATGTGGCAGGTACGACAATCAAAACCCACATTCGCAACTTGTATCAAAAGCTCAACATCGCGAATCGTAAAGAAGCCATTGTAACTGCGGAGAATTTACTGCAATTGATGGGTTACTAAACCAAATAACCTTAGTAAAGAAATGGGCTTTTAATTGAAAACAAAAATGGGTTGGCGTTATGCGTCAGCCCTTTTTTTATAAGCCGCCAGTGAGGGAAGTGCAATTTGCAAAGCACGTAAGTAACGTTGTTCATATACGACAGGCAAAAAAATAGCCAACCGCAATAATCGCGATTGGCTCATATTTATTGTGAACAATCTATATTCACTAACAACGTCAGTTGGCTAGGTGACCCTCGGCTTAAGAA
The DNA here is from genome assembly GCF_028823755.1 of Vibrio sp. VP6. Lineage (NCBI taxonomy): Bacteria > Pseudomonadati > Pseudomonadota > Gammaproteobacteria > Vibrionales > Vibrionaceae > Vibrio > Vibrio sp. VP6. The sequence goes on from NZ_JAPEID010000002.1 coordinate 105,955, forward strand.
GGGTCGAGAAGTATTACGCATTAATCATGCCAATTTTCAAAGCCTTATTTTTGGGCACAAGATCTCATATAAACTGATATTGCCTATATAAATTTTTGCAAAAAACAAAATCTAATTGCATTGTGCAATTTCAAAATGCAATTGAGGTAATTTATTAACAATTGAGTTAGTCAAAATGTAAATGAAAATAAAATGTTAACGAGTTGAAAGTTCGCTGTTCTCGCCTTTTTCTGGGATTGCTTCATAAGCAACCACTCAAATATTAACTACGACACTATTTCATACTTTTTTCGCAACAATCTTTGTATACTCTGTGCCAACTACATGACTTAGCACTAAAGAAATGAACTATCTAATTACTTTCTTCAAAGGAATAGCCATGGGTGCAGCCGACGTTGTCCCTGGCGTGTCGGGCGGTACTATCGCATTCATAACTGGCATTTACGATACACTGCTTGAAAGCATTCGTCGTATTAACCCGTCTCTTTTCTCTATCTGGCGAAAAGACGGTTTTAAAGCCGCATTCAATCATATTAATGGCTTTTTCCTTATTGCTCTGTTTGCTGGCATCTTGTCGAGCATTGCAACCTTAGCGAAGCTGATCACATGGCTGCTAGACACTCATCCGATCCCTATTTGGTCGTTCTTCTTCGGCCTCATTTTGGTCTCTGTGTATCACATCCTCCGTCAGGTAGAGAAACGCGATGCGATTCGTTTCGTGACTCTTCTACTGGGCGTCGGCTTTGCGTATAGCATTACGGTGCTGAAACCACTGCATCTTGAACCTACCGCTATTAATACGCTGATTGCAGGTGCGATCGCAATTTGTGCGATGATCCTCCCTGGTATCTCAGGCAGCTTCATCCTGCTACTGATCGGTATGTATACTCCGGTACTTGCGGCCGTAAAAGGCTTCCAAGTGGATACGTTGGCGCTGTTTTTATCGGGCTGCGTGATTGGCCTACTTTCTTTCTCTCATCTGCTCTCGTGGTTACTACGCAAGTTCCGCGACTTCACGCTGATGTTCTTAACTGGTTTGATGATCGGTACACTACCTAAAATCTGGCCTTGGAAAGAAACCTTAACATGGCGTACGAACTCGAAAGGCGAACAAGTACCGTTACTACAACACAACTTATCTCCATTTGAATTTGAACACATTACCTCTCAACCATCGCAGCTAGTGATTGCGGTCGTAATGATGCTGGCTGCTATTGCGTTGGTTTTAGGTCTCGAAAAGTTCGCAGACTCTGACAAATAAACCGCGAAGCACATTCATAGAAAACGGAGCCATTGGCTCCGTTTTTGTTTTTAGGGCGTAGAAAAAGCCGACAATTCGGTGGTTCGGCACACGCTCTCAACCCAAGTCCGACTCACAATGAGTCGTTAACTCATTCATCTCAAAATCATTTAGGTATAACGCACAAATTGTCGAGGAGACGCCTTGGCGAGTTACACATATGTGCTACGATGCGGTTAATGTTAAGTGATAAATGCTGAACCTTAATGAAAGTGTTAAAAATTGCCGCCATTGCGGTCGCACTCGTTGCGGGATTCTACGCCCCGACGCTGCTCAAGAGTTTCTCTTCTTCCTCGACAGTCAAACCACTTGATGAGTACTGCCTGCTCTCGACAACGGCATGTGTCCAACAAGGTGTCACCATGACACTCAATGTCGATAACGCTCAGCCCCTTATTCCTGCTAAATTCGATGTCGAATGGAACAAAAGTGACGCAGAGCAGTTGGTTCTGAGCCTTTCAGGAAGAGAAATGGAGATGGGTGAGCCGAAGTTTCTCCTCAAGAAAATAGCACCTGGAAAATACTCTGGCGAAGTCGTGTTGCCCGTTTGCACTCAAGAATCGATGACGTGGGTCGGAGAACTGACCGACGGACAATCCACCATCTATCCCGCCATCAAAATGCAAAGATAAGGAATCATTATGAGCCGCAATTGGTCTCTCTTTCTCGTAGTCGCATTCGTACTGGGTTTCGGTACTAAAACCTATTTAGATAGCCTAGATAAACCCGCAGACGTTTCAGAAACAGCCTCGTCAGAACAAAGCGTGTTGTTTGGCGAAAACAATCAACCAGTCAACGTCTTTGATGTGAACGACCCTCGTATTCGTATCGTGTATTTCGGTTTTACTCGTTGCCCTGATGTCTGCCCAACGTCGCTCGCGATGCTGGCAGGTGCACTAAATCAAATCAGCGATGAGCAAAAAGCGCAGCTGCGCCCGATGTTTATCTCTCTCGATCCAGAACGTGATGAAGCAGACGCGTCCGCAAAATATGCGCACTACTTCCATCCTATGATTGAAGGCCTATCTGCGCCGTTGGACATCACGACGCCACTTGCTCACCGCTACGGCGTTATTTTCCGTAAAACCGAATTAGAAGGTTCGGAACTGAAGTACACCCTTGACCACAGCTCTTACTTCTACTTCCTCAAACCGGACGGCACGTTGATCACCAAAGTGCCACACACGCTAACGCCTGCGCCGATTGTTGAAGCAATTTCAAAACTCATCACTAAGGAAGGCTCGAATGAAGGCTAATCAACTGTTTAAAACCTTGGCTTTGGGGGCATTACTGCTCAGCCCTTTAGCTCAGGCTAAGCTCGATGTCATGGCGCACGAACCGTATGCGCGTGCTATGGCTCCGGGTGCAACCACCAGCGCCGTCTTCGTAACCTTTACCAACCGCAGCCAAGACGACATCAATATCGTTGCCGCAGAAACGCCAGCAGCGGGCAAAGTCGAATTACACGATGTCATTAAAGACGGCGACGTGATGAAAATGCGCCAAATCGACCGCATCACGCTAGGCGCAAAAGAGACCACCGAGCTAAAACCGGGCAGCTTACACATCATGCTGTTTGATTTGAAAACGCCGCTCAATGAAGGGGATGAAATCGAAGTAACCGTGACTTACGATAACGGCCAAAAGCAGAGCTTTAACGCGCCAGTGAAAAAAGTGATGGCAGGGATGAAACATACAGCCCACTAAAATCGAATTAGGCTCCTCATTAGGAGCCTTTGTTTTATTCGCTCTCTCGCAGCGCAATGGCGATTTTATTTAAAAATGTAAATCTGTGCTTTATACCCCATACAACACACCGCCCTCTTCGCTATAACTCTGTTTCCTTGTTTCCGCATCTAACCCTGTTACCGAGATAACTCTTTATGTTTCAAGCTCTCAAACGCGTTTTCAGTTTTTTGACTCAAACCAATCCAAATGTCGAGCAAGACGTGGACACCATTATTGCCGCAATTGGTGGCCTCGATAACGTGGTGGAAACCGGGGCGTGTGCAACGCGGCTAAGACTCACGCTGCGCTCTACTGCTGTCGTAGATAAAGAGGCTTTAAAGAAACATGGCGCTCATGGTGTTGTTGTGTTGGATGAACGTCATATCCAAATCATATACGGTTTGAAAGCCAACACGTATTCGCAGATCATGGAAGAACGAATGACAAGCTAGGCGCTCGTAGCAACTCTCCTAGCAAACTAAGCGGTGATTTTGCTACCCACAAATAAAAAGGGCAGCTATACTCTCCTCGTTTCATTAACCAAAGAATGAACTCACCAACGTATCAACTAACAAAGAGGACACATGATGATTGTATTGAATAGCACTAACTGGGCATCGCAAGGGTAAACCTAACCGCACCAACTCTGTGGCATAGCCACAACTCCCCTTCTCTGCCCGGTCTTCACCGGGGTCAACTCTATCCGAATTAGACCCTAATGCGATTTGTATTAAGGCGCTTTGTTGCGTCTGGGATAATTCAACAATGAATCAAACACATACTTTTTGTGACACATTAATTTCTACTTCAAACCTATTAAAGCGATTGGGTTGGAAACCATTTTTTCAGCAACAACTGACACTAGACGACTACGACAATACGATCTTTGCACGCGTGATCGCGCATCACCGAAGTGGTTATTTATTGGCAACAGAAACAGGGCAAGTTCACCTAAATGTCCACCACTCTCTGCCCAATATGACCGTCGGAGACTGGGTAATCTTAAATGAAGATCAGCAATTTGTTCGCTTACTGGATCGCTTGAGCCTCTTTAGCCGTAAAGCGGCGGGCAGCAAAGTGGCAGAGCAACTCATCGCGGCCAATGTCGATACGGTGTTTATCGTCTGCTCACTCAATCACGATTTCAACTTAAGCCGTATTGAACGTTACTTAGCCTTAGTTCACGAAGCTGACGTCGAGCCCGTTATCGTGCTTTCCAAAGCCGATTTGTGCGACGACGTCGATGAACTCAAAAGCCAAGTACAGAAGCTAGACCCTCTGCTAGTCATTGAGACGGTCAACGGCTTAGATGCAGAAAGTACTTCTAAGCTCATGAGCTGGTGTAATGAAGGGCAAACCGTTGCTTTTATCGGTTCATCAGGGGTGGGTAAGTCAACGCTGGTCAACGCGTTACTTGGTCAACAAGAACAATCGACAGGGCATATCCGTGAAGACGACAGCAAAGGACGCCATACAACGACCTCGCGCTCGATTCACCTATTACCTGCGGGCGGGATTTTGATCGATACTCCAGGAATGCGAGAAATCCAACTCGTCGATTGCGAAGCTGGTGTCAGCGAAGCCTTTGCTGACGTTGAAGCGCTTGCCGAGCATTGTCGATTTGGTGACTGTAAACACCAAACCGAGCCAGGTTGCGCCGTTCAAGCGGCCATTGAAAATGGCTCTCTTGAAATTCGCCGTTTCAACAATTATCAAAAGCTGCTGCGAGAACAAGCCTTTAATGGCGCGACCTTAGCAGAGCAACGAGCTCAGAGCCGACAATTTGGCAAACTCACTCGCAATGTGATGAGTGATAAACGCAAACGTCAGCAAAGTTACTGAGTTGTTAGATTTGAGTTGTCAATAAATTCAAAGGAGACTTTCGTCTCCTTTTTAATAACTTTATTAAAAATCATTACTCATAACCAACGAGATTTTTCAACATAAAAATCTCGTTTAGATAACATCGAGCAAACATTTAATCCAAAAACAAACTAAAACTAGACACAAAATATTACCAAGCTAAGATATGTGATATTCAGCAAGAAAATGGCTGAATTTATAAAAACAGGATAATTGATAATCATGTTCTTAGCGCACAGAAGCAATGCTCATTCCTTGTTCATCAAGGGCATTATCGCCGTGTAATGTTTGGCTATTGCCCTGCCGCTCTGACATAAAATTGCAGGAATGACGTATGCAACACAACAGCCTCGTTGCCCGATATGCTCGCGGTAACCTCGTTCTCCAGATCCTTGTCGGTATTGTCTTTGGTATTTTGCTCGCAACAGTTTCACCAAGCCATGCTGAAAGCGTTGGACTGATTGGTAGCCTTTTTGTAGGCGCTCTTAAAGCCATCGCACCAATCCTAGTGTTTATTTTGGTTGCCGCTTCAATCGCGAACCAAAAGAAAAACCAACACACTTACATGCGCCCAATCGTTGTTTTGTACCTAATGGGTACGTTCTTCGCAGCGCTTGCAGCCGTGGTTCTAAGCTTCCTTTTCCCGACCCATCTAACGCTTGTAACCGGCGCTGAAGGTGCAACTCCTCCTCAAGGTATTGCAGAAATCCTACGAACATTGCTGTTTAAACTGGTTGATAACCCAGTAAACGCACTAGTAGAAGCGAACTACATCGGTATTCTTGCTTGGGGTGTGGGTCTTGGCCTTGCACTTCACCACGCATCAGCAACAACGAAAGCGGTATTTGAAGACCTAAGCCACAGTGTTTCTCACATTGTTCGCTTCATCATCCGTCTTGCACCATTTGGTATCTTTGGTCTGGTTGCTTCAACTTTCGCGACAACGGGTTTCAGCGCGCTAGCAAGCTACGCTCACCTTCTTGCGGTTCTACTTGGCGCAATGATGATTATCGCGCTAGTAGTAAACCCAGCGATCGTATTCTTCAAAACCAAACAAAACCCGTACCCATTGGTATTCCAATGTCTACGTGAAAGTGGCGTAACAGCGTTCTTCACTCGCTCAAGTGCAGCGAACATCCCAGTAAACATGGCGCTATGTGAGAAGCTAGACCTAGACGAAGACACTTACTCAGTATCTATCCCTCTGGGTGCAACCATCAACATGGCTGGTGCAGCAATCACTATCACAACGCTAACGCTGGCTGCAGTGCACACAATGGGTATTGAAGTTGACCTAATGACAGCGCTACTTCTAAGTGTTGTCGCGGCGGTTTCTGCATGTGGTGCTTCTGGTGTTGCGGGCGGTTCTCTACTGCTTATCCCTCTAGCGTGTGGTTTGTTTGGCATCTCAAACGACGTAGCAATGCAGGTGGTAGCGGTTGGTTTTATCATCGGTGTGATTCAAGACTCTGCTGAAACAGCACTAAACAGTTCAACAGACGTTATCTTTACCGCTGCTGTTTGCCGTTCAGAACAGCAAAAAAGCCAGTAAGATAAACATTGAATAATAGAAAGGGGAGCCTGTTGGCTCCCCTTTTTCGTTGTCGATAATTTATTGTCGACAGAATATGCATTCGGTATCACTCGTTGATCACCAATAAACTTTCTGTCAGTTTTTTCTGAAACATGGGATTTACCCTTAAATTTTCAAGATTCGATGCGTAGAATGCCGCCCCATTGTATGAATGGTCGATTTAATTTGAGGGTAAACGAATGAGATGGTTGTCTAGTTTCTCATTGAAAGAGTGGTTGTTCGCTGCTGTTTTACTAGGCGGAATCTCTGCTTATGCACTCCACCATTCGAACCAGCGCACGTCCGACGCCCGCTCTGCTGCCATTCAAGTTTTGTTTGCCGACATGCAGTACTACGTCTCCATTCTCAACGCCAATGCGAAAGCGTTCAACCAAGAGAATGGCGCAAACCAATGTGTCCTGACGGCTGTGGGCTATCAAGAGTTTTACAACGGCTACCCAGAAACGCAAAGCGAATGTGGCGAACACCTTGGCTTTTTTGACAACATGACGATCTCAGACGAAATGAAGCAAGCGAACTTGGTGTTCATTGAAAACAACACTTATTCGATAGTCGGCTACGGCCCTAGTGACTCGCCAGAAGCTTTGATGCAAAGCAAATGCTACGCCTATTACCGATTGGAAGGCGCAGGAAAAGACGGACACAGTTTTAAAGTCGATACGTCCCAATGTTAGCGATCAAAAAAGGAGCCGCCGGGCTCCTTTTTTGTGTTCGAAAATAGCGTTACGCCATTTCTAGTTCCACTTCTTCAATTGGGAAGTGTTTGCTTGGTTCAACAAACTCTTGCTGCGCTGCGATGGTTTGCAGTTCCCATTCGCCTGCATGGTAAGTGGCGCTTAACACTCCGTAACACGCGTCGTGACAATGTTGGAAAGCTTGTTTAGGAGACCAACCTTTCAGCAATCCTGAAGTGAAGATCGCTGAGATAAGGTCACCCACGCCAACAGGTTGTTTAGCAAACTCAAATTGAGGACGCTTCGCAAGGTAAACGCCTTCTGGCGTAGCCAGTAGCATGTTAAAGCTGCCATTTTCTAGGCAGTAAAGGTGCTTAACTAGCACAACTTTTGGACCTTTCGCTAGCGCACGTTGGCATGCGGTGATCGCATCGTCTAGTGAGTGGATTTCCATCTCAGCAAATTGACTTAGCTCGAATTGGTTCGGAACGATCACGTCCGCCATTGGCATCAAACGAGTCAGAAGATTTTCAGCAATACCCGGAGCCACAATGCAGCCTTTGTCTGGCGCGCCCATCACAGGGTCGCAAACATAAAGTGCGTTCGGATTCGCTTGTTTCACTTTCGTCACGGTATCTTCAACAGCAAGGCACTGCTCTGCGCTGCCTTGGTAGCCGGTCAACACCGCTTGGCATTTTTCCAATGCACCGATGTTTCCAAGACCACGAACTAACTCGCTGATGTCTTCAGCCGCAAACGCTCGCCCAGTCCAGCCTTCTTGATACTGCGTGTGGTTAGAAAATTGAACGGTATGAATCGGCCATACTTCGAAACCCATGCGTTGCATTGGGAAAACGGCACTGCTGTTACCAGCATGACCAAAAGAAACATGAGATTGTATAGAGAGGATACCTTGCATAGTACCTTACCTCTTATTGTTGTTATCGATAGTTCAAAGACAGCGGCAAGCGCTAGTTTTGCGAAACCAGTAGTGTATCCGACAAACCAAGATTCTCTAACTCAATTCTCCTCAATATCTTCAGAGTAAGTTGGAGTGCTGGTTTTCAACACCATCTTCTTAATTTCCATTTTGTCTTTATTCAGTGCGATTTCTAGGGTATCTCCTTCCCTTATCCCGAGCTGAGCCAGGATTGCGCTTGGAATGACTACGGCGGTATCGTCACCGATTTTAACAGGTTGACTTATCATCTTTCGTCCTCCAAATGTCGAAAATGAGTTTTCACGTCATTGGATGTCTAGCCTCAAATACATTGAGCTGACTTAGATTTGGCGTAAATGCCTAAAAACAAAGAGCCTTCCACACCGCGTTTGGGAAGGCTCTTTCAGTATTATTTTTTAATTTGCTAAAGGCTCATGCTTCGCAGCAATCAGACCGTAAGCACTCCAGCCTAGGAAGGTTACGATAGAGCCCCACATCATCGCTTCGTAGCCGGAGCCGTAAAGCGCGTAGAAACTGTACAGAGAGCCAATCAGAGCGATAACGTTGGTGGTTTTCATCTCGCGCTCCGGCACGTGCGCCACTTGCTGCATGATGAAGATTGCGCCCATACATAGAATGTAAGGAATAACGTTTGTTACTACCGCTAGGTTAACCAGCGCTTCGAACTGCTCGTTCAGCGTTGGAGAAATCGTCATTAGAGACAATACAGATTGGATGATAGTAATCGCGATCATACCTTTGATTGGCGTACCACGTTTGTCCACTTGAGAGAACAATTTAGGGAAGAAGCCAGCATCAGAAGACGATTTGAACACTGACGCGATAGTGAATTGCCAACCCAATAGAGAGCCTGCACAAGCCAATACCGCCATACCCGCAACCACTTTACCAGCGGCTGAACCTAACATCACTGTCCATACAGTTGAGAATGGCGCTGTAGATGCAGCAAGCTCAGAGTTTGCAACGATACCAGAACAGATGTTTGTCGATACAATGTAAACCACAGCCGCGATTAGTGTACCGCCCAGTACTGCGATTGGTACGTTCTTCTCTGGGTTTTCTACCGCTTCAGAGTTCGCACAAGCTGATTCAAGACCAAGGAATGCCCATAGCGTCATCGCAATAGAAGCGCTCACTGCCTCACCAAATGGCAAGCTGTGTGGGTTCCAAGCTTCAATGTACATGGTTGGGTTAAACCAGAACCAACCAACAATACCCAATGAACACACTGGTAGGATTACACCCCACACGGTGAATGTACCAATTTGACCTGTGATTTTCGCGCCACCGAAGTTAGCGAAAGTACAAATCCAAAGAATGGCGATGGTGTACAAACAGGTTTCGACCGGAGATAGGGTCACTTCAAAGAATGCGGAGCCGTAACCCACACAAGTAATCGCGATCGCAATGTTCGCAATAAGGAGTGACAAACCGTAAGTCCAGCCCGCCATAAATGCACCCGATTTACCGAATGCATAAGACGCGTAACCGTTCATACCGCCGTCACGTTTACTAAAGCGACCACATTTTGCGAACACGTAAGCCAACGCCAAAGAGCCCGCCGCCGTGATCAGCCAAGACAACACAGAAATGGTGCCCACTTGCGCCAGTTTACTTGGCAGCATGATGATGCCGGAGCCGGCCATGTTGATGAATGTCAGAATGGTTAACTGCACCACCGACATTTTTTTAGTTTCAGTACTCATAAATTATTCTCCACGAATAAGAACGGGTAGATTAATCTTTTAGGACATAACAATGTGCGGTAGTGCGACCGTTAACATCTTCAAGGTACACACCTTGAATTTCTGGCGCGAAGCCTGGGAAGCGGTTAATGCCTTCTTCTAGAGATAGGAAGTAATCCACCACGTGTGGGGTCCAGATTTCACCAGTGATCACACAGATGATGCCTGGAGGGTAAGGAAGTGCACCCTCAGCGGCTACGCGACCAACGGCCTCTTTAAGTGGTAGGTAATCGCATTCACCACGGAAGTATTTGCGTGTCGCCACGTCTGGTTTGTGAACCATTTGTGGGAAGTACTCGCTGCGGAACATCGCTTTTTGTAGCTGTTTCACGTTCAGCTCTTTGTACATGTCATGCATTTCCTGACATAGCTGACGGATGGTGTAGCCACGGTAGCGTTCTTTATTCGCTTCGTAGACGCTTGGAAGTACGATACTTAGAGGCGCATCATCACGGATGAATTTTTCGAATCGGTTAATTTGAGCCACAAGGTGACGGATCTTACCCATATCTTCCGCAGGAGTGAGTAGGAACAAGATGGAGTTCAAGTCACACTTCTCAGGGATGATGCCGTTTTCACGAAGGAAGTTCGCCAATAGCGTTGCAGGAATACCGAAATCTGCGTAGCTGCCGTCTTCTGCAATACCCGCAGTAGTTAGCAACAATTTACATGGGTCAACGAAGTATTGACCTTCACCGTAACCTTCAAATTTGTGCCAGCTTGCGTTTGGCTCAAACATGAAGAATTTCTTGTTCGTGGCGATCACGTCAGTGTCGTAGCTGCCCCAAGGTTGACCTTCGACTTCGTCTGGAATGAACGGACGAATCAATTCACAACTCTTAAGGATTTCTTTACGCGCTTCGATACCAGTCTTAACCGCATCGCGCCATAAACGCAGACCTGCTTCGCCATCGTGGATCTTCGCGTTCACATCAAGCGCAGAGAACAGTGCGTAGAATGGTGAAGTCGATGCGTGCATCATAAACGCGTTGTTAAAGCGTTTGTGGTTACAGTAACGAGCTTGACCTTTGATATGGCGGTCTTTTTTGTGGATTTGCGATGTTTGAGAGAAGCCAGCTTGTTGTTTGTGAACAGACTGAGTCACGATCACACCTGCGTCTTCTGGTTTCAAATCCAGCAGCAGTGGTGAACAGTCTTTCATCATAGGGATGAACTGCTCATAACCAACCCACGCAGAGTCAAACAGGATGTAGTCACAAAGATGACCGATCTTATCCATCACGTAGCGAGCGTTATAGATAGTACCGTCGTAAGTACCAAGCTGGATAATAGCAAGACGGAAAGGACGTTCATCGCGTGCACGTTCTGGATCCACTTTCGCGATTTGAGCACGAATGTATTCTTCATCGAAACAGTGCTCATCCATACCACCGATGAAGCCCCAAGGGTTACGCGCCGTTTCTAAGTAAACTGGCATACCACCCGCTTGGATTAACGCACCGTGGTGGTTCGATTTGTGGTTGTTACGGTCGAACAGTACCAAATCACCTTCAGTTACTAGCGCGTTACACACCACTTTGTTTGAAGCAGAAGTACCGTTGAGTACGAAGTAAGTTTTGTCCGCGTTAAATACTTTGGCAGCGTGCGCTTGCGCTTGGTGTGCAGAACCTTCGTGGATCAGCAAGTCACCTAAATCTACGTCCGCGTTACACAAGTCACTACGGAACAGGTTTTCGCCGAAGAAATCGTAGAATTGTTTACCAGCTGGGTGTTTTTTGAAGAACTGACCACCTTGGTGTCCCGGACAGTCAAACGCTGAGTTACCCATCTCAACATAGTGCGTTAATTGCTTGAAGAAAGGAGGAAGCAGACGACATTCGTACTTGGTTACTGCTTCGTTGATTTGACGACAGTAGTACTCAATAGATTGTCTTTCTAAATCGATAACGCCAGTTAGCCAAACGTAATCTTCTGCCGAAACTGGGTTTTCATCCGTTACTAAGAAAACTGGAATACCGTAACCCGTTTCAGAAATCATTTTATGCAGACCTGCTTTAATGTCTGCTGAAGTAATAATAGCCGCACCAACGTCGGTTAATTCAACTTGCTCTAAAGGTTGTAAATGACGATTAAATTGTTCATCTAAAGATTCAGCTAATAAGCTGAAGTCTTCTGGCATGTAATTACTAACACCTATAATTAAACGTTTCATTTGGAATATCTCTTTTTTGTTCTTTAAAATTGACAGGTACAGATATTACAAACGAAAACGATATTTAAAATTCAAAAAACAAATTTCGTGATTAAATTTTCATATTTAAAAGTCTTATTTTCTCGAAATAAAATTTCGCGATCTTCATCACTTTCCAATTGATAGCCCAATGATATTGAAACCAAGCTTAAAAGGAAAAATAATTAAAAATTGTGTGACCACAGCCATTGTTGTTAGAAATAAAATATCAAGAAAATAAATTTTTGAGATTTCTATCACTATATAATTAGTAGGACTATATTATTAGGGATAATAAATATTTTAATTTTAACTAAATTTAAACACATAATAAAAAAGCCATCAACACATGTATTGATGGCTTTTTACTTTAGGTGTAAAGGAAACACAATTCAATTAAATAAATGACTATCTAGCTTTACGCCATTGTTGGACCACTGTTGATAGCGTTTTACCGCGATACCAGACGAGTACATGGTATGCTTACAATCCATGCACTCGACAAAGTACAGCCCACTCATTCCTGCCATAACGTGCAGTCTACGGCTATCGCAACGCTTACAGGACAAGCGTTGCACCTTAGAGTTCACATCTATGCGTCGGGCAAAGTTAAGAGTCTCATGAGAGCAAAGGGCTTCCACTGCGCTTTCCTTGAACGGATGCTCACTGAGTAAATGATTGATGGCGTAATCGTACACCGGGGGAATCGAAGATTTGCCACTTTCAATATTGGTTATCTTAGCTACGGAAACTCCCAACAAAGACGCAAACTCCGCTTTGCTGTATTCCAAGATGAACCTTGAAGAGATGAACTTATCTGCACTAATGATTCTCAACATACACAAATCTCTAATAGAAATAAAACAGAGCAAATGGAATATGCTCCATTTTCTGTTGAAACATGTAATGAAAAAGTTACTTCCGAATGTTTTTATACGCATAGTATGCGCTATTTTTATTTGCTTATTATCTTGCGCCTAATTAAGAATAAAATCAACAAATCAAATCTTAAACCAAAAATAGAAATTTAGATTTAGAGGTACAAATTTTAATTAATATTATTAGATAAAGTAATGAGTGTATTTTTTAGCCTTTTATTTATAGCCACGAAATTAATTTCCAATTCCAGTTAATTAGATATTGGAAATGTTTGATTTGAGCTTAATAACCATCTCTGAAACAGGGGGGATTCCCCTCCATTTTTAGGTTTAACTAGAAAGTCTGAACTAAACGTACAAAATCTGTTGAGAAATCGAATAAATAATATGCAAATGAATAAATTAAGATCTTCGCAACACTCAACCATGACCGCTTGACCATGTTTGCAGCGTTGGTACATATAGAAGCGAACATCGGGATTCAGGACTCGATGCGAAGAGAAAACACGCAAACGTCTTAAAAACAGTGTACTCGTCTCTATATAGAGATTGTTGTAAAAACAGGGATGGGAAGAGAGAGGGTAGCATCGCCTAGAGGAGCTTGCCAGTAGCTGTTATCAGGCAATAAAAAAGCCTCATTACTGAGGCTCTTCGAAGATTAAGGTTGTAAAAAATTCTGCGTAAAATCGAGCACATCTTTGGAAGGAGTTTTCTGCTCAGGTGGTTTCGCTGATTGATCTTCTGTTGTGACCGTTGTCATATCCGGTTCGAAGTTCAGCTCCGTCGTCTCTTCCCACGTATTCGCCCCAGATTTGTGCTCGTCACTTAACACCTCGTTAAGCTCTTCTTCGCCAGGGAAATATACGTCACGTTTGTACACCTTGTTCAGCGCACGAATGATCGAGTGCTTTTTCACCATGCCAGATGCGAGCTTTCTTTGCAGAGGCTTCGCTATGGATTGAAGTCCAACCACCACATCCACACCGATGTTCGCCGCCACTTCATCGCGAAGGGTGCGAGCTGGTTGATAACCCATATTGGCAGAAAGAAACAACCAAACATACGCAATCGCATTGCCTGTTTTGCCTCTGTCTTTCCATGCTTCGCCTGCATGGTACATCGCTTCTGCGCTGCCGCCCTCAGCAGCACGTTCCAGCCAATAGCAACCTTTCACCATGCTCTTGTCTGCGCCAATGCCGTTTAGATAACACAAGCCGACTTGAATTTTTCCTTCTGCACTGTCTTTTTCTGCCGCTTTCATAAACCAGTAAAGTGCATCGGCTTTATGGCCTGAAGTATTTTCAGGCGAGAGCTGCCACTCTCCCATGTAAAGCATCGCAGCAACGCAACCTTCTTCGGCCGCCGTCTCGATGAGTTGGTGGCCTTTCGGGATGTTCTTCTCTACCCCTCGACCAAACACCAGTGCTTTACCTGTCGTGAACTTCGCTTCAATATCACCTTCCATGCCCGCGATGGCAGTTCGCCAAAAGTTCGCCTGCTCTTTTAAGATCACATCTTCTCGCATGCGCTCACTAAGGCGCACAATGCCGTACATGCCTGTCACGTTATCCAACTTCGCCGCTTTGTCGTACCAATACAGCGCTTGTCGAACGTTGTCCCGCTCAGCTTCTTTCGCTAAAAACAAAATCGTCGGGATGTGGCCAGTTTCTGCTTTAAACTCACGCTCTTTGCGTTCTTGCTCGCGCGCCTTTTGCATCGCTTTGCGATACGCAGCTTCACGCGCTTTCCTCTCGGTCTCCAGCCGTTGCCTTCGCATCGACAATGAGATCATCCAAACAAATATCAGGACGAGTGAAAGGCCAGTTGCCGCAATGGCAATGCCCATACTACTCATAGATAGCCTCTTTTTTAGTCAGGGCCCAAATGAACTCCCTACCGGGGAGTCTTGAAAATCACATGCCGACCAATATCGACAGCCTTTATTATATAACGACCATTACCGCAAAATCTGAAGCTTCTAAGTGTCTGTTGGCGTTATTTTATTCAATATCAGCGTAACTTATTTTTAAAGGCGAAATATCACCCTGTTTTTTATAGAAGTTAATCACAGTTTTGGGGCTGAGATATTCTCCTCCCCTATCATCCCCCCTTACTCCTCCTATAAAAATTTACATTTTGATGGTGTGCGGAATATCTCACTATGCGACCGTTTTATTATTTATTTTGTGAACAAAATCGACTGTGACAGAAAATTTTTACTTGTAAAAAACTTAACAGCCTGCTCTCACATTTTGCTGATGATTCAGTGTATTAGCATCTAGTTGAACATTTCCTTTTCGGCATCTTGCCCCAAATAGGGCGTGTAGCGCTTCGAGCTTTAGAGCCACGAAATACCGCACGTCCGTTATATCAATTCAATAACAATGGATTTGTAAACGTGGACAATAAAACATTCAAATTATCAACGATTGCCAAAACCGTACTGCCTTTGATTTCCATCGCGGTCATCAGCGGTTGTGGCAGCGATAGCACAAGCGACGACACCACGAACCCAGGCTCTGGCCTATACCCTGCGGGAGAGAACGAGGTTGTCATTTACTACAAGCGTGATATTGCATCCGCATCAACGGCAAGCGACTACGAAGGTTGGGGCTTGCACTTGTGGAACGGCGAAGGCTGTACCAGCACCGACTTAGAAGCCATGGGTATTGCTGGCACAGGTACGGACTGGTCTGCACCGCGTCCATTCGACGGCATCAACGACACCTACGGCGCTTACTACGTACTGAAAGTGAACCCAGATGCGTCTGATCCGCACGAATGTATGAACTTCATTCTGCACAAAGGCGATGAGAAAGCCTTCGGCAGCTCAAACTCAAAAGTGGAGCTGACCAAAATTGGCGACTCTAAAGGTCTATTTGGCTTCCACGGCAGCAGCGAGCTTTACTACGAGCCAATCGAAGAACGTCCAGTCGATATTGATGGTCAAAAAGCGCATTGGTTAGATGCCAACACTATCGCATGGGAAGCGGCAGCCAATGCTGATTCCATGAAGCTGTTCTACAGCTTGACCAACGACATCCAAATGGATGAAGACAAGCAAATCTCTGGCGGTACAGCTGTTGAGCTGACCAAAGCGGGCGATTTGTCTGACGGTCTTAAATCTCGTTTCCGCCACCTTGCAAGCCTTCAAGCTGCTGGCATTGATGTGGACGATGCAACCCTACGTACGATTCTGAAATCACAAATCGTTATGGTGGCGTACAACGCAAATGGCGACGTTATTTCTGCAACTGAAGTGCAAAAGCCGGGCGTTTTGGATGCGGTGTTTGCCGACTCCAAGGCAGGTAACGCAATTAGCCAAGAACTCGGTGCGATTGTGGAAGGCGGCGCAGCAACCTTCAAGCTTTGGGCTCCAACAGCGCAAGACGTTGCTCTGATCATCTATGACGAGAATCTGAAAGAAGAAACGACCGTTGCGATGAAAGAAGATTCAGCAACCGGTATCTGGGTTTCTGAAGCGCAAAGCAACGTCGTCAACAAATACTACCGTTACAAAGTTAAAGTTTACCACCCAACAACGGGCGTCATCGAAACTCGCTTGGTCACAGATCCATATTCTCTGAGCTTGTCGAAAAATTCGATGTACTCTCAAGTGATCGATTTGGATGATCCAAGCTTGATGCCACAAGGCTGGAGCGACTACGAACGCCCAACCGTTAAAAAAGATGAAGACCACGTACTTTACGAATCACACCTTCGTGACTTCAGCTTTAACGATACAAAAGGCACCAAAGAATACAACGGTAAGTACTTAGCACTCACAGAAGCAGACCGCGAATCGGTCTCTCACTTGCAAGCACTAAAAGACGCAGGTTTAACAACGCTTCACATCCTGCCAGCGTTCGATATTGCTACGGTTGATGAAGAAGCGGCGAACCGCGTCGATATTACTGACACCGTAGGTAAATTGTGTGGCATCAAACCAGAAGCGTCTGTCTGTGACGAAGTTGATGGCGGGAAAGTGATTGAAGATGTGCTAAACAGCTACGATCCAGCCACCGGTTCTGCGCAAGCACTGATGAACGATTTGCGCATGCTAGACAGCTTCAACTGGGGTTACGACCCATTCCATTACACGGTGCCAGAAGGCAGCTACGCGACCGATCCAAACGGCTCAAAACGTATTCTTGAGTTCCGTGAAATGGTGCAAGCAACACACAAAATGAAGCTGAAGCTGATCATGGACGTGGTGTACAACCACACCAATGCCTCTGGCATTAACGACAAATCCGTTCTAGATAAAATCGTCCCAGGATACTACCACCGTCTTAACGTCAACACTGGCGGCGTAGAAAACTCAACCTGTTGTGACAACACTGCAACAGAAAACTTGATGATGGGTAAACTGATGGTTGACTCATTGAAAGTGTGGGCGGACGACTACAAAGTTGACGGTTTCCGTTTCGACTTAATGGGCCACCAGCCAAAAGATGTGATGGTCTACGCACTTGAGCAAATCCGCAAGATTGACGAAAACACCTTGTTCTACGGTGAAGGTTGGGACTTTGGTGAAGTGTCTAACAACGCTCGTTTTGATCAAGCTACTCAGCTAAACATGGCTGGCACTGAAATCGGTACGTTCTCGGATCGTCTGCGTGACGCTGTTCGTGGCGGTAGCCCATTTGATGGCGGTGTCGATTCAGAAGGTAAGCATCCACTTCGCTTCAACCAAGGTTTTGGTAACGCGGCTTACGCGAATGAAGAAACCAAAGTGGACGCAGAATCGGTGAATGGTCGTCTACACAACCAAGATTTGGTTCGTCTAGGCATGGCGGGTAACTTGGCTGACTTCGTTCTTCTAGACTACAAAGGCGACACTAAACTAGGTAAGAACGTTGATTACAATGGTGCGCCAGCAGGCTACACAAAAGTGCCATCAGAAAACATCTCGTACGTGTCTAAGCACGATAACCAAACACTGTGGGATAACAACGCGTACAAGATTGCGACTGCGACTCCTTCTGCAGATCGTGCACGCATGCAATCCGTCTCGCTATCAACAGTAATGCTTGGCCAAGGTATCCCATTCATCCACATGGGTTCTGAGCTGCTGCGTTCTAAATCGATGCAGCGCGACTCTTACGATTCTGGTGACTGGTTCAACCGCGTCTTCTTTGACGGCAGTGACAACAACTGGAACGTAGGTCTGCCTCGTGAAGACAAAGACGGCGCAAACTGGGAGCTGATCAAGAAGATCGTTTCTGATACGACAGCGAAGCCAGATGCAACCGATATTGAGCTAACCAAACAACAATTCCTAGAACTACTAAAAATCCGTAGTTCAAGTGAACTGTTCCGCTTAGATACCGCTCAAGAAGTCATGAACCGTGTTGACTTCCGCAACGTTGGTAAAGACCAAGTGGAAGGCTTGATCGTTATGTCTATCGACGATGGTAAATCAGCAGGTGCCGATTTGGATTCGAAATACGATGCGATCGTTGCTGTGGTGAACTCAACATCAACAGAGAAATCATTTGTCGTGAAAGGCGCGACAGGTTTCGAGCTGCATGAAGTTCAACAAAACTCTGCAGATGACATCGTGAAAGGCGCAAGCTTCGCAAATGAAACCTTCACTGTGCCAGCACTGACTACTGCGGTATTCGTACAGCCACAAGACGGCGCGCAAGGTGCGGGTCTGCCAGTCAATACGGACAACAAAGACGTATCGAGCATTCCTCCTTTCGGTGAAACCGTGGTTTACGTGAAAGGCACAATGAACAATTGGTCAGACAACAGCGACTGGGCAATGACTTTCATTGGCAACGGCATGTACTCAGTAACAGGCGTACTTGAAGCAGGCAGCCACGAGTTCAAATTTGCAGATACAGGTTGGGCAAATCCGAACATCGGTTGTTCTGTGGCAACAGTGGGCAGCGGCTCTCTGGAGCTAGGTGCAGACGAAAACTGTAAACTCACCGTCGCAGAAACAGGCAAGTACAACTTCACACTGAACGCGCTATACGTTCAAGATGAGAAAGTTGAAAAACCTGTGGTTTCCGTAACCAAATCTGCGGATGCGCCAACGTTTGGTGAAACAGCACTGTACCTACGTGGCACCATCACAAGTTGGGACACTCCGGCGCAAGATTCAGCAGCGAAGTTCAGCTACGTCGCCAATGATGTTTACTCGCTAGACATTGACTTAGCTGCGGGTAGCTACGAGATGAAGATTGCAAGTGCAGACTGGGCAGCAGACACCAACTTCGGCGGCGAAGGCAGTGTTGAGCTTGGTAAAGCACTGACGATGGAAGTCGGTGGCGGTAGTGCAAACCTAAAAATTGCGATTGCAGAAGCAGGAAATTACAACTTCCATTTCAATGCGGCTGACAAGTCAGCGCCAATCGTAACCGTCACGAAGAACTGAGTTCTCCAGTTTTCACAACATCCGTAAATACAAGGGGAAGCATTATGCTTCCCCTTTCCTATTCTCAATGGTCTGCCGTGAGATTGACTCGCAATGTTGAAACCAATTGCGCGTTAATTCCCCCAAATTTGCTCAACAAATTCAGGATGATCGATAAACGGGTTGCGGTTTCCTTGGAACTCAAACACCAAGTCATTGCGACGGATTTCTTTCGCGCTAACAGGATCATTTTTGTGCCAACGTTTCAGCATGTTTAGCATCCAAGGTTCAAATACGTTCGTACTGGTGCCATCCAACACCGCGTCAGAGTTGCTCGTGTTGTTCTCCCAATTGCCAATCACGTTCTCGTAACGGGTTGCCATGTAAAAATACGCGCGCGCAAAATCGCCTTTAAACTCATCAATCGGCTCAAACACGGTGCCTGAATAACCCAGTGCTGTGCTCGCTTGACCTAGCTTAGAACCATTGCTGGAAACATAAGTCGAGGTGCCCACTTCGCCAAATGGCCAGTTGCTACGTTTGGCGTTTACATAACCATCGGTGGCAAACAAATGGTGACCGTCTGAGTTCATCGGTTCAACTTTTCCACCAAACCAGCTTTTCGGGAACGAGTGTTCACGGTTGTAGCAATCCCCTTCTTGACTGTATTGACCGCATTGGTCGGTTACTTTCGTGAAACTCACTGCGTCGTTGCCCGCAGGCTTCTCTGAATACATATCGAGGATGGAGCCGTCTTTCTCGTAGTAGTTATCCAAATCTGCGTCTTTTACCAAAGTCCAAATCGCTGAATAGCCTCGGCTGGAGTGATTATTGATGATGTTAAACAACGCCGTTTTGAGTGCGTAGCCTGTCTTGCCAGACGCGGCTTGATAATACCCATCAACCACTGGTGAAGTCGTGGTGGTGTCACCTAACGTAAAATCAGTGGTTTCGCTTTTGGCGAACTCAGCGCCAGAAGCAAGGGTCTTGGCTCCTTCCATCAACGTGTACGAACCCGCGCCACTTCCACAACAAATGCCGTCACCATACTCATCTTGAATGGTGAACTGGTAGTCACCGTCGGCTAAACACATGCTTTTTTCAACGGTGGTTGCCGACTCATAACCCTGACCAGAGAACAGTACTTCGGCTTGGCTGTTTTTCAGCGTCCAACTCGTTTCAGAACCATAGTTGTCGGTCGTGAGAGTCAAGACCACTTGGTGATCACTACAGCTCTCTACGGGAGGCTGCGTGCTTGTCTCGGTCGGTTGGAAGTTATCGACATAAACCACTTCTGAGCCGTCAAAGCCCGCTTCATCATAAAAACGCAATCCCACATCGATGGTTTTCGTGGTCGTCGCGGTGTAATTGAGTGTGAGTTCTTGCCACTGATTCGTTTGCTGCGGATTGGAGTAGCCGTGATAACCGTCTGCCACCAATCGAGCTTTTACATGCCCTTCAGTGTGATACACCGAGACTGAGAACGGATAGGTTTTCCCTTGCTCCACATTAATGGTTTGCAAAAAGTCGGTGTTGCTCTTGGTTCCCGTGTTCACGACGACTTGAGCAGCCAAGCCGCCCGATTTGATTTGTTCGCTGCTTGGCAACACCGCGATGCCAGCGTCAATCACTGACCACTGCGTAGGTGCATTGCCATTCCACTGTTCAAAGTCACCATTAAGAATTTGGCTATACGCAAGCGGAGAGCTAACGGCAGCAAGGAGACAAAGAGGAGCTGTGATGGATTTCATTATACTTTTCCATTAGTTATGTAAATCCCACACACGATAAACATATTAGTTAGGCATAAATAACCCGTAAGTCACACTTTTACGTTGCACGAGTGTTAATTTGCTTTTTAATGTGCAGCTTATCTCACAAATATCATACGGATTAACAGCAAAATACCTGAACAAAACGCGAGGTAGCTAGTTATCCGCACTCTGGTAAAAACCATTGAGAAGTTGAGAAGAAAGGAGAGAAGTAGAGCGAAAAAAGCCAAGTGTGCGCCTATGGGGGTCAGCAACAACACTTGGCTTGTGTATTAGAAAAGTTCTGTGCAGCTCAACCGATGAACGGCAATGCTGGATGATTCCTTAGGGAGTTACCGCAAAGAATCGCCCTTGTAATGGCGACATCGGAAGTTGATATTGACCATTGCTCGGAGCAATTTTTTCATTCGTGAGTAAATCCACCAGCTCACCTGTGCCAACACTCTCCTGAGCAAGAATGACGGTTCTCGCGCTCTCTAAGGTATTTAGCGCAAACAAGATTTTGTCTGAACCAGATTGTTTCAAGTCCACATAACTGCCGTTACTCGCAACTAAATTCGTGCGTGACCCCTGATAAAGTGCGGGATGCGTATCGCGCATTGTCATCAGCGATGTCACATAAGCTTTGAGATCGGCTTGGTTTGCATCAAGCGTCGCCGTCACGCCTTCAATTTTCGCACTGCTGCGCGCAACGTGATCATCGCACAAACCTTGAATAGCACAGGTGTTGTTGTCTTCTTTTGCGGCAAAACCATCCACTTGATCCCCGATTTCATCGCCGTAGTACAATGTGATTGGCCCAGTGTACGCAGCTTGGAAAGCAAACGCGGCTTTATGGCGTAACCAATATTCTGCATCATTCACATCCGCCAAGTTTCCGCGCTGCAACAAGTCACCAAAGCGCACTAAATCATGGTTGCCGATCATCAAATTCGGCTGCGCATGTGTTGGATATTGGTTGTGTGTGCTGTAGCCGTTGTCTAGCCAATCCACTCCGCGACCACCCACGCCACTCTCATTCACGGCCAAAGTTTCAACGATGCGATAGCGCATAGGGAAGTCAAACGCAGAGCACAATGCTGGATCGCTGTTCGATCCATACGCCTCATTCGCGATCTCAGACTCCCCTTTCCAAATCTCTGCCACCATGTAACCCAACGGATTCACTTGATCGCCTTTGCTATTGGTGTACGTCACACTTTGTGAGGCTTCATCGACAGCTTTACGAAGTTGTGTCCATGCGTCTGTCGGAACTTGATAGGCTTGATCTAAACGCCAGCCGTCAATCTTGAGTTCTTTGATCCAATACGTCGCCACCTCTTTGTAGAAATCGAGACTGGCTGGGTAATCAACGGGATGGCTTGAGCCAGAAGGTAACAAGCCGGAAGGTGAGGGTTTGATCAAACCATTCTTATGGTGGCCAAATACGCCATCAAAAAATACGTACAAACCGCGTTTGTGTGCTTCTTCGACTAGAGTTTTCGCGGTCGCTAAGTCACCAAATTTAGGGTCGATTTTAAAGTAGTCTGTCGCAAAATAGCCGGTGGCGTCCAAACGATCCGCCCAATGATCTTGTCCTGCTATCGCTTCTGACTCAAAAACTGGCGTCAACCAAATCGCATTCATCCCTAAGTCTTGGATGTAATCGAGTGAATCAATCACCCCTTGCAAATCACCATTGTGATGGCTGGTGCCATAACCTGTACCGTGACCAATGCTTGCATCACCATCCACAAAGCTCTCTACCATGATTTGATAAGTACGAAGTTGGTTACTTTGCGTCATGACATTGGCTTGGCAAGCATAACTCGTATCCGGTAGCGGCGTGCTGCTATTACTGTCGCCACCAGAAGAATTACACGCAGATAAAGCACCCATCACACTTAACGCAAGCAACGATCGATACAGGCGATGGTTACGTAGAACATTACGCATTTTACTCTCCCTAATTTACTCAAATAACCTATAAACATTTGAGTAATAAAATTAACCCCAACATGTTTTCCATGTAGGGGTTAATAAATAAAAACAGATTTTAAATAACTGAATGGAATATTATTGGCACTTATTTACCATGACATGAACAGGTTTGCCTTTTCCTTCAAACTGAAGGCTCCAGACATACTTACCATCTTCTTTAATATCCACAACCGTATCAGTACCGTAACCACCAAACGTTAATGGTGTTAATTCACCAACGTTCATTCTATTTCCTTTTGCAGTAAATTGTGGGAACCACAACTCGGTCGCATACTGCATTTTGTATGAGCCTACTTTTTCTTGAACCACCGCTTGGTAGAAGTTATTCCCTTTGTAAGTGTATTGACGCTGAGGCACGTGTTTCCAATCGGAATCCGCAAACGTACCCACCACAAATAGTGGTTTAGAAATTGGTCCTTTCGCCGTGCTATCTGGGTTGTCACACGCTTTCATGAAAGCAACCACTTCGTCTTGAGACATATTAACAACTGGCTCTGCGGCCGATTCAGGTTCTGCCGTCGATTGACAACCTACTAAGGCAACAAGTAGGGCAGCAGCAAGAGAGGTCTTCATCATGTTCATTTCACGTAATTCCTTTTTAGTATATCCAAAGCAAAATAAACTCAACGACTAAAATAAATATTAATCGTTATTAAAATGGAAATATCGAACGCTAAATATCGTCGGCTTGAGAATTTAAATCACTTCGAGAGTTTTATTTGTTTCCTAAGCTAAAAATATAAGTTAGGAACTGTCATTAATTATTGATCTAACCAATATAAAAAACAAAGCAATAAAAATAATTATGTGAATAAGGTAACTCTATGTAGGGGTATTTTTATTAGTTTATTTTCTATGAAAAAAGGCCAGCATTTCGCTGACCTTTTATATTCGATTATTTTTTATTTACGGCTTTCACAAACACTTCTTGTGCGCCTTCAATACCTAGCTCTTTTGCTTCATCAAGCAAGGTGAGTGCTTTCGGAATATCGTTCGCTGCGACTGCCGCTTCAATAGAGCTGTGGTAGTAGCTAGTGAGATCCGAACCTTGAGGAATGTTGTCGTTTTTCGCAACAATCTTGGTATTCACGATATCATTCGCGGATACCGAAAAGCGGAACTGACCCAATGGGCTATGTTTCGCGAGAGGGTCTGCAATATCTGGCGGCTGAGTATGGCGCGCCATGGCGAAGGCTTTTGCAGGGTGTAGAACTTGTGTACTTCCTTTTAGATCGGCGGAAGTCGTGTAAACCAATACATGCAGATCATTACCTGTCATGTCTGGAATCACATTGAGATCAAGTACGAATTTATCGTTGTCCAACAGTTTTGCTGGTTCGTACTTAAACTTTGAGAAATCGGCTTGGTAAATGGTTTCTCCTGCCGAGTTCATCACTGCGACATTTGGAGCATAAAATTGAAGTTCTTTACTTACGAATGTCTCTAATTTGATATCGAGACTGCCACGATTGCCCGGAAGAGCGAACGCTGCAATTGCGCCAGCACTGTTGCCATCCAACAGCATTTGGCTTTTATCAGTCAAAGCGAACTCAGTAACCACAGGCACATTAAGCGGTACCCATTGAATATCACCCGATTGAGTGATTACTTGTTGCTGACCTTTTGGACTCATCTCTACTTGTTCTACGGACGCACAACCAGTAGCCAACATGCCCAGCAGTACGGGAGCAAGCCATTTTCTCATTACTGTCTACCTCGACTCATTATTGTTTTTGAAATAAATACAGCCAGATAGGTTCTGGCTGTATCATTCTAGGACAATTTAGGACTTAGTGGTTAGATGATTACCACCAAGCTTCAGCTTGTACACCGAATTGGAACGTATCGTCTGAACGACCGTTATCAAATGTGTTTGAGTTGTCTTCTTTGTCAGCCGTTAGGTAAGAAGCGTAAACACGGATTTCAGGACGAGCCCAGAAGCTAGAGCCAGCAGACCATGCTTGAGCAACAGTTAGCTTACCGTATTTGTTTTCTTCGCCGTCGTTATCGTCGATAGCGTAGCCAGCTTCGAAGATAGTTTTGTGGTTGTCATCCCATTTGTACATTGGACGAACAACAACAGACATTGTTTCCCACTTGTCTTGGCCAGCCCACATGTCTTCACCAACACCGTATACTAGTTGGTGACCCATTTCCCAGCTGTCGCCCATGCCGATTACACCCCAGTTGATTAGGCGGTAACCAGATGCACCATTATCCGCTTCTGCACCGTACCAGCTACCGTCGCCGTAGAACGCCATTGTTTTTGAGTAGCCTTCAGTACCGTACTGGAATACAGTTTTGTTGAAACCAGAGTCTAGACCTTGAGTCAACTCTGCTGTGAACATTAC
This sequence comes from Vibrio sp. VP6, assembly GCF_028823755.1. Classification (NCBI taxonomy): domain Bacteria; kingdom Pseudomonadati; phylum Pseudomonadota; class Gammaproteobacteria; order Vibrionales; family Vibrionaceae; genus Vibrio; species Vibrio sp. VP6. The sequence continues at coordinate 131,359 of NZ_JAPEID010000002.1, forward strand.
GCCGTTTTTCGCATCTTTAGTGCTGTTTGGCGCAGCGTCAGTTTCGTTAAGAATCGCGTAGTTCAAGCCCATTTCTAGAGAACCGTTGTCCCATAGAGGAAGACCTGCGTAACGTACGTCTAGAGTGTTAACGTTTGTTGCGCCGCCGTCGTTGCCTGTATCTACGATATCGCCACGGTCGTTACGAACCCAAGCGAAAGAAACTTTACCTGGACCTGCTTCGATACCTTCAACACCAGCGCCCGCGCCAGAGATGTTCCAGTAGTAGAAGTCAGAGATATGGATGTCATGACGTTGGTAGTAACGCTTACCAGCCCAAAGTGTCGCTTCTGGAGCAAAGTTTAGTAGGCCTTTAGCTTGAACGTTGAACTGACGTAGAGCGAATTGTGCATCGTCTACACATTTCACGTTGTTTCCGTCCATACCACAGTTAGTTGAAGTACTTTCCCAGTCGTTTGAACCGTTAGAAGTCATTGCGATCATAGAGTCTACGTAGAACGTTTTACCGTTGTTGTTGTAAACTTCTTTACCTAATTGAATCTCGCCGTAAATATCACTCTCGTTACCTAGACGACCAACCTTGTTCTTTTCGAATGTTAGTTGTTGACCACCGTCAGCGTTCACGCCAACGCCAGCACGCATGTAACCGTGGAAGTCCACTGCGAAAGCAGAACCAGCAGCTAAAGTTGCAGCAACAGCAGCTGCAATTACACTTACTTTTTTCATTCTTAACTCCATTAAGGGTATTTATAATTCTGTCTTCCCTGCTCGCCCTCAGGTGAATATAGGCAGTAAAAACGCACCTAAAGAAAGAGAGGTAAGATGGGAACGAATCCCCGTTTGTTTCAACAGTTATAAGACTACCCGAGGGGTACAAGGATGACTTCCTCCGCCCCAAACTAATTTAGGGGGGATGAGAAGGGAGTAGAGAAATTACCGCATGGTGTTTTTTCGAGTCAGATCACCAATCTAGGGAGGAATTAGTAAGTTTCTTCGGTTTTGAGCCGCTACAAAGTGATAGCTAATTCATATTTTTGACCCGAAGTCGTCATCTAAAGTAATTAAATTACACGAATATTTTTCTATTTAAGGTGGTTGACCTTAGTAAGACAAAGTTTTTAACTTATAGTTTCCTAAAGGTAGCAATAAATAATAAATAAAGTATCTCCGATGACACGACTTTTCTCTCGCCCCTACCCCCTAGGCGCAACGTTAAATAAAGAAGGCTGTAACTTCTCTATTCATGCTCCGGGTGTAAAAGATATCCAGCTGGCATTGTTTGCAAGCGATGGCAGCTATAGTTTGCATGACTTACCCAATGAATATGCGGGTATACGTCATACCTTTATTCCCGATATCAAACCGGGGCAAAAATATGGTTACGTTGTCACACATAGAGATGAACCATTACTCATCTCTGATCCTTACGCCAAATCTTTAGATAAAGCCCTTCACTACCATCCTCCTTATACTCCAGCCAAAAGTTTTGATATGCCGAAATGCGTCGTGATTGAAGACACTTTCGACTGGCAGGAGACGGATAATCCTCGTATCCCGAGAGAGGACATGGTGCTGTTTGAGACGCACGTCAAAGGGCTTACGCAATTACATCCAGAAGTCAGTGCAACCACCAAAGGGCGGTATCTTGGCCTTGCTTCACCTCAAATGCTGGCGTTTTACAAACAGCAAAACATCAACACGTTGCAATTGCTACCTATCGCCGCGTGCATGCATGAGCCACATTTATTGGAGATGGGTAAAGTCAATTATTGGGGTTACAACCCTTATTTGTTTATGGTGCCCGATCCTCGTTACGCAGAAAAAGACGCGGTAACCGAGCTCAAAACCACCATTCGTGAGCTGCACAAGCATGGGATCGAAGTGATTCTGGATGTGGTTTACAACCACACAGCAGAAGGAGGCGAAGGGGCGACGGTGTTTAATCTCAAAGCGCTCGATTCTCGCTTTTACATCAAACACGGCAATCACTTCGCCAACTACACAGGTTGTGGCAACACGGTCGATCTCACCTATCAACCAGCATTAAACCTAGTTATGGACACGCTGCGTTACTGGGTTAGCGAGTTCAAAATCGACGGTTTCCGCTTTGATTTGGCCGCCACTTTGGGACGTCAAGGGGATGATTACAGCCCGGAAGCGGCATTTTTCAAAGCCGTCGCTCAAGACCCGATTTTGCGTGAAACCAAATTGATTGCCGAGCCGTGGGATATTGGCCCTAATGGCTATCAAGTTGGTAACTTCCCATTTGGTTGGAACGAATGTAACGACAAGCTGCGCGATATTTCCCGCAGTTTTTGGCGTGGTGATCAAGGCTATTTGAAAGAGTTTGCCACTCGCCTTATGGGTTCTCGCGATATCTACAGCGCCGCCAACTGGCCATACAAACTCACGGTAAATTACATCACTTACCACGATGGCTTCACGTTGCAAGATTTAGTCTCTTACAAGCACAAACATAACGAAGCCAATGGCGAAGAGAACCGCGATGGCCACGGTGACAACCGCTCAGAAAACTACGGCGTAGAAGGCGAGACGGAAAACATCATGATCATCGCCACGCGTGAGAAGCAAAAACGCAACCTGATTGCGAGCTTGCTCTTTGCGTTTGGTATTCCGCACATTTTGACCGCCGATGTATTGTCACACTCGCAAGGTGGCAACAACAACGCCTACTGCCAAGACAATAAAACCAGTTGGATCAACTGGAGCGAGACAGAGCGTAAAGCGCACTTCAAAACTTGGATGGCGCAAATGGTCGCAAACCGTCACCAATACATGGTGCCTTTCATCCGTGCTTTCAGCGGCGAAAATCGCAACAACAACCGCATTTTCTGGCGTCGAACCGATGGCCGATTAATGGAACACGACGACTGGAACCGATTAAGCTCCGTAGCGCTTCACTTAGGCATTGGTAAAGACGGACAAGAGTTGGTTTACCTCATCAACCAAACGAACGCCACTGCGCGATTTAAGCTGCCAAACGAGCGTAATCAAGAATGGGTAACGATTTGTGATACCAATGTGCGCAACCTCAATCCTGGGCACGCAGAAGGTGAAGTCTTGCTGTCACCGACCTCGATGGTGATTTTGCATTACCAGCCAAAGCCAAATTCGCCACAAGGTGAGCCATTGCAAAGCTAGCCAATACAACACCTAAAATAAAAAGCCGATACAAACATCTGTATCGGCTTTTTTCATTGCTTGCAGACAGATACCCCAACATAAATCTTTGAACACCAGTCAGCCATAAAACTCATCACCTAGATAATTGGGATATGCTCTAAGAAAACTTAAATAGCTCATTTAGTGTTGTAAGCATTAATGAACCCTTGTATATTTATGGACCATTACAGTATATGAACCAACCCAATGAGGAATGCGGTCATGGCGACTTATATATACACGCGCTACTCTCCAAAAAATAAAGCCCACAGTGAGCACCTTGCTGCGTTGCGCGAGGCCGCTCCTGATGCGCTGCATTTTGAAGATAAAATTCGTGGCTGCGTTCCCCCTTCAGAAAGAGAAGCGTTTCAAAAACTTAGCAATACGATTCAATCTGGCGACACCATCGTGATGTGGTGGCTGACAGCATTTGGTCGCGATTTTAGTCAGGCTCTCAACGCCATTCGAGCCTTGCTTGAAAAAGGCGTCACACTAAAAACCGTATGTGAACCATTGACGTTTGAACCTGACTCAGAACAGACGAAAACGTTACTCGCTTTGCTATCAGGTTATGGAAAGGTACAAATTCAACATCGGTTGTTCGCGGCAGAGCAAGGCCGCCAAGCCATTAAAGATCAACCAGATTTGTGGAAACAGAAGTTCCGTGGCCGCCCTGCTGACCGGGAAAAACATCGGCTCATCGCGGCGTTACTATTAGAAGGGAACACGCTGTTAAGCGTGGCAGAGCAATGCGATGTCAGCTTGTCGACGGTTAAACGAGTCAAAGCAAAATTGAGCGAGTTTGATGAAGATGGCGCTCTAAGAACGCGAAAAAATGCCGGATTCGCCGATGGTGAATCATCATGAACCGTCCCATCAATTTCCGCACGATTCTATTGGCATGTTTGATCATCAGTGTTGGCCAACTGAGCATGGGTTTAGTGATGCCTTCCCTACCTTGGATCGCCAAAGACTTCTCAGTTTCACTCGATCAAGCGCAGCTCCTCGTGAGTATTTATCTACTTGGATTTGGCCCTTCCCAGTTCATCTATGGCCCAATGTCCGACGCATTAGGGCGCAAGAAAGTGCTACTCGCTGGTTTGCTGATCGCAATGTCTGGCTTGCTGATGATCATTTTCTGGAGCCATACGTTTACAGGCATGGTCTTAGGCCGCTTTTTGCAAGGCTTGGGGACGGGTTGCTGCGCGGTGTTGGCTCGGGCTTCTACTCGCGACCAGTTTAGCGGGAATGAGCTTCCCGTCGCGATGTCTTACATTGCTATGGCAGCGTCCATCACGCCGTTGATTGCTCCTGTGATTGGTGGGTTCATTAACTTCCACTTTGGCTGGAGCATGGTGTTCATTTCATTGTTGGGTTACGTGTCACTCGCTTGGATCATCATTGCGTTTCGATTCAAAGAGACCATCACACGACGCTCTGCAATCCCTTCCCCAGCCAAAATGTTGGTGCAGTATCGTGATTTGCTCTCGTCTCGATATTTTATGAGCTTTGCGAGCATCAGTTGGCTCAACTTCAGCTTGATGATCACGACCGTCTCCGTGATGCCTTTTATCATGCAAGACCAAATCGGGATGACATCGGACGAATACGCCATGTGGGCACTGATCCCCGCGTTAGGTATGCTCGGCGGCACAACCATTTGTAACCGCATCCGCCCCGTCATCGGAAATAAGAAAATGTTGCTTTGCACACCTGTTTTGCATATCAGTGCGGCACTGTGGTTGTTTTTCTGCCCGGTAGAACCCTTGTATTTGATGATTGGACAATTGTTGATGATTCTTGGCAATGGCATTGCGTTGCCTTGTGCACAAGCACTTGTGATGCAACCATACAAAGAACAAGCGGGCGCGGCGGCAGCCATGTCTGGCGGCGGTCAAATGGTGGTGTCTTCCTTGGTGAGTATGACGCTGGTGCAACTTGGATTGAGTGAAGCGTGGCATTTGTCGTTGGTTGTAGTGCTGTTTACCGCCATCACCTTGACCAATATTCTACGTGGGTTCAACACTGAAGAAGCGCAACAACACCGAGAGGTGGCAGAGAAAGCCAGCTAATGTCACCGACTTAATTGAAGAAAGAAAAACGCCCACTGTATTTCGTGGGCGTTTTCGTAGGGTTTCAAGTCTTGTTGCGTTTACTGCTGGGCAACGCTCACCTTTTTAGCTGAGCTGCGGTAATCAAACTCAAAACCGATGCCTTTGTCAGTAACGTCCATCTTCATGCCACCCGTTAGCTCGTTTTGGAAGCTCACTAGCACGTCTTCGGGAAGAGGCTGGCCTGTCGCCATTGATGCTTTTTCTAACACTTCCAGAATACGCTCTGAGTCCATGCTAAAGCTCAACAAACCGTTTGGCTTCAACTCTTGAGCCATCACGTCCTTGCTTGCTTCTGCCGCGTACTCGCCGCTGTATAGCGTTAGGTGGCTGCCATTTAAGCGTGCAAACACGTCCATCTTCATGCCAGTGTGCATCTCTAACAAGTCACTTACGTTTACAGGTTGATTGTCTGGTTGCAGTTGAAGCTGCGCCAATTCAGGAACTAGCATTTGCGCAGTTTGAATCAACATGTTTGGATCTTTCGCAGACAGAGTAAACATGCCATCCATTTGGCTAAACACTTCGCCAAACTGTGCATCAGGATTGATGTTCAGATCGAACAGTTGCATGCTCAACCCTTTCAACCCATTCAGCATGCCAGAGCCCATGCTCACCGCTGCCGCCGGGTTTTGTCCGCCCATGTCTTTTTGCATTTGGCTCAGCAGCGCACATTGGTATTGTGGCTGAGTTATCTCTGTCCAAATTTGACCAATCGATGGCGCAAGCGTATTGATGTCGATGCCTAGCGCCAAGCTAAAGAAGCTCTTATCGCTGTTAGACTCGGTTAACACACCACGAATCGATTTAAGCGCATCGACGATCACTTTGTTCTTCGACTCAACAACAAAGCCGCCTTTGATTGACGCTTGCTCACCGTTTAGCTTGTACTCCGCAAACGCCACCGATTGAGGCCAGTTTTCTGCAATTTGCGTAAACTCGTTATGACAAACTGGTGTGCGCATTTCCGTAATGTTTGGATCGACATTAAGACGAGTTAATTGACGAGCAAACATGTTGCCATCAACAGTGGTTAAACCTTTGATGATTTCACGATGGTCGATGTAGCCAAAAGAGTTGTTGTTTTTACCATACTGAGTTTGGATGGCTTCAGCACGACCGCTATCCGCTAATGATTGGGTTGGAGACTCAAGACCCAGCGCCATTTTCAACGGGTTAAGATCACCCAACTCCGCGATATCCACCGTCACGGTTAGCACGTTGTCGATAACCGCCACAACTAAGCCAATGCCATCCTGCGGATCTACTGCATCCGTCATTTCATAACGACGGTACTCCACCGTTCCCAGCTTCACTTTTTCGTGTGCCACGCCGCTCATTTGCTCTTCGTGATCCAACGTTTTCCAAAGCGCCTCTGGATTCTCGATTGGCAGTTTGTAAACTGGCACCATACCGAGCGTGTAAAGCACTGGGTTGATCTCATCGCCTGTACCTAAGTACGCTTTCAAAGTTTCTGGCGACGCAGCACTTTTTAAGTATCCGTCAAACAGATCGATCGCAAACTGCTCTTTTGGTGACAGCTGCTCACCAACAAACATATCAGACATGGTCATTTGATTGGCAGAGCCAAACGCGTTCACATATTCGTAGTGTTTGAAAGGTTCTGTTTGGAAAGTAACTACGAGCGAATCGGCTGGGATTTGCGCCAATAGTGAGCTTGAACCGCTCTGAGGAAGGTTATTTTGGTACAGGTACCCAGCGGCCCCCGCTGCTGCGACCACTGCTGTAGCCAATAATAGTTTTTTCACGACCAACTCCGTTGTTAGTTATATCGGTTCGTAAATGCGTTTTGCATTCGAGTTTTAAGCCTTAATAAATCGAGTTCTGTAGAGACGAATTACAGTTCTCCTACACCGCCAAACACTGGCTAATGAGTGCTCTATCGGCATATCAACCGTCATCATAAAGATCCGTCGCCAGTTATCAATTTAATGAATATTAATTTCTTAAAATATCCGCAATTTATAGGATAAACCGTGAAGTATGTTGAATTGCACATTCATACTATTGGTAATTTCGTCACTCTAAAGTGCCAAACATGCAACACCGACCAAAATTAACCCAACATTAAATCCGCACTGAGTCTTTTATCAAATATCGGAAAACGGCTCACGACCTGACACTTCTTTCCAATTTGCCTCTGGCAGTCCCCTGTGGTTTTCCTTACAGTCGAGCTCACTCAGTGACGAGGCTTATACCAGAATACGATCATTACGACATGATGAAAGACCAACTGACGATCTCGATATCAACCATCAATGGCTCCAAGCATTGGTATTTCAGTAAACGGATGCAACGCAACCTAAAAACCTTTTTAGGGCTATTTGTACTGACTTTGGCAGCTACCGCCATTCTCATAAACCATCTTTACGCGCGGGTCGATAGCGCAGCGATGAAACAAGCGCAGCTCACCGAGCACTCACGCAGCATGGGCGAAGAGCTCAGTACATTAAAGGCGTTGAAGTCTGAACTAGAAAACGACCTTTCAGAGCGAGAGGAGCGGGTTCAGTTGGTTTCCGAACGCTTAGGCGAGCTAGAAAAAGTGCTTGGCGTGGACAATCACGCCACCAATGAAGATTTGGATACTCGACTGGATTCAGCAGCGATCACTTCGAATGTACGAACGCTGATGCTCAATCAAATTCCAAACGGTTCGCCTGTGGGTAAAGTTCGACTTTCATCCGGTTTTGGCAAACGTATTCATCCTGTCACCAAGGTAGCGAAAATGCACCGCGGATTAGATTTCGCGGTGAACATCGGAACAAAAATTTATGCCCCTGCCGATGGCGTGGTGGAAGTCACTCGTCGCAGCAATACCGGCTCTGGCAACTTTCTGAGGCTACAGCACTCTTTCGGTTTTACCAGTTCTTACTCGCACTTAAAGAAATTCAAAGTGCAAAGCGGCCAATTCGTAAGAAAAGGCGATTTGATTGGGATTTCTGGCAACAGTGGGCTCTCTTCTGGCCCACATCTGCACTACGAAGTGCGCTTTGTCGGACGAGCATTGAACCCAAAACCGTTTGTTGATTGGAGCCTTAATAATTTTGAAGATATCTTTACTAAGGAGCGAAAAATACGATGGGAATCTTTGATAAAAACCGTGGAACAACGAGTAGCTCAGCAGCTTCAACTCTCATCGCCAAAGGCTGTACTGTTAGCGGAGAACTCAAAGTAGAAAACGACGTCCAGATTGACGGCATCGTCGATGGTCAACTGAATGTCGAAGGCACGTTAGTCGTTGCAGAAAGCGGTAGAGTCACTGGCGATGTGTATGCCAAGCAGCTGATCATCAATGGTATTCTGGACGGAAACTGTCACGCAGAGCACATCCAAGTACTCACTAAAGGCCGTGTCAGTGGTAAAATCTGGAGCAACAATCTGAGCATTGAACCGGGCGGTAAGTTCTTCGGTGAAGCAGCAGAATTGCCAGAAAAAGAAGTGGTCAGCCTGAAAGGCAAAGTGCAAGAAAGCGCAACGGCGAAAGACAACAGAAAGCGACTCGCGCGCAAAAGCGCATAAAAAAGACGGCGATTAAGCCGTCTTTTTCGTTTTACTGTTTGCATCCAATGTCTGGTTTTACATCGGATTGAGAATCAGCGCAGAACGCTTGGCATTCGGACCAAACGCCGATGCCGCACGTGCTTTCACTTCTTCTAGTGTTACGCTCTTCGCGGCTTTCTCCACATCCAGCACAACATCCAATCCGTAGTCGTGCGCGAGGTAGCGGCTGTAAACCCAAGCGCGAGAACCAGGGTTGTCACCCAATCCTTGCATCGCGACAGCAAGCTGCTTGGCCGCAGTGTCGACTTCTTTCTGGGTAATGTTGGTCGCGAGATCGTCGAAAACCTTATCCAACAGTTTATCCATCAAACCCACATCTTTTGGATCCACCTGCGATTCAAACAACCAGTCCGAAATCGGCTCACCATCTTGCGTCATCGTATAAATGCTAGGGCTGTAATCTAAGCTTGATTCTTCACGGAACGTCTCCAGCACTCGTGCGGCACTGATGCGCTCCAGAATGTCTTCTGTCACCGTGTCTTTTGCCGTACGGTTGTACTTGTCGGTGTTGGTAAAACGCAGCAGGTAAAACGATGAAGGCTCGTGACCATCAGTGACGACCGAGCGCGCTGGCAGCTCATCATTAAATGACACACGATAATCTACAGCTTTACCCGGCTTCATCTTAATTGATGCCACGTATTTGCGTAGAAGCGGCGTAATTTGCTCAGGCTCAACGTCTGCAACAATCACCATTTTGTAACCGTGGTCGGTTTTAAACAGTTGATCATGCACCGCAAGAATCTGCTCTGGCGTGACGGTATCGGCACCATCACTGCTCAGTAAACGATGACGACTATCCGGCGTATAAGCACTGGTGTTCGCTACTTGGATAAGCTTACCCATTGGCGATTCCAAGAAAGCGCTGCGCTCTTGCTTAAACTCTTGTTTCACCGCGGCAAGCTGGCGTTCATCAACCTTGATTTCGGTCGAAAGGTTGTACAAGCCATTCAAAGCTTCAACTAGACGATTTTTTTGCGTCGTAACCTGAACGCCATGCATTGTTGGCTCGAGTATTGGACCAAAAGCGATGTTGTTCGTACGTAAGTAGGCATCCAGCTCTGAGCCAGAAAACTCTCCTAATCCACTGCGAACAGCGGTCATGGCAGCCAGTTCATAGGCTGGATAAAGCGATTTATCTAGAGCGGCTTTACCCCCTTGGCTAGTGAAGTAGATGTAAGCGCGGCCACCAGCTTTTGCGTCTTTTTGGAACCAAACATCCACACCGTTTGATAAGGTGTAAACCTGAAAACCACCCGGAGCTTGACGCATACTAACGATGCTGCCTTCCTCTGCTGGTTGCAGGAAGCCTTCTGCTTTGGCGTTCATGTCAGAAGGCTTTTCACCAGCTTGTAGGTAGGCGCTGTTAAGCGCAGTGAATACATCAGCAAATTGCGCTTGCGTTTCACTTTTGCCCATGCCAATCACAAAGCTTGGTTGATTAGACAGCAGCTCTTTTAACTGCGCGTTTACGCTCTCTAGCGTCGTTTTATCCAAAAAAGCTGCCAAGCTTTGCGCATAGCTCTCTTTCGATTGGCTTACGCTGTCTTGCTCCAATTGGAAAATACGCGCTTCCGCGTAACTATTTGGCTTGCGTTTGCTCCAATCAGAATCAAGATTTGCCAGTTCGCCATACCAGTTAGATGTGATGCTCTCTAGCTCAGCTTGTGTCACGCCGTAATCGCGAAGTGACGTCAACGCACTGATGAAAATTTGGTGCATTTGTTCACGGCGGTCAGGCGAAAATGAGATACCCGCCGACATCAGCCGTTGGTAGTTCGAGTAGTAAGGCTGCGCATAAACGTATTGGTAAGGTTCGGCGGCATCATTGAGAAGACTGATCAAACGCTGTTGAATCAGTTGAATGGCCACTTCGTCTCGCCATTCTGCGTGTTGCTGCTCAACCGTTTCGCGACGAAGAGCGCCGCGTTCAATCACCAAATGCAAGCTTGGTGACTCCATCGAGTTGCTTGGCAGAATTTCGTCTTGAGTATTGAGTCGAATGTCACGACGCTTTTCGATGGCGATATCTGAGGTACTTTCCCAGTTCGAGAACTTGTTCTTGATGATGTTAGCAAGCGACTTAGCGTCCACATTGCCCGTGACGATCAGCTCGGCATACTGCGGCTGATACCACTTCTCGTAGAAGTTTTTCAGCCCATTTGACGTCGCGTTCTCAATTGCATCACGAGTACCGATTGGATCATGTTCGGCGTAAGGCGTTCCTTCAATCGAAGCCTCATACGCGTGCATTGAAAACGACTTATCATCTGGATTGGCGCGTCGCCATTCACCCAAGACAACACCTTTCTCTTTTTCAACTTGAGCTGGAGCGAACTCTAAACCGTCGCCAATGTCTCGCATCCAAGTCAGGGCATCTTCAAGCTTATCGTTATTGGCCAAGTCAAGCTTATAGGAGGTTTGCTGATAGGTGGTAAACGCGTTGATATCTGCGCCAAAACTGCCGCCAGATTGCTCAAAAAGCTTAACAACGTCGTTGCCGGTAAAATGCGTGCTGCCATTAAATGCCATGTGCTCAACGAAGTGAGCGTAGCCTTTTTGATTGGCTTCTTCTTGGAACGAACCAATGTGCATCACCAAACGAACCGAAACTTCTTGGTCTTGAGTTGGATAGATGTGGTATTTCATTCCATTGGATAGCTGATTAACGTGCCAGTTGGCATCAGGCTGAATCGGCGTGGATTGTTGTGTCAGAGCACACCCTGACAACAATAACGCGGGGACTAACAATATACTGCGCATAACTATTGCCCATAACTATGATTAAGCCGATCAATATAATCCTCGTTCCATGACCTTCACATTTTTAATGGATTATTTACCGCTCAAGTGTGATCTATATCACCACTTAATGAAATCAATTATCATTTACAAAACGCGACAAATCCTTACTTTACAAATACATAAAACAAACCGCTCTCGTATTAGGTTCTTATTTCTTATAAAGCTCAAATTCGCGACATAGCGCCAGTATTTATTTTGAGCAGTAAAATATAATCAATCGATGATTTCGGCGTCAAAACCGCTTTTCAGCGACGACGCCGAATCATGTACGAATGAAAATAACCAATAACAAACTACCCCGCGCTTTAGGTAAATGGGCATTAAGCCCGACACTTAACGCCGCATGGGTACAAAAAATCTATTAATCGCTGCTATGTTCAAAAATTTATCACTGAAGAATAAACTGGCTATCTCGGCCAGTGCTGCCATCATCCTTGGGGGCGTGTTAGTCGAAGGCTTGTCTTTTCGAGATTCGTTACAACGGTTGGATGCGGAAGTTGCCCAGCGTCTGGAAAGCACCAGCGCGTCATACAACCAGTACGTAAGTGACTGGCTACTCTCTAAAGAGCGAGCACTCACCTCCCTTTCTGCTGAGTCAGAAAAACGAGCCATCGTGACGCACTTGAAGCAGGTGCGAGATTCCGGCGCGTTCGATAACGTCTTCCTCGCTTACCCAGACGGCTCACAAGACAACGCCAATGGGGTGATTTTACCGCCAGGCAATAATGACCCTCGCAAGTGGGGCTGGTACACCAACGCCATTGCCAATCCATCGAAAGTCTTTATGGATAACCCGACCGTTGCTGCTGCAACTGGTGCGAATGTGGTGTCGCTCGGTAAGGCGTTACAACTGCACGGCCAAACAACTGTACTGGGTGCAGATGTCGAAATTGGAGATATTTTAAACAGCCTCAACCAAGTGATCCTTCCGGGTGAAGGCTACATGTTTATTGCCAACGATCAGGGCAATATTTTCACCCATAACGACAGCAAGCTCCTCAACCAACCGGTTAGCAAACTGGGCTTAAACAACAACGACATCACCAACGCTGCACGCTCAGGCACTGAACGTCGCGTGTCGATCAGCGGCACCGATTATGTGATTTATGCGCGTCCAATTGAGGGCACCAAGCTCACGACGGTAACGGTGTTGGATCACAACTCGTTGGTTGCACCACTTTACGATGCCGTTTGGGATCAAATTATCGCGACGGCTATCGTGGTTATCATCTGTGTGGCGCTGTTTAACCTGCTATGTAACATCTTGTTCCGCCCACTCTACAACGTTTCGAATGCGCTTTCGCAAATCGCTAACGGTAGCGGCGACTTGACTCAACGCATCAAAGTAGAAAACCGTGACGAAGTTGGTGAGCTGGCTGAAAACTTCAACCAGTTTGTCGAAAGTTTACAGCAGCTTATAGGTCACATTCGTCACCAAGCGGAAGAACTCAGCCAGCAATCAGAACTGAGCACGACTCGCGCGAATCAGTCGGTTTCTGATCTGAACCATCAGCAACAAGAAATCACTATGGTGGCGACCGCTGTGACTGAAATGGCATCGGCAACGCAAGAGATTGCAGCGCATGCAGAGCAGACGGCTAAAGCCGCTCAAGACTCTTCAGCGAGCACACAAAATGGTCATGAATTGGTGATCAACTCCAAGTCGTCCATCAACAATTTGTCTTCTGAAGTCAACCAAGCGAGCGTTGTCATCGGCGAGCTCAACCAGCACGCGCAAGACATCTCAACCGTGCTATCAACGATTCGAGACATCGCAGAGCAAACCAACTTATTGGCTCTGAATGCGGCGATTGAAGCGGCGCGTGCAGGTGAACAAGGTCGCGGTTTTGCCGTAGTTGCAGACGAGGTTCGCGTGCTATCACAACGCACACACACCTCAACCGAAGAGATTCGCTCGACGATCGAGACTTTGCAGCAAACCACACAACGCGCTGTGACCATCATGGATAAAAGCTCCCAGCTCGCGCAAGGTTCGGTAGCAGATGCTGATCGCGCAGCACTGGCTCTGGATGAAATCAACGCGGCCGTTGCGCTGATCAGCGATATGGCAACACAAATCGCGACCGCAGCCGAAGAGCAAACGCACGTAACCAATGAAATCACACAAAACGTCACGTCCATTAAAGATGTGACCGATCACTTGGTGATAGGAGCCGAAGAATCGATGAATCAATCTGCTGAGCTGAAATCGCAAGCCGAGGATCTCAACTCGAAAGTGGCAACGTTTAAACTGGCTTAAGCGCCACGTTAGAAACGCTCTTAAAAACAACAAACCCCGCTAGTAACTGAGTTGCTAACGGGGTTTGTTTTTATGGCTCAGCGTTTTAACTGCAGATAGCTTTCGAAAGACGTAAGACCTACACCGCCACACACATCGGCGTGCCTGAGATTGGATCGTTAAATACTCTCGCTTGTAAATCAAACACCGATGCCAACATGCCTTCTGTCAGTACCTCTTGCGGTGTTCCCTGCGTGACTAACTGACCTTTTTCCAACACCACCAAATGATCGCAGTAACGGCACGCTTGGTTTAGATCGTGCAGCACTACGACCACTGTTTTGCCTTTGTCGTTCATATGCCTCATGAGTTTCATCAGCTCAACTTGGTGAGAGAGATCCAAGTAAGTGGTTGGCTCATCAAGCATCACTACGTCGGTATCTTGCGCCATTACCATCGCAATCCACGCCCTTTGCCTTTGACCGCCAGACAACGATTCAACTGGCTTGTCAGCAAACTCAATCACGCCAGTATCTTGCATTGCTTGCTCGACCAACGCTTTGTCTTGTTGACTTAACCGACCCCAATGAGAGAGATAAGGCGAGCGGCCATATTCGACCAGTTTTCTGACTGTAATACCTTCAGGACTGACAAGAATCTGCGGCAGCAAAGACAACGAGCGTGCCAAGCATTTATCACCGTAGCTGCTTAGTGGTTTGTCGTCATACAACACTAGGCCAGAAGCTGGTTTATTGATGCGTACCAAGGTTTTTAATAGTGTCGACTTACCGCAACCATTTGGGCCAACAAGCGCGGTAATTTTACCTTGAGGAATCGACAAAGAGAGATCCGGAATAATAGTCTGTTTGCCGTACGCGACGGATAAGTTCTGCGTTCGTAACATGCTTACCAACCTCGATAACGATACAAAAGAAAAATGAAATATGGTGCGCCAATAACAGAAGTCAGCACACCCGCTGGCAACTCAATTGGTGGCTGTAAGCCTCTCGCTAGACCATCGGCGCAAATCACCAACAGCGCGCCAAGGGTTGCAGAAGCAGGAATCAATAACTTGTGATTGTGACCAAACAGCAAACGCGCAAGATGCGGCGCAAGCAGGCCAACAAAGCTGATCGTGCCTGCCACAGACACGCTGATGCTCGCCAATAGCACGGCTGCAATCAACGCAAGAATTTGGATCTGTCTTGGTTTCGTGCCAAGTGTAGTGGCACTTTCTTCTCCCAGCCCCATCACATCTAACCGCCAAGCCAGCCAAAACGCCAATGGCAGTAGCAGCAATAGAGCACTCCAAATAAATGGCACTTGTTGCCAGTTTCGTCCCCACAAACTGCCCGTTAGCCATACCATCGCCGTATTGATTTCGATAGGGTGCACAATCAGAAGAAAGTCGATACCGCTGGCTAAAAACGCGCTGACAGCAACGCCAATCAGCGCCAAGCGCGCAGGCGTTGGCTTCGACCAATAAGCCAACACTGCAATAAAGCCTGCGGCAAGCAAGCCTCCCGCCATAGCGACCATCGGCAACATTGCCACCGGCGCATTCGGATACAACACCAAGCAAGCGGTAGCCGCCAGCCCTGCCCCTGCGCTTATCCCCATCAAATCTGGGGAGGCAAGTGGATTACGGATGACGCCTTGCACTAAAACGCCTGATAGCCCTAATCCAGCGCCCACGCCAATGGCGAGCAACATTCTCGGCAGTCGATATTGGTGAATCACAAAGTCCGAATCAGAGAAAGAAAACAGCAATGCAAAAACCTGTTGAGCCGACAGATTAGCCGCGCCAACAAACAGCGTGAGAGACGACGCAATCAGCAAAAGCCCAAGCAGTGCTATCAGTTTGGTTTGATTCATCATGATGATTTCCTCATTGCAATCGCGATAAAGCAAGGAGTGCCCAACAGTGCGGTAATCACGCCCACCGGCGTTTCGGCCGGAAAGGCAATCGCGCGTGACAAAGCATCTGACCACGTCACCAATGCCGCGCCACACAAAGCGGAAACCGGAATGAGAATGTGATAGTTGTGACCAACAATCGGGCGTACCAAGTGCGGCACTAACAACCCGACAAAGCCAATTGGCCCAGCAATCGCTACGCTAGTTCCTGCCAACAGCACAACCGCTAAACCACTGATAAATCGCGTAAGACGAATGTTACCACCTAGCCCAACAGCAACTTCGTCCCCCAACGCGAGTAAATTTAAGTTTCGCGCTAAGCCCATGGCGAGCACCAAACCTAAAGTCGCAAAAGGCCACAGTTGCTGCCACTGCTCAGAATCTACCGCAGAGAGTGAACCCGTTAACCAATGCAACACGCTGTAAGCCATGTCATCCGCCAAAATTACCGACGCACGAGTTAACCCTATCAGCAGTGCACTGATGGCAATGCCCGCTAGCACTAAACGCAATGGGTGAGAACGCGCGGAGAAAAAACCACCCAACAACATGACCGCACCACCACTTAGTAGCGCGCCGAATACTGCGTTGATGATTGGGTTCAATTGACTAAAGAATGGTGCGCCGATGGAGGCCAAGGCCATAAAACACGCCGCACCAGCATTAATGCCGAGAATGGATGGCGACGCCAAAGGGTTGCGAGTTAACCCTTGCATCAGCACGCCAGATACCGCAAGAGAAGCACCAATCAATAACCCAGCATAGGTGCGAGGAGCACGCAACGTCGCGAGGATTTGATGCAGCATATTGCCCTCATCAAACGCAAACCAATAGCTTGTCAGGTCATTACCACTCAAGGAAAAGTTAGACCAGCCAATCATCGAGGCGGTATAGCCTGACAGCGTACACAACGCCATAGCACAGACAAACAAGCTCGCTTTCCAATGCGATTTGCTAACCGAAGACGGGCTTTCTGAGATTATCGACGCACTCATGAGCGCCCCAATAACGCTTCAAGGTTGCTGGCAATTTCTTCCGCCGCCAACATTCCGCGATTTAATGACCACAGTTCCGGAGAGACTTCGACCAGTTGCTGCTTTTTCGCCGCAGTTAGCAACTTAAATAATGGATTTTTTCGCCATTCATCCACGATATTTGGTTGAGAGTAAAGTCCAACTAGTAACCAATCAGGGTTGGTTTTTAGTAAAAGTTCGAAGCTGGTTGGGATATACGCATTGCGCTCAGATGGAGCCAGCGGGCTTTGGATGCCTAGTGTACTCAAAACGCCACCAGCGTAAGAAACCGGGCTATGCAACCACATCCCTTTGTCAGAAACCACACCAAACTGAATGGTTTCTTGTGTCGCAAAATGCTGTTTGAACTCTGCCATGGTCTGTTTGTGCTGCTCAATGCGTTGTGTCATTTGCGCTTGCTTGCCAATCGCAACCCCGATTTTCTGTGCAGATTCGAGGTTTTCTTGATATGTCTCACCACGACTTTTTAATAGCAAAGTTGGCGCAATTCGCTGCAAATCTTGATAAATAGCGCGATGACGTTCGACATCGGCAATGATCAGATCAGGCTTGAGCACCGCAATCGCCTCTAAACTCGGTTGTGAGCGCATGCCGACCGATTGCCAAGGTTCGATCTTGGCACGAACAGCAGGGATGACTCGTATGGCATCGTTGTCATCGGCAACGCCTACCGGTGAGACATCGACGGCCGCCAGAGCGTCCACAAACGAAAACTCCAAAACCACAATACGTTGAGGTATCGCTTCTAGCTCAAAAGTGCCTTGCTCATCTTGCACGCTGCGCGCCTGAGACAATGCGCTAAATGACATAAAAACTGAGCTCAACAGCATCAGCAAAACGGTTGAAAAGTGTTTGATCGTAAATTGTTTTTTATTTTTCATCTTGCTTTTTCCAGTGCTAAGAGTTTTCCATTACCTAAGATCGGCAAAGTCGCCAAGGTAAATTGGCGACTTTTCTTTTCAAACTCGGCGAACGAAACGCTTAAAACTGATAGTTCAGATCCAGTGTGTACGAGCGTCCCGGAGCTGGGTATCGACCAACTGGGCTGGTATCAATCCCACGGAAGTAATACTCCTCGTCAAACAAGTTGTTCACCGCAACATTCATGCGTAACTTGCCTTTGTCGTCTTTGTATAAATCCGTACCTAAGTTGAAGTTCCACACCATGTAAGACGGCACTTTGCCCGTTGCACCTGTTACGTCTTCGGCACTGGTGTTTGCGTTATCGGTATACGAATCACTGAAGTAGAAACCCGATAGAGTGGTGTCCATGCCGTAAAACGCGTAGGTCGCATCCCAACCAAGTTGATGTTTAGAGGTGTAAGGCAGCTGGTTACCTTTATTCGCACCTTCTTCTTCAAGCGTGGCATCGAGGTAGTTGTAACTTGCGCCCAAGCTCAGAGCAGGTAGAACTTCAGGCACGTAACGAGCAGAAAGTTCTAAACCTTGGTGAAGTGTTTTTCCGATGTTATCGAAGGTCTGCGTTGAGCTTTGCCATTGCAGTTGGTCTTCAAAATCGATGCGATAAAGTGCAGCGTTAAAACTGGTCGCATCTTGGGTGTAACGCGCGCCGACTTCGTAGTTCCAAGCCAGTTCGCTCCCTTCTTCACCCAAGCCTCGGATGTAGGCAATTTGTGGCGCACGAAGCGATTTTTGCGCGTTCGCATACGTTACCCACTGATCGGTCACGTTGTATGCCACCGTCAAACCCGGCAGCCATTCGGTCACCTTGTTGTCTGCCGTTTGCTTTTTACCGCGATCGGTAAACGTCATGCGAACCGATTCAACACGCAGCCCTGGAGTTACCTTCAACGTGTCATTGAACAAGCCAATCTCGTTACTGACGTAACCAGCAAACGCATCCGTATCTAAATGCCAATCACGCGGCACTTTGGTTGCGCCACCAGCGATTGGAGTCTGAGTGAGTTTGTAGTCAATGTCTTCGTTAACATAACGAGTACCCACGATCCAGTTTTGGGTAACGGATTTTCCTTCACCAAAATACATCGCCATTTTCGGCTCTATGCCGTACACGGTAAATTCACGTGGAGAGGTACGAACGTCCGTCGCAGGCAGAGCCGGATCCGCCCAATGGCCACCCGCACTGTTAAAGCCCCACTTGAAAAGACGCTCTGATTTGTGACCAAACGTGAGCACTTCTAGCTCGGCACTGTCGGCAAATGGCAAATCGTGGATGTACTTAACACTCCAGCGCGTCGACTTACCTTCATAATCATCGTAAGGACGTTTCGATTGATGACGATCTTGCTCGTAATCTTGTGGCGAAAGTGCGCCCGGCATTTGCGTTTCAGCATCGTAACGTTGCAGGAATGCTTGAATCTCTTGAGTATCACTCAGTAGCCACTGTGCTTTAGCTTGAAAGTTCTTCACGTCCGTATCGGAATGTTCACGGAAGCTTTCGCCTTTTAGAAAGTTACCTTCCAACTGCAGCGCGAATGTGTCGCTTAACCAGCCACCCGTGCGTAGGTAAAAATCATTCAGCGGCGCATCACCACCGTCAAACACGGTAAGGCGGTTGCTGATTTCAGTTTGCCAAGTGTGTGGAATCGGTTTGGTCACTAGGTTGATCACACCACCGACGTTGTTTGGGCCGTACTGCACTGCGGCACCACCGCGTACAATGTCAATACGATCAAGCATCGACAGCGTTGCTGGGAAGATAGACTGACCAGTATGACCGTAAGGCGCGAGCGTTAGCGGCACACCATCCATCAAGAACTGAGCATGACCACTGCGGCTTGCTTTCAAACCACGTACGGAAATGTTAGGCAATACGCCCGTTCCGCTTTCATCCTGAACTTTAATACCCGGAACGCGCTGTAGCGCATTATCAATCGAACCCGCTGCGGTTTTCTCAATTTGATCACGGGTAATGACGGTACGAGCACCTGGGTACTCTTTGACGTCTTCAATGTCAGAGTTGCCAATCACGCTGCCAGTGACAACCACCGTTTCCATCACGGTGGTTTCGTTTTTTGCGGCAGGAGCGGCAACTGCGCTCATGGAGGTGGCAGAAGCGATAGCAATCGCGAGCACACTGTAAGTGGTAGACAAACCAGCACGTACACGCACTTTACCATCCAAATTCTGGTAAGACATTAAGGTCTCCTTTGCGAGAAATTGAGCCTCGGGCAAAACATTTCCCGTAGGCTCTCGGGGCTAAAACATCCTCAATAAGAGGCAAAAAATCGGCTAACGTGCGCCAACTACGCACAACAAGCCTAGAACTGGTATCCGTAGCTAAGCATGAACTCGGCTGGTGCGCCGTAGCCAATCTGGTTTAGGCCAGACGTGCCGTTTGTTGCGCCAAGAATGTATTTCTCATCCAAAATGTTGTAAGCGTTCGCTTGGATCTTGTGACGACCAGTGGTGTACGCCGCCATCAAATCCACCGTGGTGTAATCGCCAAGTGCGACGGCTTCGTCGTTACCTGCATAACGGTCGCCCACGTATTTCACGCCGCCACCCAAACGCCAGTTGTCATCCAATTGGTAAGTGCTCCAAAGGGAGAACAAGTGGTCTGACACATCATTCGGCTTTTTACCTGTGGCTTTGTCTTCTGCGTCCAAGTAGCTGTAACCAACAGAGATATCCCACTGTTTGGTGATTTGGCCGCGAGCTTCTAGCTCAATGCCTTGGTGACGTACTTCAATTTTGTCGATGACATCGCCGTCTACGTTGGTTTGTGGCTGCTCTTGGTCGATCTGGAACAGTGCCGCATTCAACATTAATGCGTTATCCAGCAGGTACGCTTTCGCCCCCACTTCTTTTAGGTCTGTATGGAAGAATTCCGCCAACTTTGGATTGATGTAGATGCCTGCGTACGGCAACTGCCAAGAGCGCGCTAAACTGGCGTAAACGGAGGTGTCGTAATTGATGCGGTATACCAAACCAGCGCGGTAGCTGACTTTGTCATCGTCCAATTTTTCCTTTCCTGCGCCCGCTTTTTGCTGTTCGAGATCCATCGAGTCGTAACGCACATTACCGATCACAGAAAGGTCGCCCCACGTGTACACATCTTGCACGTACACACCCGTGGTTGTGGTGGTATTGTCACGGAATGGTTTGAAGCCCGGATCGGGTGTTGGGCCCACAACTGGGTTGTAGATATTTTGCGGGGGAAGCGTTTTATCACTTGCCAACGTCAGGTCGATATCAATTTGGTTGAAATCCGCACCCAACATCAATTGATTGTCGTTGGTTTCCCAAATCAGCTCAGATTGCAAAGTGGTTGTAGTACGAGGGTCGTAGCCAAAGTTATTCACGGTTTGAGACACTTCATTGCCCGTCACTTTGCCCTGACGCGTGCCTTTTTGCTCAAGTTCGATATGGTTGAACGCCGCTCGGTTGTTCCATACCCATTGATCACTCAAACGCCATTCGTAGTCCACTGCAACGCGAAGACTGTCCGACTCCTGATAATCGTTCGTGCCACCAAAGTAAGTACTCACTGGCAAATCAACTGGCTTGCCATTTTTTGATGGCACACCACGATATGGCACTAATTCTTGATGGGCGTATTCAACGTCAATATCAATCGTGTGACCGTCCGCTGGCAACACGCGAATGGTCGGCGCGATGAAGAAATCGTTCGAATCAACATGATCGACGTAAGAATCGGCCTGACGGTATTCCAAGTTAATACGTCCGTTGACCTTGTCGGAAAACGCCATTGAGCTGTCGACTTGACCAACATATTGGCTGTTGCTGCCCACACTGCCTTTTACGTGGGTGAAGTTCTCTCCGTTAGCGCGCTTCGTCACCAAGTTGATGATGCCACCTGCCGAGCCACGGCCATACAGCGCGCCTGCTGGGCCTTTCACAATTTCAACGCGCTCAACGTTCGCCAAGCTGCGGTAAGACTGCAACGTACCGTCGTCTCGCATACCGTCACGGTACATATCATTGAGTGAATCAAAACCACGGATCATGAACTGATCGCGGCTGCCTTCGCCCAAGGTGTTATTGACCCCTGCGACCCCATCTAACGCATCCACTAAGCGCACCGCGCCGCGATCTTGCATTTCTGTTTTGGTCACCACCGAGACCGCTTGCGGCACATCAAGCCACTCGACGTCCGTTTTGGTGCCCGATTGAGGCATGTGTTCAGCGTAGCCTTCGTACTGATGTCCGTAGACTTGAATGGTTTCGGTTGCCGATGGGGTTGAGTTTGTCTCTTCTGAAGCCACTGCGCTTGGTGCCACTAGTGAAGAACCAATCGCGACCGCCAAAGGGGTCAGGGTCAATAATTTATTCATTCCATAATTCCGTTTAGTTGTTATAAAGCCAACGGATAGAAATAAGAACAAATATTATTTACATTTGCAATATTAATTTTATGCTCTATATTTATTTACCCTAAAAACACAAGCAACAACAAAAAATCAAACACAATAACAATAAAGACCAAACCTTCTGCCCCGTAGCCTCGCGAGAGGCACATTGGAAGCCGACTGTGAGCAGACAGTATCAACGTTAGGAAATGTTAGAAAATTAGGAAAGCTCATGAAATCTACGATGATTATCGTAAGTCATGTCGTTAATGATGCAGTCACTCACGGCTTCGTGCCTGCAGCTAAAGCGATGGACCTCCACGTCGTTCTTATCACCGATCACAAGCTCAGCCATTTAGAGCTGGCAAGTCGTGATAGTCACTTTAATCCGGATGCCATTCTAGAGTGCGATGTCTTCAATCCCTTGGAGATCATCGAAACCATCACTGAGAATGAGTTAAAACCCGACGCTATTTTCAGCAATAGTGATCACTTACAAACTTCCACCGCCATCTGCGCACAATTTTTTGGTCTACCGGCCAAAGATTGGTCTGTCACGTTAAAGGCCAAAAACAAACACTTAACTCGACAAGTGTTGAATGAAAAAGCCCTACCCAACACACAAAGCTGTTTGCTGCACCGCCATTCGAATGTGGCATTAGGCATGGCCTTCCCTGTCGTAGCAAAACCCAAAGAAGGCGTGGCGAGTTTGGATGTGCAGCGCTGTGACTCCCAAAGCGAGCTGGACGCATAGTGCGATGCGTTTTGGCAAAAACACCCAAGCGCCGCCATTCTGGTGGAGCAATTCCTTCAAGGGCCTTTGGTTACGCTCGAAACTTTAGGAGATGGTGAGCGCCTTATCGCCGTGGGCGGTTTTGATGTGTCGCTCTCTGAACCGCCTTACTTTATCGAAACAGCCGCAGACTGGAACGGACCAAACGGCATTGCTCACCGAGAAGCTTGCTTGGCTCAACTGAAAGCGTTCGGCGTTGGTTTTGGAGTTTGCCACAGCGAATTTATCATCACGGAAAACGGCCCAGTTCTGGTGGAAATCAACTACCGCAGCATTGGAGATGGTCGCGAATTCTTACTCAACAATCTCGCTCACTTCGGTTGGTTTAGCACAATTTTAGGTCTGCATTTGGGCCGAAGATTGGACGGCGATTACCAAATTCATGGCTCAGCACACGTGCACTATGTGGTTGCGGAACACAGTGGTGTGATTGATGGAGATTCGACCTCCTTCATCCAACACGATGGCGATGTCATCACCCAGCAACAGGTACTAAAAACCGCAGGAGAACTCTTCCAACAGAGTTATTCCAACAAGGATTATCTCGCCCGAATTTCGATTGTCTCGCCATCGGGGCGAAACCTCGACCAAGCACTGCAGAACGCGCTTAACAATTTCAATCTAGCTCCGACTCGCGAGGTGGCAGCATGAATCACAACGCTTTATACCTAACCCAACGATTGATCGATACTTGCTTGCGCGAAGACATGTTTGGCATTTTATCGAACGCCAAGTTCAGTAACGCCGCACCAAAAGGGGTAATTGTTCCTCAAGGCGAGCAAGTCTGGCTAACCTTTGATAATCCGGATTTCACGCTCTATTTACCTGTTGTGCCAACGTATTACATGCAGCATTGGTGTTACGGCCAAGCCAATGGCGAAGCGCCGCTAGGTTGGTGGGTGGAGAGTAATGGCCAAGTCGAGCATCAGCAGCATTATCAAGAGTGGATTGCGCTACTAACGACACTGGCGCATGAGAGCTCTCACGAATTGTTGGCGGGGTATCTTCAAGAACTGGAATGCGCAGAGAAACACAAAGCACTCTGTGACCAAGCGTTTCGTCACCACGCCGACCACATTTCTCAACCAATATCCGAGCTTGGTTCTTGGCATAAAAAGCTACTGCTTGCCGACCAGATCGCTTCTTACCTTGACCACCCGTACTATCCAACTGCGCGTGCGAAGTTTGGTCTGAGCGATGAAGACCTTGCTAAGTACGCGCCCGAGTTCGCACAAAGCTTTGATCTGCATTGGATTGCGATTGAAAAATCACTGGTGACATTAACCAGCGAACAACCTGATTGCTGGCCGACGATGGAACAAGTTGGGCTTCCTGCTGATTTTGCACTGAGCCACGTACTGTTCCCTGCGCATCCGCTCACCCTTCGCTCTTTAGAAGCCTTACCCGAAGGCATGATAGAAGCGCCGTTTACGTACCTAGACGTGACGCCAACGCTTTCCGTTCGTACTGTGGTAGTCAACGACGCGCCGCATATTCACATCAAAGTTCCGCTGATCATGCGATCGCTAGGCACGAAAAACATTCGCTTAATCAAGCCTTCAACACTGTATGACGGCCACTGGTTTGAACGCCTACTCAGCCACCTTGAGCAAACGGACATCGACTTAAACACTCGCTTGTTCCATTGCAACGAAAAACACGGTGGACACGTCGGTGAGGATAAAACCTTCGCGTACATCGTACGTGAGTACCCACTTACTCATTGCGAAGACAAAGCGTTAGTTCCGGTTGCCGCACTGGCAAGCCCAATGCCTGACGACCGCTTGTTCTTAGAACATTTGGCGGAGCAGTACTATCAACAAGATACGCTGGCGTGGTTCCAAGATTACGTCGACCTATTATGCCAAGTGCACCTCACCTTGTGGCTTCGTTATGGCATTGCATTGGAGTCCAACCAGCAAAACGCCATCGTTGCATTTGATCAACAGGGCAAAATGACGCTCGCGATGAAAGACAACGACGCGGCGCGAATTTGGCCTGAGCGCTTCAACTTCGCAATGGAGCATGCTGTCCAAAAACACGGCACAGGAACAACTCCTGTAAATTGTGATGAACTGCTCGACCAACGCATCAAAGTCGACAATGAATTGGCGCTCGGTCAGATGTTTACCACCATCACATTACAACTGGATATCGCGGCGATTGTAGAAGCCATGGCAGCGAAGGGCATTGCCTCTTCAGCATCGCTTTACGCCATCGTGGCCAAAAGCATTGCGGAGCAAATCAATCGATTGGAAGGCGAAGGGTTAGAAATAAAACTGGCACGCGAGTTACTGCAAGAGGCGCCTGATTTATACGCCAAGTACTTGTTGAGTTCTGGCAGTTTGCTCTCGAAAGAAGCCTCTGGCGCGAGCGACATCAATAAGTTCTATGGTTTGTCGGCTCCGAACTTCTTACTGCTTTCTAGCGAAGAAGCGCAACGCGCCTACTTAGAAGCCATCAAAAAAAGCGTACGTTAAACGATTATGACCAAACTCATCTACAGTGTGTTGTTGTGCCACTTTATCGCTGCGTTTGCCGCGTTAGGTATGCCGCTATTTCTACCCGTCGTGTTGCCAACGTTAGGCGAAAGCATTGATGCGGACTGGGCAGGGGTATTGTTTATCCTACCTACGTTTTGTACTGCGTTGGCGGCGCGATTTTGGGGCAACTTTGCCGATCGCTATGGTCGCCGCCGCTCACTCTTGCGTGCACAACTTGGCCTTGCAGCAGGGTTTGCGCTGTGCGGCTTGGCAGACAACCTCGCCATGTTTGTGTTTGGTCTTATTGTTCAAGGAACCTTTGGCGGCACCATGGCCGCCTCGAACAGCTACTTATCTAGTCAAATTAAAGAAGCCAAAACACTCGGCAAGTCACTCAATAAAACCCAACTATCTGCTCGCTTGGCGCTGATCGTTGCGCCCATTGGGCTCGGCTGGAGCTTGTCAGAGACCAACCCGCTCAACGCGTACCTTTGGTTATGCGTTTTGCCTTTAATTGCGATGGGCATCACGCTAACACTGCCAGTGGATAAACCCGCCGACCAAAACCTCGAAAAGCCAAACTCAGAATCTCAGCAAGAACAACCTGTTGCACAGAAAAACGCAATGCATGCCATTCGCTGGATCTTCTTTGCTCAGTTCGGGTTTGCGTTTTCTATGGTGGTGACCTTTCCTTATTTCTCGCCGTTTGTGCAGCAATATGGCATCACTCACCACGCATGGATCGGTTTTTTGTACGCACTGCCGCATGGCGTCTATCTGTTGCTGGCAGGCAAAATCCACGTGTTGTCAGATGGGCTGAATCGCCATCAACCGCTGCGCACGTTGTGGCTCGGGTTTGCATTGCTTGCCGTGAGCTCTGCTTTGCATTTGATTGCGTCCGAA
The DNA here is from genome assembly GCF_028823755.1 of Vibrio sp. VP6. Classification (NCBI taxonomy): domain Bacteria; kingdom Pseudomonadati; phylum Pseudomonadota; class Gammaproteobacteria; order Vibrionales; family Vibrionaceae; genus Vibrio; species Vibrio sp. VP6. The sequence goes on from NZ_JAPEID010000002.1 coordinate 157,703, forward strand.
ACCGCACTCATTGCTGCGAGAATTATCTTCGGCATCGCGATGGTGTGTTGCTATCACGGATTGCATCAGCATCTTGCGAGCAATCTGGATCGCAAACTCAGTGGCAAAGTATTTTCTCGCTTTGATGCCATGTCCAAATGGGGTGGCGTGGCGGCGGGATTTTGCGCTTCTTTCATTTCTAGCTTGGGGCTACTTGAGGTTCCTTTCCTACTTTCTGCGATAGTCAGCGTAATCACCTTGATCGCGCTGGTTCTCCACTCAAAATTTGGAAATCAACATGTTACAAACTCAATCCTCTCAGACTAGCGAGTTGCGCGCGCATGATGTGCAGCTCAATCGTGAGAAAGCCCAACTCAACACGATAATGGGTGTTCTTAATTGTTACTTACGTGAATTTGCACTGCCGAATCAACAAGTGGAATGGCACTACCAATCGACATCGCTACCCCAAACGTTAAAACGCAACTATTCCGCCAAGCAGCGGGTAGCCGTTCATCTTTCTCAACAAAATGGCGTGCTGGTTTTGCCGATTCACTACGCGAGCAAACTGGGCAAAATCAAATTGGCAGAACTGCCTTGGGCGAAAATGCCGGGCTCTGGTTGGGCGAAATTGGATGCCACGCAAACTCTTACGCTTTTGCTGAACTATCTCAAGCAGGTGTTGGCGATCCCGTTCAACCATGAGCTGATCGAACAACTGGAAAATAGCGTGCTGGTTACCGAGCAGTTTCTCAACGTCGCGCCCAAATCGCATCACAACGAATTTATCGCTTCGGAACAATCTCTGATTTGGGGGCACACTTTCCATCCGACCCCAAAAAGTCGTTCGGGCGTCACCATGGATGATCTCTTGGCGTTTTCTCCAGAAGTCGGCGCGCAAGTCCCGCTGTACTGGTTTGAAGTGGATACGTCCTTACTTGATGTGCTGAGTTCCGACGGAAAAGCTAACCCTGCGCAACGCATGCTACAACAGCTCGCGCCACAACACGCCACCAGCAATGGGAAGACACTCTACCCTTGCCATCCTTGGGAAAGCTACACCATTTTGAGCAACCCAAGCGTGAAGCGTGCCATTGAACAAGGCAAGATCACACCACTGGGTTTAGGTGGTGAAAAGATGCAGCCGACCTCTTCAGTTCGTACCCTCTACCACCCAGACATGGATTGGTTTGCGAAATTCTCCATCAACGTACGATTAACCAATTGCGTGCGCAAAAACGCGTGGTACGAACTCGACAGCGCCGTGCAGCTCACGTCGATTCTCAAACCAATAAGAGAAAACGAACAGCTGCACAACCCCGTATTTAAAGTGATGACAGAGCCTTACGCCACTACGTTGAATCTAGAAAGTGTCGCTGAGCGTAATTGGGACGACAACACCAAAGCGCGCGAATCGTTTGGGATTTTATACCGCGAAAATTTCTCGCTGAGCGAAGTCGACATCTTAAAACCAACCCTCGCTGGCGCTCTGTTTGCTTACGACAAAAACGGCAACAGTTGCATTGCTCAACGCCTTAAAAACAAAGCGCGTACTACGCAAAATCGCTATTCCGACATCGCGACACTGTGGTTTGAACGCTATTTGCATTGCCTGATTCCAGGTGTGTTTAACTACTACTTCAAACACGGGGTGGCGTTTGAGCCGCATTTGCAAAACACCTTGATTGGCTTTGAACAAGAGATGCCGTGTTGTGTTTGGATTCGTGATTTGGAAGGCACCAAGTTACTGCCGGAGTTTTGGCCAGCAGAAACATTAACTGACTTGTCTGAACGCGCGCGACAATCGGTTTACTACAGTCGCGAACAAGGCTGGAATCGCATCGGATACTGCACCTTTATCAACAACATCAGCGAAGCGATTTTCTTCATCGCAGAAGGTGATGAGCCACTAGAGCAAACGCTATGGAATGCGGTGCAAAGTGCCATTGTGCGTTGGCAGTCAGTGAATGGAAAACAGCCGGAACTAGAAGCGTTGCTGAATGGCGGTCACTTCCCAAGCAAAAATAATTTCACCACACGTTTGATGCAAAAAGCCGATAAAGAGTCGGGCTATACCCAAGTCGCCACACCTTGGCAGCAATACGAAAAAGGAGCGCAATATGTCTAATTCACTCTCCCTACCGACACGCGTTAGCCAGCAAGTTCACACGCTCGCACAGCAGCAAAATCAACCCTTGTGCGCGTACTTGTATGACCTAAACGCCTTAGAAGAACACATCAAACAACTGCGTCACGTTTTGCCGAAAAATGTCGAGCTATTTTACGCAGCCAAAGCCAATCCATCGGGCCCGATTCTCAAAACGCTCGCGCCGTATGTCGATGGTTTTGAAGCGGCGTCTGGCGGGGAGCTGGCACACCTCCACCAGCAACAACTCGATAAGCCATTGATCTTCGGTGGCCCAGGGAAAATGCCAAGTGAATTGCAACAAGCGATTGAGCTTGATGTTGATGCAATTCATGTCGAAAGCCTCACCGAGCTGCAACGCATTGGTGCACTAACCGAGCGCCTCAACCGCCCTGCTTCGATCTTTTTGCGTATGAACATCGATATTGGCGACATCACGCTCAGCAAGTTGGCGATGGGCGGCAAGCCGACTCCTTTTGGTTTGGACGAGTCCGAACTGAGTAATGCTTTGATGTTGCTGCGCGATTTCCCGCAAGTGTCACTCAAAGGCTTCCATTTTCACTTGATGTCGCATCAGCTCGATGTTGAACGTCACTTAGCGTTAATGCAGCGCTATTTCCAAGTCGTGAAAACGTGGCAACAAGAGTTTGAACTCGGTGAGCTGATGATCAACTTGGGTGGAGGCATGGGGATTAACTACCAAAACCCTGAGCAACACTTTCCGTGGATGGAGTTTTGCGACAAGTTGGAATTCCTCATCGCCAAAGAGCAAGTGCAAGACTGGACACTGCGTTTTGAATGCGGACGTTTCATCACGGCGGCATGCGGTTATTACGTAATGGAAGTGCTGGATATTAAGCAAAATCTTGGCGAAAACTTTGTCATCGCGCGCGGAGGAACCCACCATTTTCGCACGCCAGCAGCGCAGAGCCATGATCATCCATTCGTCATCCTGAAAAGCGAGCAACACCATGAAATTTCTCATCCAATTCAGCATGCACAAGCAACTTTTGTCGGCCAGCTTTGTACGCCCAAAGATGTGCTGGCACGCAATCAACACGTCGCCCACGTCGATATTGGTGATTATGTTGTGTTTACCTTAGCGGGCGCCTATGCGTGGAACATCTCCCATCAAAACTTCTTGATGCATGAACCGCCGATCTTCCACTATTTCTAAACGGCGTACTTCGCTTTACTCAAGCCCCAATCATTGGGGCTTTTTTATTCCACTCGGCACAAATTCATTGCCATTAACCGCTTTGCGAAATAGCAATAATGCGTTTTATCAGCTCGTCGGGTTCCATCTTGGGATTGCGGTAAAAACGGAAGATTTCCGAGTTTATCGCTTGCTGAGCAACCGGATTGACCGCCATCGAATCAATCATACTCGGCACAGCGAGGTTGTGTTTAACGCCGTAGTGAAAGTCTTGATATGACTGGACCTGACACGGATTAAAATCGCTGATGTCGATATCGGTGCGTACCGGAATCGAGCCTTTTACCTTATTGAACTTAGCTTGAAACTCGACGTCTGCCAGCGCGCTTGCGGTTTGCAGCGCCGCCTCGGCAGAAAACGACTTGCTCGACATAAACACCAAACTGTCCATGTTGTAGAGGAATACGCCATCGCTGTCCGGCGTTGGGTAACAGCCGACCTCTTGCGGGACTGAGACTTGATTGGCGAGCAGCTCACCTAAAATCCAATCTCCACCGATTTGAAACAGCGCTTGACCGTCGGCTAGCGCTTGGGTCGCCGTATCCCACTTACTGTCGGGTAATTGGTTGTCGATCAACAAACTCAGGCGGCGAAATTGCGTCAACGCTTGGCGCAGGGTATCACTGTCGATGCTGTCTCGCTCAAGTTTAACCATTGCATTGGTGTAGAACTCAACGCCGCCAGTGGAGATCACTAAGTTCTCGAAAAGTTGGGCGACTTGCCACGGCTGCTCACCGACCGCGATTGGCACGATGCCATTTTGTTTCGCAAGCTCCATGGCGGCGAACATTTCTTGCCAATTTTTCGGCGCGGAAAGATTCAGTTGTTTAAGCAGCTTGTGGTTGACCCACAACCAGTTCAAGCGGTGCAGCGTAAGTGGCAGGGCGATATAGCCGTTTTGTGTTTTATTGATTTCGATAGACAGCGGGTAGAGCACCTCGTCCCAGCGCTGCTCATCCGCTACCGCGTTGACGTTGTGCAAAATACCGATGGCATCCCACGCCTTAATACTTGGCCCTTCGATTTGCGCGAAGCTCGGTGGGTTGCCCGCCAGCGCGCGAGCTTGCAGTACCGTCATCGCGCTGTCGCCACCACCGCCTAATACCGGGCTTTGCAGCAGCTCTATATCGTGCCGTTTTAGCTGAGCTTTGAGTGTTTGCAGCGCTTGCTGTTCGCCGTCAGAAGTCCACCAATGTAAAAACTCTACCCCTTGTGGCGACTCAGCGTGAGCGACGCAAGGGGCGAGCAACAGTGGGAACAAGAATGCCAGTTTGTTCATAGTCAGTCTCTCGGGAAAGTCAGTGTGGCGCAGAGGCCGCCAAACTGAGAATGGCTCAGCAACAAGTTGCCGCCATGAGCCTTTGCAATACTCTGTGAAATGGTTAACCCCAACCCACAGCCTTCTTTATCGTTGCTAGCGCGGAAGTATGGCTGGCAGAGCTTTTCAAGTAATAAATCGTCAACACCGTCACCGTGATCTTCAATTTCAATCTGGATCGACTCTGGGCTTTCACTCAGCGTAATGTCCGCTTGATGGCCGTATTTGAGCGCGTTATCGACCAGATTCTGAATGCAGCGCTTAATCGCTAACGGTTTACCAGCAAAGTGGGTGCGGATTTCACCGTGGATGCGAATTGTGTCCGGCGCATTGGCGGAAATGTGCTGAATCAGTTGGGTAAAATTGATCGGCTCGATTTCCTCGTGGATATCGGTCTCTTTAATGCATTGCAATGCGCCTTTGACCATCAAATCTAGGTCGTTACTCAGGCGGATAAAGCGTTCTCGGTCGGCGTCGTCATCCAGCATTTCCGCCCGCAGTTTTAGGCAAGCAATCGGCGTTTTCAGATCGTGTGAAATGGCACTGAACAGCATCTCGCGGTCTTTAATGTGGCTGTCGATGCGTCGGTTCATTTTATTAAACGCACGTACCGCCGCTTTCAGTTCGTTACTGCCTCGCTCAGAGACTTCGGGCACGTCTAATCGGCTCGACATCAGGGTTGCTGCTTTTGCCAGCTCTCGAATGGGTTGAATTTCTTTGCGAACGATAAACCAGGTACACAGCAACAGCATTAGCGCGGACACCAATAGCGTCAGCCATTGGCGCAGCTCAAAATAGTTAGTCTCTAGGTTGATGTAAGGCGCGGGTAGCACCGCCGCGAGATAAAACCATTCGTTCTGTGCGACTTCGACCTGCATCACCAGAATCGGTGGATTGAGGTCACCAAACGAAAGCGAATAATGCGCCCACAATAGTGGCAGTTCATCGATAGGTAGCTCGTTGTTGAACACTTTGAGTTTGTCGCGCTGGGTGAACTCCACCTCGATATTAGGAATGCCGCTCAGCTCGCTTTCTAATACCTCGCGAACTTGGTTGATGACCAACGTTTTGCGTTCGCTTTCTGGCAGCGGGTCGACGTCGATCTGGTGGTTGTTGAGTGAGACGAAAAAGCGCGTGCCGCCCATATTGCGTAGTTGATTGAGCACCAAGTGGCGATATTCAGAAGGGAGGGTTTGAAAGAAAGCGATGGTGGAAGAAGCGCTCAGTGCTAAGCTTTTGACCGTGGTGGTCAGGCCTTCTTTATCGCGTTTGCTGGCGTGTTGATACCAGATAATTCCGGATAATACCTGCGCCAAAATGATCACCAGCAACAGGAACACACTGGTGCGAACGACCAGTGATCCCGTCCAGCGTTTAATTCTCATAATGCACGTCCGTGGTTAGCATGTAGCCTTTGTTGCGCACCGTTAGGATCAGCGAGCGGTCTTTATCTTCAAGGTGATGACGCAAGCGGCTGATCTGCACGTCAATGCCGCGTTCAAACGGGTCGGCATCGCGTCCCCAGATCTCGCGCGCAATATCATCGCGCGACAAGATCGATTGTGCGTGGTTGACGAATAAACCAAGTAGCGACAAATCCGCGCCACTCAGTTGTTTGACCTCGCGGCTAGCAACGTGGGTCAGTTGCCGAGTTACTGTATCTAACAACCAGTCGTCAAAACGCACTTTACGCGTCAGTTTGCTATTGGCGGTCGTTTGGCTGCGTCTCAGAATCGTTTTGATGCGCGCGAGCAGTTCACGCGGACTGAATGATTTGGTGATGTAGTCGTCAGCGCCCATTTCTAGCCCTGCGACTCGGTCGGCTTCTTCAGTGACGGCGGTCAGCATGATGATCGGGATATCGGAATTTTTGCGCAGTTTCTGGCACAGGGTAAAGCCGTCTTCACCGGGCATCATAATATCGAGGATGATTAAATCAGGATGGTGATCGTTGAGCAGTTGCCACATCACGCCGCCGTTTTCCGCGCAAAGCACTTCAAACCCTGCGCGGCCAAGGTAATCTGACAACGCTTCGCGAAGGTCGAGGTTGTCATCGACGACCAGTATCTGCTTGTTTTCCATCCTACTTTCCCTGTGCCTGTGCTTAGCGCTGGCCAATATGATGCATTCTTAAACGCCCATGCACAATCGAGCCGATTACAATTTTCACTTCTCAGTGTAAGAGATTTGTAAGCGGCCACTTACAAACTGATTGCCTTTTGTAACCTTAGGCGCCGCCTTGCTCGCTATGATCATCCTGACCTTACGTGAAACAACATGACCTGAAGGAATCAGGTCCTACAACACTGGCATTCGTCAGGAGGAAACCATGTTTGCAAGTATATTTGGACAACTACAAAAAATAGGGCGGTCGTTGATGCTGCCTGTGGCGGTGTTACCAGTGGCTGGCTTGATGCTGGGTATTGGTAACGCGGGTTTTGCGTTTATTCCAGACGCGGTCAACAAAGTGATGCTCGCCGCCGGTGAAGGCGTGTTCGGCAACATGCAGTTGATGTTTGCGGTCGGTGTGGCGCTCGGGTTATCAAAAGGCAATGACGGTGCCGCTGCGCTCGCAGGCTTAGTTGGTCTGATCATTATGAACGCATCGCTCGGTATCGTGACTGGCTTGCGCGGCATAGAAACTGACGCCACCATTATGGGCGTTGAGACGCTGCAAACCGGGGTGTTTGGCGGCATCTTTATCGGTGCGGTCGCGGCAATCATGTACAACCGCTTCTACAATATCAAACTGCCGGAATATTTGGGCTTTTTCGCGGGTAAGCGATTTGTGCCCATTGTCACCGGTTTATCGGCGATCGTCGTTGGTGCGATTCTCGCGTTTGCATGGCCACCTGTCGGACAACTTCTTGATGCATTTTCTCATTGGGCAGCGTACCAAAACCCTGTACTCGCGTGGGCGGTTTACGGCGCGGGCGAACGTTCATTACTCCCGGTTGGTTTGCACCACATCTGGAATGCGCCGTTCTTCTTTGAAGTCGGCAGCTATGTAGACCCAGAAACCGGCAAAGAGTTTACTGGAGAGCTCACTCGCTTCTTCGCGGGCGATAAAACCGCGGGTTATCTGTCTGGTGGCTTTATGTATTCCATGTGGGCGCTACCAGCAGCGGCACTGGCGATTTACCACTGCGCGTCTCCAGAGCGCAAGAAAATCGTCGGTGGTTTGATGATGTCAGCGGCGTTGACCTCTTGGTTAACCGGTATCACAGAGCCAATCGAATTTACCTTCTTATTCGTCGCGCCAGTGCTGTACGTGATTCATATTTTCTTGACTGGTATTGCGTTTGCGATCACCGCATTTTTGGAAATCAAACACAGTACTGACTTTGCGCACGGCGCGATCCAGTTCTTCCTTTACTACCCAATGTCGAGCAACGCATGGATGTTCATCATCATCGGTCCAATCTGGGCGACGCTGTACTATGGCTTGTTCCGCTTCCTAATTGTGAAGTTGGATCTAAAAACGCCGGGTCGCGAAACCGACATTGCAGAAGTGAAGATCGCCGGACAGCCTGATGAAATCGCGGTAGATGTAGTGGCTGCATTGGGCGGCAAAGCCAATATTAAGTCAGTCGATGCGTGTATCACCCGTCTGCGTGTCTCGGTAAAAGACATTGCCAACGTTGATGTTGCTAAGCTAAAAGCGCTCGGCGCGCGAGATGTGTTAGTGATTGGCGACAGTTTACAAGCGATTTTCGGTACGCAGTCTGACTCAATTAAGTCAGAAGTACACAGCGTACTCGCCACCTCCTGATCTTACCTCCCCCAATCTAGGTAAGATTTGCCAACCTCCTTGTGAGGTTGGCTTTTTCGTTTTCGGAGTAAAAAAAGCGAAGCCAATAACCAGCCCTACTTCGCCGCCGCGTTGGTTAAATTGCCCAGCACGCCGCTGATTTTGTTCAATACCTCGTCACAGCCTTCAATATGATGGCGCTGCTTTAAATACATAGGATCGTTATAAGCTAACCACGTTTTGCCTTCTGCATCTTCATACACCAACACTTTTTGGGGTAAATCGAGCGCCACTTCCTGCGCACAGATCATCAGTGGCGTGCCCACTTTAGGGTTCCCAAACACGATAACTTCAGTTGGTCGCAACGTCATATCGACTTTCGTGGCATTCTCTTGATGGTTAATGCGCGCAAAGACGTTCAACCCTTTTTCTTGCGCGATAGCGACAAATTTATCCGCCGTATCTTTTGCTGAATGCGTGCTCGCAACGGTTACCACACCCTCACAAGCCAACGCACTCAATGACGTCAACGCCACGACCAACCCGATGATTACTTTTTTCATTTGTCGTCCCTTCCTCTTTCTGAGTCGAAAACTAAATATAGAAAAACCAAGTGTAGGAAAACTATAGAAGTCAGATTCCGCTATCGCGAATTGCACTCTACCCACTCAAGAGTCGACCGTGTAACACGGATTAATTGATTCAGATTAATAAAGCATTAACTAGCCGAGCATCAAAAGCGTGAAATACGTAACATTTGCAGCCTATTTTAGTAAGAAAGAGAAAAGTAGTGACACGCGATCAATTTGAGTTATTAGCACCCGGTGGTGATTTAGATTCCATCAAAGCCGCCATTGCCGCTGGCGCCGATGCAATTTACTGTGGGCTCGACCGCTTCAATGCTCGTAACCGAGCGACCAACCTCACCTTAGATAACTTAAATGGCGTGTTAACGTTGGCCCATCAGCACAGCTGTAAGATTTTCCTAACGTTGAATGTGCTGATTTTAGAAAGTGAAATTCCAGCGATTGTTCGCTTACTCAGCCAACTGAACACCACCAAAATCGATGGCGTGATCGTGCAAGATCTCGGTCTGGCCTACATTCTCAAACATCACTTTCCCGATTTGGATGTGCACGCTTCAACGCAACTAAACACGCATAACGAAGGTCAGACCCTCTTTCTCAACCAGCTCACCGCAAGCCGAGTAAACTTATCTCGCGAACTTAACATCGATGAAATAAAACATCTGGCGCAATTTGGTCGCGAGCACAACGTAATGATGGAAGTGTTTGTCCACGGCTCATACTGCATCGGATTCTCCGGAATTTGCTATATCAGTTCCGCTCGCAATGGTGCATCAGGTAACCGTGGACGCTGCAGCCAACCTTGTCGCGAACAGTACGAAACGACCAAAACGGGCAACAACTACCCACTCAATATGAAAGACAACTCCGCCTTTGGGGACGTGAAAGCGCTTGCCGATGCTGGCGTGTATTCATTAAAAGTGGAAGGACGAATCAAGAAATCGCACTACGTCTATACCGTGGTCGATAATTGGCGTCAGCAAATCGATCGCTTGTGCGAGGGTTTGGAACTCTCTGAAGACACCACCGAGTTATACACGGTGTTCAACCGCGATTTCTCCAACGCATTTTTGCAAGGTGATTTCGGCAAGGCGATGTACATCGACAACCCGCGCGACCACGCTGTAAAGCATTTTTCGAAGGTTTATCAATGCCAATCTGCTGATGATGTGCAAGCGGTGAAAAAGAAACTCTACGACGACAAAACCGCGATCATTGAGAAAGTGGCAGAGCAAACTAAGTCGTTCGATGTCACTTCAACACAAGTATCCGGCAGCAGCTTGAAAGGGTCGATTGATGTACCAACTCTGCCAGCGTTACCTCAACCAGAACCTCGCCAAGGAGCGCCAAAACTATCGGTTCTGATCTCGTCAGCACAAGAAGCCATGCTGTGCGAATACCACGACATTGATGTTTACTATCAATTGCCAATGGGATTGTCTGGTGAACTGAGCGCGATGATTGAATTGTTCCAAGCCAACCCAATGCTCAAACCTTGGTTCCCTGCCATTTTGATTGGCGAAGACTACTACGCCGCTCGTGTATTTTTGGACACAATCCAACCTGAATTGTTGATCACCAACAACTCAGGCGTCGGCATGATCGCAAAAGAGCTCGGCTTAGGCTGGGTGGCAGGCCCACAAATGAACACGGTGAACTCATACGCGTTTAAATGCCTTCAATACGAGTTCGCGGCAAGTGGCGCGTTTGTTTCTAACGAGCTGAATATGAAGCAGATGCGCCATATCAAGCGTCCGAAAAACATGCGCAGCTTCTACAGCATTTATCATCCAAATACCCTACTCACGAGCCGCCAATGTTTGTTCCAACAAACCGAAGGATGCCGTAAGGTGAAGGTCAACAAAGGTTGTTTGAAACGCTGTGATAAACGCACGTCTATCATCAACTTAAAAGACAATCCTTACGTGGTGCAAAAACAGAAAGGCAGCCACAATTCAATCTACAGCGAGCACAACGTCTTAAACCTGCAAGTGCTGCACGATCTGCCGCAATTGTTTACCGATGTGTTGATCGATCTGCGTGATATCCAGACCGAAACGAAAGTCTCAGCAAGCAAACCTGAGTTGATTGACGCGTTCTTAGCTCTACTTGAAGATCACAGTGAACAAGCCGTCCAAACGCTGAATGCCATGATTCAACCAACAGCCAACGCGCAGTATTTGAAGGGGTTGTAGGGTTTGATTCGAGAGCTAAACCCAAAACAGCCATAAAATCATGGCTGTTTTGGGCTTGTGTTCACTTGGAAGTGATACCAAGTAGAAAGAGCATTATGCGCGGCTGGTTTGTTTGTAGCGGTCAAAAATAACAGCAGCAAGTAATATTGCACCGCGCACGACGTATTGCGCGAATGGTGACATGTTAAGAAGGTTCATTGCATTTTCGACTGTACCCAAAATCAGCACGCCAGCAATCACGTAAGAGACTTTACCGATACCACCTTTTAGCGACACACCACCAAGGACACAGGCAGAGATAACCACCAATTCAAAGCCCACTGACGTCATAGGCTGACCACTGGTCATACGCGCCGCCAAAATAACCCCCGCCAATGCCGAGATAAAGCCAGACACGGTGAAGATAATCATCTTAGTTTTCACGACATTCACACCCGCTAAGCGAGCCGCTTCTTCGTTGCCCCCAATCGCGAGCGTGTTACGACCATAAACGGTGCGATTCAGCAAGAAAGCAAAGACTCCAAAGGTAATGATCGTCAACCAAATCGGCGTTGGGATACCAATGAATGATGAGTTACCCAGTGCAAAGAAGCTCTCTTCTGTGATGCCCACTGCTTTACCATCTGAGATGATGTAGCCCAAGCCTCGTGCTATCTGCATAGTCGCCAAAGTGGTGATCAGTGCGTTGATTTGCAACTTAGCAATGACAAAACCGTTTAACAGACCAAAAGCAACGCCAGAAAGTAGACCTGCGCCCACACCAAGTACCACGCTGCTGGTTGCGTTAATTGCGACGGCGGTAACCACACCAGAGCAAGCAATGATGGACGCGACCGACAAATCCAGATCACCACACGCCAAGCAAAACAGCATGGCACACGCCACCATGCCACTCATAGAGATCGCCAAACCCAGACCTTTCATATTGATGAACGTCGCGAAGTAAGGCACAAAGAAAGCACACAATAAAAACAGACCAGCGAACACCATCAGCATGCCGAATCGGTCCCAAATCCCAGCAAAATTCCATGAACGCTTCGCGTCCTGTTGTTCTAGTATTTTCGTAGAGCTTGTTACAGACATAGGATATTCCTTTATTATGCAGCAGCTTGGTTGTTGCCCAACATGGCTAAACTCAAAGCAGTTTGTTCTTTAAACTCATGGCGCTGTAGTTCACCTGTTACCGCACCTTCTTTCATCACCATTACGCGATCGGATATACCAAGAACTTCTGGCAAATCACTCGACACCACCAGCACAGTGACACCGCGCTCAGCAAGATTGAAAATCAGTTCGTAGATCTCTGATTTCGCACCAACGTCAATACCTCGTGTTGGCTCGTCCAACAAAATCACACTCATATCGGTGGAGAGCCAGCGGCCTAAAATCACTTTTTGTTGGTTACCACCAGACAACTGCCCTATAGCCTGTTGTAGTGAGGCGGTTTTAACGTTCAAAGCCTTACGTTGCTGCTCTGCGTTGTCTCTTTCCCATTTGAAATCGATCAAACCGCCCAATTTCAAATTCCATGGACGAGCACTGATGTTGGTGTTCTCTTCCACCGAGAGAATAGGAACGATAGCGTCCGCTTTACGGTCTTCTGGGCATAACGTAATGCCTGCGCGAATCGCATCTTGTGGACTTCTGACACTGATGGGCTGCCCATGAATGTAAATTTGTCCGGCTTGCGCTTTTTCCGCGCCGAAAATGAGACGGGTTAGTTCTGTTCTCCCTGCCCCAACTAAACCAAACAGACCCAGAATTTCACCTTGACGAATATCGAGTGAGACTGGTTGGGTTAACCCTTTGCCTTCAAGGTTTTCAATGCGTAGGCCACTTTCGCCGAGAGAACGCGAACGGTAGTTGTAGATATCGTTGATTTCACGACCGACCATCAGCTCAACCAATTTTTCATGGGTTAAGTCGGTCATGTCGTCAAATGTTTGTACATGTGTCCCATCTTTGAAGATGGTAATGGCATCGCACAAATCGAAGATCTCTTCCATACGATGGGAAACGTACAGAATGATTTTGCCGTCATCGCGCAGTTCGCGAATAACTTTGAATAAGTTTTGAATCTCGCGTTGAGACAAACTGCTGGTTGGTTCATCAAACGCGATAATCTGAGCATTGCGGCTTAGTGCTTTGGCAATTTCCACCATTTGCCACTGGCCGATAGAAAACTCTTTAAGTGGGCGAGAAGGATCAAAATCCTCCCCCAAACGTTTTAGCTGTTCTCGCGCTCGAGCGTTCAATGTTTCCACATCTACACGGCCACCTTTTGTTGGCAACTGACCTAGGTAGATGTTTTCTGCCACACTAAGCTCAGGTACCAAGTTCAGCTCTTGGTAAATAATGGCGATACCTTGCTCAAGCGCATCAGTCGCTGAGTTGAACACCAAAGCTTTACCATCGACGACCAACTCGCCTTCAGTAGGTTGGTGTAAGCCACTGAGAGTTTTAAGCAACGTTGATTTACCTGCACCGTTTTCACCCATTAGCGCATGAATGCTGCCTTTGTTGGCGCGAAAACTAATGTTGCTCAATGCCTTAACTCCTGGGAAATGCTTCGATATGTTGCAAAACTCAAGGTAAGAAGGGGAATTTATCATGATCATTCTCTCCGTTTCCCGAAAGAGCGGCGGTCATTGCACCACCGCAAATAGGCTTAAAGACCTTTTTTCTGTAGCTCTTCACGGAAGTTGTCGCGAGTGATCAGCACAACATCGGTGACTTCCACAAACTTCTCTGGCTGCACATCTTCTTTCACCCATTTGTAAAGTGATTCGATGCTCTTAAAGCCGTGCACGTCAGGGCTTGGCAATAGTGAGCCAAAGAAACCCGTAGCGTTTGACTTCGCCAACTCATTCACGGCATCGACACCATTAATACCAATACCAATCACGTTTTCAGCGGCAAAACCTTGGCCTTCAGTCGCGCGTACACCACCTAAAACCGTGTTGTCGTTCATACCAACAATCAGCCATTGCTTAACCTTCGGATATTGAACCAACAGTGAGTTAGCGGCATCTAACGCACCTGGGATGTCATTCGTTTTGGTCGGAACACGGTAGATTTGAGATTTAGGAAAGCCAGCATCTTCAAGTGCTTTTACAGAACCATCCACACGGCGACGAGCGGTATCTAGTTCGTCAGCAGTAATGGCCATAACACCTGTTGTAGCGGCATCCCATCCACGATTCGTCATCTCTTTAAACAGCTCTGAGCCCTGACGGTAACCAATTTCACTCGCCGCCATCATCACTAAAGGCACCTCTTTCATCGGTTCGCCTTTCGCGTTTAGAAACTGATCATCAACAGTAATGACTTTCAAATCGTAGCTTTTCGCTTTGGCCATAATCGCAGGGCCAAGCTTTGGATCTGGCGTACAAATGACAAAACCTTTCGCCCCGCTGGCAGCAAGCGTATCAATCGCATTCAGCGTTTTTTCACCATCAGGCACGGCCATCTTGACCAATTCAAAATCGTATTGCTTCGCTGCTTTTTCCGCAAAAGACCACTCGGTTTGAAACCAAGGCTCTTCCGGCTGCTTCACGAGGTAACCAAGTCTGACGTTATCGTCATTGGAGCCAAAAAAAGCGTTAGCAGAGGCACTGAGCATTGTCATGCCAGATAGGGCAGCGATTGTGAGTAGTTTTTTTAATTTCATTGTTATCCATCCACTGGTAGAGGTGAGTGTTCGCTGTACATATTTGTGCATCCTTGACCATTTGTTAGTGATAAAAATCACAGCGGGAAAATGTAGCAATTTTGTCCATTCATTTAGCTACAGAGGCTATGAAGCAGCTCTCAATTGTGCGACTAGCAACTTTCAAATATCGCTCAAACCCCAACGCGAACGTTAATCATGGTCGAAAACACTTAATTTTTGAGCAATATATAAAGGTGTTAAAAAGGACACAAAAAACACCCAGTGACGTTTTTGTCCATAAACTTAGCAACCCTATTTATGGGATAACCCACCTGCTCTGGCTATAACAACAAGTAGATTTAGTTTGCTGACCAAAAGTTGGAGTTGTCATGGACACAATAAATACACATCAGCAGCATGTAATTGGTTTGGACTTCGGATCGGACTCCGTACGTGCGCTTATTGTTAATGCCGAAACAGGCCAGGAAGTTTCCTCGTCTGTGGTGTACTACTCACGATGGATGAAGGGGCTCTATTGCCAACCTGCGCAATCGCAATTCAGACATCACCCGCAAGATTATTTGGATGCAATGACCAGCGCGATCCAAGAGGTACTGGCAACAGTGCCACAGACTCTGGCCGATTCTGTTGTCGGCATAGGCGTCGACACAACAGGCTCAACCCCAGCTCCAATAGATGAAAACGGCACTGTTTTGGCGCTGCTTCCTGAGTTTGAGCACAACCCAAATGCAATGTTCGTCCTCTGGAAAGATCACACATCCGTAGCCAAAGCAGATCGAATTAATGAACTCGCCCATTCGGGAAAATTCACCGATTACACGCGTTACGTCGGCGGTGTGTACTCTTCAGAATGGTTTTGGGCAAAAGCGGCTTGGGTCAGCGAACAAGATGAACAAGTTGCAAAACGTGCTTTCAGCTGGGTCGAGCTGTGTGATTGGATCCCAGCAATTTTGGCTGATACTCAACATCCACAAAAATTGCGTCGTGGCATCTGCGCTGCTGGACACAAAGCGATGTGGCATGAAAGCTGGGGCGGACTACCTGAACAAGCGTTTTTAAGCGCAATTTCACCGACGTTAGACGGTATTCGCGACCGTATGTTCACAGAAGTCTTTACCTCCGATCAGGCGGCCGGGTACCTATCAAAAGCATGGGCAATAAAATTAGGCTTACCAGAAGGCATCGCGATTGCAATCGGCGAGTTTGATTGCCACATGGGCGCCGTTGGTGCCGGTGCTGGTGCCAACGATTTAGTTAAAGTCATCGGCACTTCTACCTGTGACATTTTGATGGTTGAATCACAAAACGTCGGTGACCGCACTATTCATGGTATTTGTGGTCAAGTCGAAGGCAGTGCCATGCCCGAGTTGCTAGCACTTGAAGCCGGACAGTCCGCTTTTGGCGACATGTATGCCTGGTTCAAAAACGTCTTAATGTGGCCACTACAGGCTTATGCCGAACACAATCCAGACTTTGCCTTAACTGCCGAAGAAATTGCTTCAGAACTTTTGCCGATGCTCTCGCAAGCTGCCGAGCAGCAAGGTATCGACCAATATACTCCGGTTGCAATGGATTGGCTCAATGGCCGCCGAACCCCTTACGCAAACCAGCGTCTTAAAGGTGCCATTTGTGACTTAAACCTTGGTAGCTCATCACCTGCAATTTTCTCCGCACTCGTAGAATCCACTGCGCATGGCGCAAAAGCGATCGTCGATTGCTTTATTGAACAAGATGTCACTGTCGAACGCGTCATCGCCATTGGTGGCATTGCGCAAAAATCCCCTTACGTGATGCAAATGTGCGCCGATGTGATTGGTCGCGACATCATCGTGGTCGAATCAGATCAATGTTGCGCATTGGGGGCAGCGATTTTTGCAGCCGTCGCAGCTGGCGTTTACCCGACGACTAAATCAGCACAAGCCGTGATGGCAAGTCCTGTTCGTCAAACCTACTCACCAACACCAAAAGTGCAAACATTGCGAGCACAGCGTTACGCGACGTATCGCGAGCTTGGGCAGCACATGGAGCAGATTGCGGAGTTTCACCAATCGCAGGAGCGTGAAGATGTCTGAACAAACCGTCTGGAATGATGCGAACTCATTAGTCGAACGAATCAAAACGCTGCGTCACCAAGTCTGGCAAGCCAATATGGATTTACAACGTCATAACCTTGTGACGTTCACGTGGGGCAATGTGTCAGGCATCGATAGAGAATCTGGATTGGTTGTTATCAAACCCAGCGGTGTTGAGTACTGCGAACTGAATGCTGAAAACATGGTGGTGGTCGATCTGCACGGCCAAGTGGTTGAAGGGAAACTCAACCCATCTTCCGACACGGCCACGCATCTAGAGCTTTATCGCCATTTCCCGGAGATTGGCGGCATCGTTCACACCCACTCTCCTCAGGCAACGGCATGGGCACAAGCAGGCAGAGCCATTCCCGCGTTGGGCACAACTCATGCGGATTATTTCTACGGACAAATTGCGTGCACTCGCGCCTTGAGTGACGAAGAGATCGCGCACAACTACGAGCTCAACACTGGCAAAGTCATCGTCGAAACCATCGGTGATTCAAACGTTATGGCGTCACCCGGAATTTTGGTCAAAGAACACGCACCTTTTACTTGGGGTAAAAGCCCTGCTCAAGCGGTTCACAACGCCGTAGTGGTTGAAGTTGTCGCTGGCATGGCTTTGCAAACACTGCAAATCAATGCCGAGGTAGACACTCTTAACCCTTCGCTTCTCGACAAACATTATTTACGTAAGCACGGCGCGAACGCCTACTACGGTCAAAGCAAAAAATAAGGAAACATGATGAAGATTTTCAACGACAAACAAGTATGGTTTGTAACAGGCTCTCAGCATCTGTACGGCCCACAAGTATTGGAAAGCGTTGCGCAAAACAGCGAAGAAATCATTGCAGGATTAAATTCGTCTGATGACATTTCAGTTTCTATTGCTAACAAAGGCACAGTAAAAACACCGGATGAAATTCTCGCAGTATGCCGCGCAGCCAATAACGATCCTGACTGTATCGGCTTGATGCTGTGGATGCACACTTTCTCTCCAGCCAAGATGTGGATTGCCGGCCTAACCCAGCTAAATAAGCCATTTTTACACCTTCACACCCAGTTCAACGCGGCGCTACCATGGGATGAAATCGACATGGATTTCATGAACCTCAACCAAAGTGCGCACGGTTGCCGAGAGTTTGGCTTCATTGGCACCCGTCTGAATATTGAACGTAAAGTCGTAGTCGGACACTGGCAAGAACCGCAAGTGCATAGAGATATCGACGATTGGTGTCGCGCCGCTATTGGTGTGAATGCAGGTCAGCACCTGAAAGTCGCCCGCTTTGGCGACAACATGCGCCAAGTCGCGGTCACGGAAGGCAACAAAGTCTCTGCGCAAATCCAGTTTGGATATGAAGTGAATGCGTACGGTCTTGGTGAGCTCAGTGACGTAGTCAACTCGATATCAGATGCGGATGTAAATCACCAGCTAGATGAATACGCATCCGTGTATGAGATGTCTCCAGACTTGTTCAACGACTCTGATTTGAAAAAGCTGATGACGCAAGAGGCACGTTTAGAACTTGGGATGGAATCTTTCCTCAAATCTGTTGGAGCAGGCGCTTTCACCAACACGTTTGAGAACCTAACTGGCTTAACAAATTTACCAGGACTAGCAACGCAGCGCTTAATGGCTAAAGGTTTTGGTTACGGCGGAGAGGGTGATTGGAAAACCGCAGCAATGACGCACATCATGAAAGTCATGGGGCAAGGCAAACCGGGCGGTACATCTTTTATGGAAGACTATACCTACAACTTCGGCGAAAAAGGGCAAGTGTTAGGCGCTCACATGCTAGAAGTTTGTCCAACTATCGCAGCAGCGAAGCCAAGATTGGAAGTTCATCGTCACACCATTGGCTGCCGTTGCGATATTCCACGCTTAATTTTCAGCGGCCAATCTGGTGAAGCGTTAAACGTGTCGATTATTGATCTTGGCGATCGCTTTAGAATGATCGTCAACGTGATTGATACCGTCACACCACCACAGTCACTGCCACATTTGCCTGTAGCTCACGCGCTTTGGGAACCTCAGCCCAACTTAAATATCGCAGCAGCTGCGTGGATTCACGCTGGCGGCGCACATCACGCAGTGTACAGCCAAGCTGTCACATTGCCGATGCTTGCCGACTACGCTGAAATCCTTGGCATCGAAATGGTTGTGATTGACAACAGCACCAACTTACGCCAGTTCAAACAAGAATTGCGTAACAACGGAGTGTATTACCGTCTCGGTTAAACCACACAAATGTGCTCCCGCTTAGGGAGCACTTTGGAGTCAATTAGTGAATGATACAGACGTAGAAACCGTGCCCACTTTTCAACTGGAAAAAACTCGCTGGACGCTCAACCTTTCCACTGAGCAACCAGCGAGTTTCGAGCTACAGCGGGATGGTAAAACGCACTTTATCGGCACCATGGAAGTATTAAACAACGGACAACTCATTGCCGTTCACGATGCTGATTGGCGCTTTAGGCACAAGCCAGAAAAGCTCGAACAATGGTGTCAACTGCACCATTCAGAAACCTTATCCATCAATATGAACTACTACTTTGCTGATGATGCTCTCGTGATCGAGTATTTGGCGAGAAACACGGTTCCAACTCGCCTTGATATCCGTCATACCATCAAACAAGTTGTCGATTCACCTGTCGAAGACAACGAGCAAGCGCGAAGTGCGAAGTGGCAGCACCAAAGAGATGGATTACCAAGTGACTTCTTATCGAAAACCGCTAAGACGGACTTTTTCCGAGAAGCCTTTTCTGCCAAACAATGGATCGTTCTAGAAAACTGTGAGGAATAACGACGACAGTTTTTCCGCTCCAGAATAGACTGATGAAAAAGTAAATTAGTTGAAATATGCAAAACAACGACCCTTTAAAACCCGGCTACAACTTTGACGCACACCTTGTGGCTGGGCTTACCCCCATTATCGAAGGCGACGAGCTCGATTTTGTGATTGATCGTCCGAACGGGATGAAAGGGTTCATCATCAACATCACGAGCCAAGGTGAAGGAACGATATTTCATGGTAATGATGCTTTTGATGTCAAAACCGGGGATTTATTACTGTTTCCACCAAGCGCAACGCACTTCTACCATCGTAAAAAAGACAACGCATCATGGTTTCACCGCTGGGTCTATTTTCGTCCTCGTGCCTTTTGGAATGACTGGTTGTGTTGGCATGAACAACGAAGTGGTGTGTATCTCACTCAAGGATTAGATAACAGCACTATTTCTCAGATTGAACGCCTATTCATCGACATTGAGTACATTTCCAAATCAGACATGCCTTATCGAGATGATCTCGCGATTAACTTACTGGAACAACTACTGATTCGTTGTAAAACCATTCAACCTGATGTGGTGAGCAAACCGTTAGATCCTCGTGTTATTGAAGCGATGAACTACATGACGCAGAACCTGAATCAAAATTTCACACTAGAAGACATCGCTGATTTCACCTGCCTGTCCGCCTCACGCTTAGGGCATCTATTTCGAGATGAAGTAGGCATGACCATTACTCAATGGCGTGACGACCAACGTATTAGCCGAGCGAAACAATTGTTGGTCACAACCAACTATTCGGTCAATCACATTGGTCGTATCGTTGGTTATACCGACCCACTCTACTTTTCTCGCGTATTCAAACGTAAAGCTGGCGCAAGCCCCAAGTTGTATCGAGAGCAGATTAGTTGAAGGTTATCTTGAACACTCACTGTGCACTGACTACAATAGCGCACTTTTTACGGAATTTAGGTCACAAACATGACAGATACAGCAAAACCAGCTCTACCAGATCGCCTAGCAGGTAACCCACGCAGCCCATTCTTCATCAAAGAATGTTTTGAGCACCAAATCGGTATCCGTTTCAACGGTAAAGAGCGCACTGACGTAGAAGAATACTGCGTGAGTGAAGGTTGGGTAAAAATTGCGTCTCCTAAAGCAAAAGACCGTTTCGGTAACCCAATGCTGATCAAACTGAAAGGCGAAGTTGAAGCGTACTACGTGTAAGCAACTCTCGTTCAGTCGAATCTAAAAAGCTCGAGTCTTACTCGGGCTTTTTTAATGCCTACGTTTTGTTGCATTCGCACTGTTTATCTTTTAAACCAAACAGTTACATGACAAATAATTAGTAAACCATTTTCGTGATCCTACTTCGTGTTTTGGCGATAAAGGTCGCTTGGCTCGGCAGCTTTGAGATTCGTTTCACAGTTTATTCATGAGCCAAACCTAGACTGAAAAAATCCACCTTTCTAATTCGAAAAATAACAAAACTAGGATTCACCCATGAAGAAGAACCTCCTGGCTATCGCCCTTGGCAGCGTAATTGCGCTGACAGCAGCCCCTTATTCACTGGCCGCCAACGATTCTACAATCCAATCTTCCGCAGACTACTCGCAACTGGTGACCAAACGTCAAGTTGTCGACCAACTTTTGAATGACGCCGTGGAAGCCTTTAAATCGCCGGCGCGTATATCTCACGCTGGTTTTACCGCGAAAATGCCGAGCAATATGGAGATGGTTACCGACCGATTGCTAGAAGCTTACCAACTTGAGCCATACCGCACCGACCTACTCATTTCTGCGGCAAATGCGCAGATTTACAACAAGAACGTCGATCGAGCAATTGAACTGTTCGAACAAGCCTTGGCAGTGGCGCCGGACGATGCAGATTTACACGCTTATCTTGCGGTGTGGCAGCGCTTTAAAGGCAATCAAGCCGAATCAGATCAACACATGACAACGCTGGCCAAACTGAATGCTGGTAAAGCAGCAGACATCAAACGCATCTTCGACACAGTAGATCGCATTTTGGCAACGCCGCTGAAAGAGAAAGCCGATAAAGGCAAACTGGACAACAAAGGGGCGATCGTCACACTGGGATACGCACTGAATCCGGATGGTTCAATGCACCAAATCTTGGTTGAGCGTTTGGAAACCACGTTAGCAATGGCGAAAGCGAACCCAGATGCGATAATTATTTTGACGGGCGGCGTACCAAAGAACCACAAAACCGAAGGTAAATTGATGGCGGACTGGCTGATTGAAAAAGGAGTCAGCAAAGACCGCATCATCGAAGAAAACTACGCCACCAGCACGGTGGGCAATGCCCTGTTCAGCAGCTACGCCTTGGCGCGCCACAACATCAAACACGCGACCATTATCAGCTCGGCAAGTCACGTGCGTCGTGGTCAAACCTTGTTTGAAATCGCTAGCTGGCAAACTGGCCCGCAGGGCATCACTTTCGACACCGTAAGTTACCCTGACAAACCCCTCAAAGACTTAGCGAAAGCCAGCGATAGCGAACTACTTGGCATTTACCGCGATGCGCTGCGTACTTACGGTATGTGGAGTTATCGCTCTTACCCGTTGGAGTCGCGTTAACCCTTATCGCCCTATTCAAATCGAAAAAAGCCTGCACGTTCGCAGGCTTTCTTGCATTAGAACAGTGTCTAAAGCGATTAAATCGCTTCACCATTTACTGTAACGGCGACGTCAATGTTGCCACGAACGGCATTTGAGTATGGGCAGACTTGGTGAGCAATGCGCGTCAGCTCTAGTGCTTGTTCTTGTGGTAGGTCTAACTCTGCCGCGAGGCTAACGGTCAACGCAAAGCCACCGTTTTCATTCGGGCCAATGCCTACTCCAGCTGTCACAGGTGCGCTCTTTAGCGCTACTTTTGCTTCACGCGCAACGTGCAAAATCGCGTTAGAGAAACAAGCCGAGTAACCCGCTGCAAACAGTTGTTCTGGGTTCGTTGCTGCGCCTGTACCACCCATCTCTTTTGGATAAGCAAGTTCAAGATCCAGCAGACCATCGTTGGTTTTTACTTGACCATTGCGGCCAGCCAGAGCAGTAGCTTGAGTTTTGTATAATGTTGTCATGCGAATATCCTCTTTAATTTAAGTTGCGCACAATTTAATTGCTTGCAACCTTACATCGAAACGACGATAGTTTGCAACTATATTGTGCACAATTTATTTTTATCGCCTTTATCGAGATTAAGCCCATGAGCCAGTGTTACTCCCCAAGTACATTGAATGCAGACGAAAAATTGTTACTAGAGAATCAAGTCTGCTTTCCGCTATACAGCGCTGCTAACGCTGTGATTCGCGCGTACCGACCGTTGTTGGACGCACTTGATCTCACCTACTCGCAGTACTTGGTAATGATGGTGTTGTGGGAAAAAGATGGCACAAGCGTAAAAGAGTTGGGCTCACAGCTTCACCTCGATTCAGGAACGCTCACCCCGTTGCTAAAACGCTTAGAAGCAAAAGGCTTTGTGAGCAGAGGAAGAAGTGAAACCGACGAGCGCGTACGCGTATTGAACCTTACTGAAGCAGGCAGAGCACTTAAAGATCAGGCGAAATCCGTCCCTGATGCCATTGCCTGTAAGTTCACGTTGGATCTAGAAGAATTGGTGACGCTAAAAACGCTCTGCGAGAAAGTGCTCGATAAGCTCAGCTAACCGCCAAGCCCTTTATAAACGCCTCTCAATAGCTAAAAGCCTGCCATTGCAGGCTTTATTGATCTCATTGCTTTCAGACACTCTTTCTACTGTCATTCTTCAATAAAACCAATCAACTTCTCGCGTCTATAATCGGATTTCCCTATTAGCGAAAATAGGATTTGTCTATCAATAGGATAGTTACAAGCGATTTTCCTTAAACACAATCCGATGCGAATATACTTTCCGAAAGCAAGAACTGCTCACCCTAAAACATTCTGAGGAAAGTAAAAAATGATTAATACAAAGATCAAACCATTTGCAGCTACAGCATACAAAAACGGCGAATTCGTTGAAGTAACAGAACAAGATGTTCTAGGCAAATGGGCTGTATTCTTCTTCTACCCAGCAGACTTCACATTCGTATGTCCGACAGAACTAGGTGACCTAGCAGACCACTACGAAGAGCTACAAAAACGCGGCGTTGAAGTGTACTCAGTATCAACAGACACACACTTCACTCACAAAGCTTGGCACGATAGCTCAGAAACAATCGGCAAGATCCAGTACTACATGCTTGGCGACCAAACAGGCAACATCACAAACAACTTCGGTGTGATGCGTGAAGGTCAAGGTCTTGCAGACCGTGCAACGTTCCTAATCGACCCAGAAGGTACTATCCAAGCAATGGAAATCACTGCTGAAGGTATCGGTCGTGACGCAGAAGACCTACTACGCAAAGTGAAAGCAGCTCAGTACGTAGCAGCGCACCCAGGCGAAGTTTGCCCAGCAAAATGGAAAGAAGGCGAAGAGACGCTAGCTCCTTCTCTAGACCTAGTAGGCAAAATCTAAGCCACTGAATTTAAGCTCAATTTGACATGCTAATTGACGCTTAACTTAGAGAGCATTCCAGGTTAGATACCTTGACGACCTTCTGCCTGGTTTGCTCTCTCCCTACTGATTTTATCCAGAGTAACCACTCTTTTGTTTATTTAAGGTAACAACAACTATGTTAGACCAAGCGATCCAACAACAACTCAAACAATATCTGGCTAATGTAAAAGAAGACGTTCGTCTAGTGGTTAGTCTAGATGAAAGCAAAGCATCGAATGACATTCTGTCTCTAGCGAACCAAATCGCAGAGATGAGCGACTTTATCACCGTTGAACGTGACGACAACGCAAGCGCACGTAAACCAGTGATGACGGTGACCAACCCAGTAAAAGGCACAGCACTCCGCTTTGCTGGCTTACCAATGGGTCACGAATTTACCTCTCTGGTTTTGGCATTGCTGCACTCTGGTGGTCACCCAATCAAACTAGAGCCGGAAGTGATTGAACAAATCGCAGCGCTAGATAAAGAGTTGGAAGTTGAAGTGTTCATTTCACTGTCGTGCCAAAACTGTCCAGACGTTGTACAAGCGTTCAACATGATGGCGGCGATCAACCCGAAAGTGAAAGCAACCATGATCGACGGTGCACTATTCCAAGATGAAGTGAAACAACGCGACATCATGGCAGTACCAAGCGTATTCGTAAACGGAGAGCTATTCGGTCAAGGCCGTATGTCTCTAACTGAAATCCTAAACAAAGTGGATGACGGTGCGAGCGAGAAAGCAGCCAAAGCACTGAGCGAAAAAGACCCATACGACGTGCTAGTTGTCGGCGGTGGCCCTGGTGGTAGTGCAGCAGCACTATACGCAGCGCGTAAAGGTATTCGCACTGGCGTTGTCGCTAAACGCTTCGGTGGTCAGGTGATGGACACTATGGCAATCGAGAACTTTATCTCGGTAAAGCGTACTGAAGGTCCAAAACTGGCGACTGACCTAGCAGAGCACCTAAAAGAATATGACGTAGACGTCGTGACTGAGCAACAAGCGCAAAAACTGATGGGCGCAGCACACACAGATGATGGCTTGATTCATATCCAACTTGAAAGCGGCGCAACGCTGAAAAGTAAGAGTGTCATCCTAAGCCCTGGTGCACGCTGGCGTGAAATGAACGTTCCGGGTGAGCAAGAGTACCGCAACAAAGGCGTCGCGTACTGCCCACACTGTGACGGCCCACTATTCAAAGGCAAGAAAACCGCGGTTATCGGTGGTGGTAACTCAGGCATCGAAGCGGCTATCGACCTTGCAGGTATTGTTGAGCACGTAACCGTTCTTGAATTTGCAGACGTACTTCGCGCAGACCAAGTGCTTATCGACAAAGCGAACTCACTACCAAACATCGACATCATCACGATGGCACAAACCACAGAAGTAGTGGGTGACGGTACTCGCGTAACAAGCTTGAAGTACAAAGACCGTAACACAGATGAAATCAAAGAGATTGAACTGTCAGGTATCTTTGTCCAAATCGGTCTAGTACCAAATACAGAATGGCTAAAAGATTCAGAAGTAGCGCTTTCTGAGCGCGGCGAAATTGAAGTCGGTAGCCGTGGTGAAACCAGCCTAGAAGGTGTCTTCGCAGCCGGTGACGCAACGACGGTTCCTTACAAACAGATCATCATTGCGATGGGTGAAGGTGCAAAAGCAAGCTTAGGCGCGTTTGACTACCTCATCCGTAAGCAAGGTTAATCTCCAAATTTCTTGAACACAAAGCGCACGGTGCGGTGTTTTCTTCCCCGGAAAACCAATCGGGGCACCGTGTAGAACGGAGTGGCAAGAAAGAAAAGCAAAAACCTAGAAGCCCAAAGACTTTGCCAGCAGGTACTAACTGCTGGCTTTTTTGGTTTTTGGAAGGGTTACATGCACCTAACCCAACTCTCAGATTCAAAGTACCCACCCCACCGAACCTCTCCATGCATCAAGACCCAAAGACATCAACACTAAAAATTTTAAAAAGCTCTTTACCTCAACTTAACTTGAGGTTTTAGCATGTTCATCGTTGGCTAGGAAATGACAAAAAGGAGCACATCATGATCCAACTAGAACATATTAATTTAGTCGTGAAAAACATCCCTGAAATGCTGAAGTTTTATCAAACTGCATTTCCACATTGGTACGTGCGTGACGAGGGGGAAGGTACATGGAGCGGCAAGCATAGAAACTGGCTGCACTTTGGCGATGAGTACCAATACATTGCGATGAGTGACCACGGTGAAGGGGAGAACCGCGATTTGGGTGGCCATCAAGTTGGACTAGCGCATTTTGCTTATGTGACCAACAACGTCGATGCCATCATCAAAAGACTGACCGATGCAGGTTACCCGATTGCCCAACCCGGGGCTGATGAGCCATACCGCAAGAATGTGTATTTTGTTGACCCTGCAGGTTTTGAGATCGAATTTGTTGAATACCTGGCGGATGATCCAAAACTTCGTAATCTGACAAGCTAAAAAGACTTAAATAACAAAACGCCAGCAGATGGTGACTGCTGGCGTTTTAGTTTATCTATTAGGTTTCTTTATCGCATTAGCGCTGTTTGGCAAAAACCTGAGTCCAGTAATACCCGTAGCTTGCAGAGTGATTTTCGACAAGCGACGCGCCCATCTGATCGAAATCCGCACTCATGATATTGAGGCAGTGACCTTCGCTCGATAGCCAAGCATTGACGACGGCGTTAATGGAGCTTTGCCCTACGGCGACATTCTCACCAATAGCGCTCCAAGCATAGCCCGTTGCGTTGACTCGATCTGACAGCGTGCTGCCGTCAGAGCCTGTATGACTCATGAAATCGCTGTTCGCCATATCGCTCGAATGTCGATAAGCAGCGCTTTCCAAATCGTAGCTCCAAGTCAGTGCTCCAACAGGTGGCATGGTGGTTGCGCCACACTGTTGTTTGGTAGAGCGAGCACTGTTGACCGCTGCGAGCATCTGCTCGGCAAATGTACCTTGTGACGATGTGGAACCTGTGTTTTGAGAGCCGTTTTCTACAGGTGCTGACGACTCCCCGTCGCCGCCACATGCGCTGAGAAGTAGAGCCAAAACTGGCACTAAGATCTTAGTTGGCATTGTCTTTCCTTTATGAGTGACGAAGAGCAAACTGCGCTTTTCGATAATAACGCCCAATAACCTAACAAAAACCAATAAAAGCACCATATGGCTTGGGGTGTTTTAACCAAAGACTCACATGAAGTTTTCAATCACCTTGGTTCGGTTGGTAAATCGGCAACGTTTCAGCCCACGTATGGAATGGCGTTTCATCCATATCCTGTATTGCTTGAGTGATAAAATCGATGAACACCCTCACTCGGGCAGGCACATATTCCCGGTTAGCATAGAGAAGATACACGCCATTTCCTGCTTGACGCATGCTCGGAAATATCGGCACTAAACGCCCTGCTTTGAGCCAATCTCTCGCGATAAAGTGAGGAATCTGAGTTAACCCTAAGCCTTCTGCGCAAAGCTCTGCCATCGATTCGCCGTCGTTTACAATAAAATTTCTCTCGGGGTTATACTCACTTGCACCGTCTGGTTCTGGCATTCGAATCGGCAACAGTTTCCCCGTTTGTTTAAAACGAAAACGAACCCAAGAATGGTCATTGAATGCGTCTGGGCCACTAGGAACACCATGCCGTGTTAAGTAATCCTGACTGCCACAAATAATAAAATCGATAGGACTCAGCTGGCGCACGATCAACTGGCTGTCCTGAACGACACCAGAACGAATCGACACATCAATCCCTTGTTCAATAATATCAACGTAGGCGTCATCGTAATGAATATCGATAGTGATGCTTGGGTAGCGGCGACAAAACTCTTTTAATAAAGGGCGAATGTAAAGGCGACCGTAGGAGACCGGCACATTAATCTTAAGCAGTCCTGAAAGCGCATCATTGTGGCTTTTTAAGGAATCCTCACACGCCGTCAGTTCGTCCAGTACAAACCTAGCGGTATTTGCGTATCGACGACCGGCTTCTGTCAGACGGATCTGTCGCGTAGAACGCAGGAACAGCTGTATTCCCAAGTCGCTTTCAAGACGATGGATTGCCTTACTCACTGTAGAAGGGTCTGTGCCATACGCTTTGGCGGCTGCAGCAAAACTGCCACCTTCTAAAGTAGCAATAAAAAATCGTAGGGACCGTATCTTATCCATAAAACTCGCACATTCCATTCGTGAACTTTCTTCACTTTAGTAAAGACAAACTGGCTCTTCAATCACCAATCAGCCCAAATATAATGAATCTCAATAACTTGATGCTCTGTTAGCGAGGAAAAAACAATGGGTAAAAATGGATTAAAGAATGCACTACATCTACTAATAGCGACCTTAGTCCTATTCTTTGGGATGCTTCAAACGGCACATGCGGCGGATAAACGCATTGGCATTCTGGTTTACGACGGCGTACTGACCTCTGATGTTACTGCGCCTTTAGAGGTCTTTGGCGTTGCAAGTCGTCTGACTTGGTTTAGTGATTATGAAGTACTCACCATTTCCGTCTCTGATCAGAAAACCATCACCACTGAAGAGGGATTAAAAATTGGTGTGGATGCTTGGATTGGCGATCAGCCAGAACTCGACGTGCTGGTTTTAACATCCAGCTACGACATGGATGCGCTAATCGAAAACAAGGATCTCATTCACTTTATTCAAACCACATCAAAGGCGGCAGATTGGATGGCAAGTAATTGCTCTGGTGCGTATCTATTGGCCGAGGCTGGCCTGTTAAACGGTAAGAAAGCGACGACGTGGGCAGGAGGTGAAAACGGATTACAAAAAGACTATCCAGCAGTTGATGTACAGTTCGACCAGAATTTTGTGGTTGATGATGGAGTCATCACCTCAAACGGCAGCCTAGTCAGCTATCAGGCCGCCCTCAAATTACTGCATCTCATGACTTCGGAATCTAAAGCTCAAGAAGTCGCAGACGCCCTTCAATACTCACGTTTTTCTACCCAGCCATTTTAAGCGGGCAAGGACGAAACCACAGGTAACCTTCGGTGTTTCAGAGGTTACCTTGCAGCCCACTTCTACACTTCAGGTCTTAATGTTATGAAAAAACAAAAACGTTACGAAACACTGACGAAAGAGCGATACCAAGATATCTATCGTCTCGCATATTGGCTGTGCAAAGATCAACACATTGCTGAAGATTTGGCGCAATAGACCTTCCTGAAAGCGTGGCGATTCTTTGATAACTTAAATGATCCCAACGCCGAGAAGTCTTGGCTCATCACTATTTTGCGTCGTGAGAATGCTCGGCGCTTTGATAGAAAACAGTTCGATTTTGTCGACATTGATGAGTGTGCAATACAGACAAAAACCTACCCCGGCAGTGACCACGACATGGCCCAAGATTGGCTTCAAAAACAAATGATGATTCTCAAACCCAAATACCGAGAGCCATTGCTCTTGAGCCTAGTGGCTGGGCTGAATCATGATGAGATTGCCCAAGCCTTGAGGCTCAATCACAATACGGTGGCGACTCGATTATTCAGAGCGCGCAACCAGCTCATCGCGCAGCAAGGAAACCATTAAGACAGAAGTTCCTACTGGTATGGAGCTCACCTAGCCACCAAGAAAACTTGGTCAATCATGCCAACTAACTGGCTATGCTCGGGTCTATTTCATAAGTCGTTACATAACTTGGTGCGTTAACGCTTTACATCTGGCGTTACTGGATGAACACTTCCACCCAAAGTACAATGGCAGCCGACATAATAGAGTCAGTAGGAAATTATGAGTAACACGACGGCGAAAAAGTCGAATCCCCTATTCGAGATCCTTTTTAACGTATTCATCCCTTCGTTCATCTTGATGAAATACAGTGGCGAAGAGCACCTAGGAACCGCAATGGCACTGGTTGTCGCTTTGCTCTTTCCTGTGGTTTACGGCGGTATGGATCTCATCCGCAACAAGAAATTTAACTTTATCTCAGCGCTTGGTTTTATCAGCGTATTATTAACTGGTGGCATCGGCTTGTTGGAGCTTGATACTCGCTGGTTAGCCTTGAAAGAAGCCTTGATTCCCGGCCTGATCGGCATCGCGGTATTGGGCTCCACTTTTACCCGCTACCCATTGATGCAAAAAATGGTATTGAACGACACGGTTTTGAACCTCGCATTGATTAACGAGCGTTTGAGAGAAAATGGTAAAACCGATGCGTTCGAACGTTGCCTAATGTCTTCGAACTACTTGTTCGCAAGCACCTTTGCATTCTCATCTGCAATGAACTACTTCCTTGCTACGTGGATCGTCACCAGCCCATCAGGCACTGCGGCCTTCAATGAAGAGCTCGGTAAGTTGACACTTTACAGCTACCCAATGATCGCCATTCCTAGCATGTTGATGATGTTTGGTATTTTTTACTACATTTGGCGTCAAATTCGCGCAATGACGTCTCTTGAAACTGAACAAATTTTCCACATAAAGTAAAACCTCAGCACTCGAAATACTAAGGGGAAGAGCCCTCTTCCCCTATCTTCCACCCGCCCTTTTCTATTCCATAGCTTTCCATTTAGATTCACTCATCCGTCACTCAGTGTTGACCACGTTCACATTGATAGGGGCGACTTTCGCTCTTTTTATGAAAACCCACATAAAAAATGTGACAAAAATGAACAAGTATATGAAAGTCATGGTGCATTGCTTATCCAACTGATTTAACATGAATTTTTTAAAACCTTGCTGCATTTATAAAAAATATGTTCGGATCAAAAAAATTAAAAATGGAAAATGAGGCGCTTAAGCAGGAATTAGCGAGCCTTAAAGACAAGTACCAAACCGACGTAGAGACGTTGGAACGTCAGTTAAAAGAAGCCAAACAACTACTGAACACAGCGCAACAGCGTTACGAAAGTAGCGACGAGTTGATGTCGAGCAGCTTGAAAGGCGGAGATATGCTCCAAACCATTCGCACAGCGATGGTCGAAAGCGCTCAATCTATGGCGCATGAAAACGAAGAGCTAAAGCTGCTTGATGATATGTTCAAGCAAACACATCAAGCACTCGCACGTCTGGATGACCGAGCGGTAAAAATCAGCTCACAAGCCACTCAAAGCATTGAATCTGTGCAGATATTAGATAACACCGCGACTTCTATTTCCCACCTTGTATCTACTATCCAAGAGATTTCTGACCAAACGAACTTATTGGCTCTCAACGCAGCGATTGAGGCTGCACGCGCTGGTGAAGCAGGCCGCGGATTTGCCGTGGTGGCGGACGAGGTAAGAAATTTGGCAGGCAAAGCCAGTGAAGCGAGCGAACAAATTGATTCGCTGGTTAATCAGGTGCTAACCCAAGTCAGCTCAATCAAAAGCGCGATTGATGAAAACCAAGTCTGCGCAGAAGAAGTATCCGCCTCTTCGGCGCAAATTGGCTCAATCGTCAACGAGGTGGTTGTCAAATCAGAGCACATGAAACGGGTGATCCACTTTGCGTCTACCCGCTCTTTCCTCGATACGGTCAAGCTTGATCATGCCATTTGGAAAAACAACATCTATCGCTTGCTGCAAAGTGGCTCTTTTGGTGAAACCGTCAATAGCCATTCAGAATGTCGATTGGGCCAGTGGTACTACCGAGGTGACGGCAAAGCATATAGCCAACTAAGAAGCTATGCGCAGCTCGAAGCGCCACACAAAGGTGTGCACGACAGCGGCCGTGATGCGATGAACCACGCGAAGTCAGGAAATATGGCCGGCATGGTGACCTCCATCAACTCGATGGAAGACGCGAGTGAGCAAGTGGTGATTCACATTGACCGCTTGATGGATGAAATCATCGCAAACTAAGACTTGTGCCTCCCTTTGTTTTTATTGCGATGCAAGGGGAGGTAGCTGCGTTTCTAGCCATTCGATAAACGCGGCATTTTTCGGTCTGTGCTGCTGGCCGTTTAAACAAATCAAATCGTACCCTCTCCCTGCGTTGACGCGTTCAAAAGGCGCGACCAGTTCTCCCTTTTCCAAACTGGTTTGCACCAAAGATGCCCGTGCCATTGCGATGCCCATGCTATTTTTGGCGGCAATCATCGCCATATCGGCATGGTTAAAAAGGTAGGTTTTATCCATCACATTAAGCGATTTCAGCTCAGGGTTGCTTTGGCTTGCTAACCAGCTCTGCCATTCATGATTTGGCTCGTTTGCTTCTAACGATTCTGTGCAATGGATAAAGGTCACGGCCTCAAATTGACTGGCACTACTCATACCATTGGAGAAATGTATTTGGCTGTATTCAGGGCTACAAACCGGCATCAACTCTTCATCAAATAGCCTTTGATGATGGAAACCCGGATGCTCGCTGTCACTGTAGTAAATCGCAATATCAACGGGCTCATGTAAGAAATCTAATCGGCTTGCCTTTACTCGAAGCTTGATATTGAGAGAAGGATACAAACGCTGAAATTCCACCATACGCGGCAGTAACCAACTCTGTGCAAACGTGGGGGCCACGCCGATGTAAAGCTCGCCACGCAGCTCGTTGAATTTGATGTCTTCAAGTTCAGAGAAAATCACCTCAAACGATTGGTTAAGCGCGTGCAGTAACCGCTCTCCTTCTTTGGTCAGCTCTAATCGCCGAGTCATACGCACAAATAAGCTGAAACCCAGTTGTTCTTCCAGTGACTTAATGCGTTGGCTCACTGCCCCTTGGGTAATAAACAACTCTTCAGCGGCTTTGGTAAAACTGAGACACTTACCAGCAACGGCGAAAGTGTACATGTTGGAGAGCATCTGCTGTTTTCTGTCCATCTTGGCACTCAACATAAATTAGAAAGGCTAATGCATAGCAAGTTTAAATTGGTTTGTATAGCGAATCACGATGCTTTTAAATCAAACTGTCTTATCCATAACGAGAAACAGCACGATGAAAAAGAATCTAAAAATTACCATTATTGGTGCAGGTTCCAGTTACACGCCAGAGCTTATCGAAGGTCTCATCAAGCGCAATCATGAATTGCCTATCGGCGAGTTGTGGTTGGTCGATATTGAAGATGGCAAAGAGAAAGTCAGCATCATTGGCGACTTAACACGCCGTATGTTGGCGAAAAACAACCTGTCTCATATTGATGTTCACGTAACGCTGGATCGCAAACCCGCATTAAAAAACGCCGATTTTGTCTGTTCTCAATTTCGCGCGGGTTGTTTGGAAGGTCGCATCCGCGATGAACGCATCTCGCTTAAATACGGCATGATCGGTCAGGAGACCAATGGTTTAGGCGGTTTTGCTAATGCCTGTCGCACCATTCCTATCGCGCTAGAAATCTGTAAAGAGATGGAAGAATTGTGTCCTGACGCTTGGCTGTTGAACTTCACTAATCCATCGGGCATGGTGACCGAAGCGATTCTCAAACACACCAAAGTAAAAGCGGTCGGTTTGTGCAACGTGCCAGTGATCATGCAAAAAGGCATCGCGCAAATGCTGGGGGCTGACGAGCAAGACTTTGTATTGCAAGTCGCGGGTTTGAACCACTTTATCTGGGCGCGTCAGATCCTGCATGAAGGTCGCGATAAGCTGCAAGAGGTAGTCGAAGAGATCCTATCTGGCAACGATCCTTTAGTACCGCAAAACATTCCTCCATTCGAATGGCCACAAGAGCTGCTGCGCAATATGGGGATGATCCCGTGTGCTTACCTTCGCTACTACTACACCAGCGAAGACATCATGAAGCAGGAAATTGAAGAGGCGAACGGTGAAGGCACTCGCGGCGAAGTGGTCAAAGCGATGGAGAAACGTCTGTTCGATATCTACCGCAACCCAGAGCTTAACGAGAAACCAAAAGAACTCGAAAAGCGCGGTGGCCAATATTACTCAGAAGCGGCCTGTGAGCTGATGAGCTCGATCTACAATGACAAACGCACCATCATGCACGTGAACACTCGCAACAACGGCGCGATTGCGGGCTTGCCGGACGACTGCACTGTGGAAGTCAGCTGTATGATCACCAAATCAGGGCCCATTGCTTTGAATGTTGCGCCGTTTCCAACAGATACACTGCGCCTGATTCAATTGATGAAGGATTTTGAATCGCTCACTGTCGAAGCCGCGGTCACTGGCAACCGCAATGCGGCGCACCGAGCGTTGATTCTCAACCCATTGGTCACAACGGGAACGATTCTAGAGCAGGCATTGGAAGAGACCATTCAAGCGAACCTCGATTACATGCCGCAGTTTCGTTAATCCTAACTAAAATGCAAAAGGGAGGGCGAGTGCCATCCCTTTTTGTGTTCACATGGTTAGAATAATCTTGCCACTCCGCGCTAGTGATTTTTCTTCAATTTGTTCAATCGCAGTTTGAAACGCTTCTAACGGCAAGTAGTGTGCAACTGCGAGCTTTATATCATTGGCAATAAAGTGTTTTAACATTTCAGCGAATGCCGTCTTTCTCCCGCCTTTACCTACCGATTCTTCCCAATACCGTAAAAAGAAGGTACTAAAGTCGGTGTTGTTGGTCTTCATGGACTCAAAAAACACGGGCGTATAAGGCGCTAACGATAACGTCCCGTAGTTGATGTATTGACCATTTTCTTTCAAGGTACGAATGAGATCCGTGCCAGCCTCACCGCCTATCGCATCCAAAGCGACCGTTGGTTGTAGCAGTTTGCGTGTTTGCAGTTGCGCGTGTAAGTCTTTCTTCGCATCCAACACTGGAATCGTATCGTACGGATACTCGTCTGGCTTTGAAGTCACAGCAATCAGTGTAAAACCCAGTGAATGAGCAAGCTGGGCAAATATCTTACCGATCGCTGACCCTGCCGCATTGATGATCACCACATCCTCTTTGTTCAACTTAGCCACTTTAGTGGTGATCACCCACGCGGTTAGCGCGTTGATGTACAACTGGCAGGCATAGCCGTTATCCAAACTTTCAGGTAGCGGAAAAAGATTCTCGGGCAAAGCATCGATGTAGTATTGCCAAGTACCACTCATCGCCACCAACACTTTTTGCCCAACTTGAAAGCCAGCTTGACCGACAGCACCGACTTCCACCACACGCCCAACCGCTTCAAATCCCGGCACGCGAGGTGGTACGTGAACGCGGCGGTATTGCCCAACACCATGAATGGAAAGCAAGTCACTTGGGTTAATATTGGTGGCTTCCAGTCGCACCCGAACCTTGCCCTGAGCAAGCGGTTTTAGGGGCTCTTTTTCCAACGACAGCGACGTTTTAGGTTGACCAAAACAGAATTGATTAACTCGTGTATTTATCGTTGGTGCCATTGTTATTCATACCATGTAATTGAAATTCAAAAAGGAAGTTTCGCGACTTCTACTCAAAAGCATTAAGTGAAGTCGAAGCTCTGTATTTCTACCTGCGCGATGCGCCGTTCACTCTAAACTGTTGTGGCGTCATATCAAAATAGGCTTTAAATGCTTTGATGTAGGATGAGTCATTTTGATAACCCACTAGGTCTGCAATGGCTTGGATTGGCAACGATTCATCTAACAAAGAAAGCGAGTAAATTAGCCGAATTTGTTGCCGCCAAAGCAGAAATGAAGTGTTGAATTCCTTAGCGAACAACCGTGATAAAGTGCGCTCAGACGCCCCAATTTTCTCCCCCCACTCTTTTAGCGAACAGCTCAACGCGGGCTCGTCGGTCAACTGCTCGAAAATCAGTTTTAGTCGTCTGTCTTGTGGCAGCAGCAACTGAAATGTCTGCACGTTGCTTTTCAAAATTTGATCATGCAACACCGCTAGCAAATGCAGCACTTCTTCGTGGCTTGTCTCACCTTCACACTGTCTACGGATCTCTTGTAAAAGCTCATTTAAAAACGGCGTTAAAGCAATGGTTCTCACTTGTGGCTCGTACGTTGCGCCAAACTCAGGGTTGAGGTAAATGCCAACAAATATCGTGTTGCTTAGAGCAATCGACTCATGTTGAACGCCCGCAGGAACAAATAACGCAGAAGTGTGCGGAACCAAATGCTGATAATGCTCCGTTTGCGTTTGCAATAACCCTTTGATAGGAAAGATGATTTGATGCCAAGTGTGTTGATGCAGCGCATCAATGTAACCTTTTGGCATGTCGATGGTTTTCACCAAAACAGGAAAATGGGGATTCGCGGCCATCATCTCATTGGAGGTGGTGACGCCTGACTTCGAATCAATTTGGCGAGTTAGCATTGTTGATTGTCTTTTCATCCCTATTCCGACACAAGTTCTCTAGGCTATCATGCTCCGCATCGTGAATGAAGGTAAACACTTTATCTCTCATTCAAATAATAAGGAGGTTATATGAAGAAAATCGGCGTCGTAAAAGCTGTGCTAGCAGGGAAAACCGTCCCTTATGCTCATGGAGCGCAAAGCGCAATCAACAAACAAGTGCTGCCTGATCGCCAGCACGCAACAGAGCTTGGTTTTACCAGTGATGAGCAAGGCGATCCGCGCTTTCATGGTGGCATTCAAAAAGCGCTTCATATTTACCCAAGCGAACACTACCCAATCTGGCAACAAGAATTAGGCGAAAGAACCATTTTCCAATCCGCCGGCGGCTTTGGCGAAAACATCAGCTCCGAAGGCGTAACCGAATCCACGATTTGCTTGAAAGATAAAATTCGCATCGGCTCAACACTACTGGAAGTGTCGCAAGGTCGCATGCCTTGTTGGAAACTTAACGTACGCTTTGACCAACACGACATGGCGAGAAGACTGCAAGATACGCTTCGAACAGGCTGGTATTTCCGAGTGCTGGAAGAAGGCGATATCGGTGCAGGTGACGAGATTATTCTGTGCGAAAGACCTTATCCAGAATGGCCACTGGCTCGCATCATGGGCGCGGTTTTCACTGGCTGTTTAGATAGAGAAGAACTCACGAAGCTGTCTGAGCTGCCGTTAGTCGAGTCTTGGGGCAAGTTGGTCGAGCGCCGCCTAGAAACTGGCGAAGTTGAAGATTGGGAAATGCGCTTGATTGGCCCAACGGCGGGTTAACACCCCAAAGTAAAATTTTAAGCCACGCTCTGAACCGACTATGCCGTCAGAGCGTGTTTTTTGGTTTACTTCGCACTCGGGGCTGGACGTTTCGACTTACCTTGGAACTGCTTAATGCTCTTCTTAGCATGAGTTCGGCGGTTGGCTTTTTTATCGCGTGGCGCGCGTTTGCTCTCGCCAGTTGATGGCTTATCCGTTACTGGAAAACCTACCAGATCTTGCACTAGCAATGCACGTTGAGTCAGGTGACGAATCGCGTTTAGTGCGTCCATTTCACCATGACATACCAATGACATCGCCACACCTTGTTCGCCGGCGCGAGCGGTACGTCCTACTCGGTGAACATAAGTTTCTGCATGCATTGGCAGTTCAAAGTTGATCAC
Source organism: Vibrio sp. VP6 (assembly GCF_028823755.1). Taxonomy (NCBI): domain Bacteria; kingdom Pseudomonadati; phylum Pseudomonadota; class Gammaproteobacteria; order Vibrionales; family Vibrionaceae; genus Vibrio; species Vibrio sp. VP6. The sequence goes on from NZ_JAPEID010000002.1 coordinate 195,278, forward strand.
TACAGGTAATTGCTCAATGTGAATGCCGCGCGCTAGTAGATCAGTGGCAATCAACACCTGAATTTGCCCAGATTTAAACTGCGCCAGTGCTTCTTCTCGCTCTGCTTGGCTCTTGTCACCATGCAGTGCATTGGTTGAGATACCCGCTTTATTCAGCTTTTTCGCTAAGCCATCAGCATTCTCTTTCGCACCAATAAAGACTAACGCCTGAGTCCACGCGTTTTTTTGAATCAGTTCAATCAATGCCTTGGTTTTACTGCCTTTATTGACCATGTACAACGTTTCAACGATGTCTTGATTCGTGCTGTTTTCTTGATGCGCTGCGACTTGCTTTGGTGCCTGCATAAGCAGCTTCGCTTTACCCTTCAACTCATCTGAAAACGTTGCCGAGAACATTGCCGTTTGACGCTGGTTTGAAATCAGCCCCGCAATATTTTGTACGTCAGGCCAAAAGCCCATATCCAACAAACGGTCGGCTTCATCCAATACTAGGTAATGAACCTTGCTCAAATCCAAGCCATTGTTTGCTAGATCAACCAAACGACCAGTTGTCGCAACAAGGATATGAGGATTTGTCGTTAGCGCCTGCTGTTGTTGCTCTTTATCAACGCCGCCACACAAACACACTGCGTTGAGTTCAAGAACTTGACCAACTTGGTTAATTACTTCACTCACTTGCATTGCCAGCTCACGAGTTGGCACAAGAATCAGCGCTTTTTGTTCTGGATTGACACTCAGCTTTTCCAACAAAGGCAAACCATAAGCAAGTGTTTTGCCGCTGCCTGTATTTGCCAAAGCCAACACGTCTTTGCCTGCTAACAGTTCAGGAATCGCTAACGCTTGAATATCGGTCGGCCTCTTGAAGTCTTTTGGCAGGGCGTGAATCAGCTCAGAACTCAATGAGAGAGTAGAAAATGGCATTAGCGAAACCTTGTACTTTTGGTTGAAGAAGCAATAAAAACAATGAAGATGCGGTAAAACGCAGGCGCGGACTTTATCACAATCTGTTAGGTGAACCATCCTATTTTAGGCGCTTAAACCAAACGTCGCCTATGCAAATCGTCAGAAAACAAAAAAGCGCCGAGCCGAAACCCTGCGCTTTTAAAAACGGTTTTACATTGTAAATCGTTACTTAGTGTAGAAAGCGCGTTTTAGTGCCATCTCTAGACCACGCACTTCTGCAAGACCTTTCAAACGACCAATAGCGGAGTAGCCTGGGTTGGTTTTCTTCTTCAGGTCATCCAGCATTTGGTGGCCGTGATCCGGTCGCATTGGGATCAAACGATGGTCGCCCACTTCTGCGCGGCGCCGTTCTTCATCCAGAATCGCCATCACCACATTGTACATGTCCACATCGCCATCAAGGTGAGCCGCCTCGTGGAATGTCATCGGGTTACTTTCTTCGCGTTTGGTGGAACGCAAGTGGGTGAAGTAAATGCGCTCGCCGTGCTTTTTGATCATCTTCACTAAGTCGTTGTCACCACGCACACCGTAAGAGCCGGTACACATGGTCAAACCGTTCATTTTGCTTGGCACTTTTTCGGTCAACCAATCAATATCTTCGATGGTTGAAACGATACGCGGCAAGCCAAGAATTGGGCGCGGTGGATCGTCTGGGTGCACCGCGAGTTTCAAGCCGTGCTCCTCACACACAGGCATCAGTTGCGACAAGAAATACGCCATATGCTCACGCAGTTTGTCTTTGCTAATGCCCGCGTAGCGGTCGAGTTGCGCTTGGAACTCTTCCAAGGTGTAGCCTTCTTCTGCGCCCGGCAAGCCTGCAATAATGTTGCTGGTGAGCTGCTGGATTTGCGCTTCAGACATGTTGTTGAAGTATTCCAATGCCTGCGCTTGTTCCGCTTCGGTGTAATCCGCTTCCGCGCCCGGACGCTTGAGAATGTGCAGCTCAAATGCCGCAAAGGCGATTTGGTCAAAACGCAGCGCTTTAGAGCCATCTGGCATTTCAAATTCTAAGTCGGTGCGCGTCCAGTCAAGCACCGGCATAAAGTTGTAGCAAACGGTGTCGATACCGCACTCTGCAAGGTTACGCAGGGTTTGCTTGTAGTTGTCGATCCATTGTTGGAAGTTGCCCGTCTGAGTTTTGATTTCTTCGTGAACTGGCACACTTTCAACCACTGACCACGTTAAGCCTTTCTCTTCGATGATGGCTTTACGTTTTAAAATCTCTTCTTTAGACCACACTTCACCATTTGGAATGTGATGCAAGGCATTCACAATGCCTGTTGCGCCTGCTTGACGAATATCGTCTAGCGACACAGGGTCATTCGGACCGTACCAACGCCAAGTTTGTTCCATGACACTCACCTTTTTTAAGACGCACTCAGCCCGCTCGAATTTATCAAGCTAAGTGCACAACGACTTCTTAATATGCAGCCACGATAATGCAGCTGCGCTGACTAGAGCCGACCGAAGCCGGCAATGTGGTTAACCGTTTTCAGCACCCTGCAGAACAACAGGGTTGGAACTGAATAAGTAACCATCAAAATTCGGGTCATCGATGTCAGACAGCTCCAACAGGCGCTGTTTAACGTTTTCAAGGTGTTGCCACATGGCATTTTTTGCAGCGATAGGATCTTTACGCTGCAATGCGGCAAGGATTTTGGCGTGATCGTCTAACCACTCTTCACGGTAGTCTTGACCAGCAATGTGAGAATGAAGTTTCTTCCACATTGGGCTGCTCTCGCGTCGCTCCCAAGATTGCTTCAACATGTCCACCAGCACAGAGTTTTGAGTTGCCTCTGCAATGCACATGTGAAACTTCTCATCACCGTTGCAATCTGCGGTGCCACTGGCGAGTTCTTCTCGTTCTAACTCAAGGGCTGCACGCATTTTCACGATGTCGCCAGGCGTTACTTGCATCGCTGCAAATTCCGCAATGTTACTTTCAAGCAACTGGCGAGCTTGGAGCATTTCAAACGGACCGGCATCATCGCTGATCACGTTCTCACGGGAGTTCGGTTGAGATGGAATATTGATGACATACACTCCAGAACCTTTCTTCACTTCGACAAGGTTTTCCAGCTCCAGCATGATGATCGCTTCACGCACTACTGTGCGGCTAACGTCGAGACGTTCTGCGATATCGCGCTCAGGCGGTAGCCTATCTCCGACCACGTAACGGCCATTGATAAGTTCTTGTCTAAGGACTAAACCGATCTCTTGATACGGTCTTTTCGGTTCAAAAGGCATCATGATGATATTATCACTATATTCCATCTAACTTCTCACGCCATCATAACGACCAATAGCAATTGGTCAACCTCTATGTACCAGAATGTGGTAACACCTTGTTTTCGATTGTTTATTACTAATTACTTTGTGAATTACTTAACTGCTTTGATCTTCTCAACCAGTTCATTTAATTCAGGATTTGTCCTTTCTAAGTCCGCGTACATTGGTTGAACCGCTTCAACGAATGCCGCTTTATTTGGTTCAACAAAAGTTACGCCCATCTTTTCAGCTTTTGTACGCTCTTTTGCTTCTGACTCAGCCCACAACTTCTTCATGTATTCAGAAGAGTCTGCTGCTGCTTTCATCAGTGCTTTTTGTTGCTCAGGTGTTAGCTTGTCGTACGTTTTAGTCGAAATAACCAATACGTCTGGCACCATGGTGTGCTCGTCTAGGCTGAAGTATTTCGATACCTCACTGTGACGGCTCAAGCTAAATGATGGGATGTTGTTTTCCGCAGCATCCACCACGCCTTGTTGCAATGCTGTGTATAGCTCACCGTATGCCAATGGTGTCGGGTTACCACCTAACGCTTTTACCATCGCAATAGCAGATGGGCTCGGCTGTACACGTACTTTCAGACCTTTTAGATCTTCCGGCGTATTGATTGGTTTGTTGGTGTAAAAGCTACGTGCGCCCGCATCGTAGTAAGTCACACCAATAAAGCCGCTGTCCGCTGAAGAATTCAGGATTTCACGACCCACTTCCCCGTCTGTCACTTTGTAGTAGTGGTCTTTATCGCGGAACAAGTAAGGCATGTTGAATGCTGCGTAAGCAGGGGAGAAAGCTTCCAATTCTGCCGCGTTGCTCTTCACCATATCCAGAGCACCGTTTTGCATCAGCTCCATCGATTCACGCTGAGTGCCTAACTGCGCATCAGGGTAGATACGGATACGAACTTCCCCGTCTGTCATTTCACGAACTTCTTTTGCCATAAAGTCCATTGCTTTATGTACTGCATGGTCACGAGGGTGGTTGTGACTTAGCTTCAAAGTGGTCGCAGCATAAGCAGAAGCAGTGGCGCCGAAGGTCATTGCAGCACCTACTACAGCGCTTAAAAGAGTCTTACGCGTCATCATTGTTCTATTCTCCTTGGATTGGTTATCCAATATGTAGGGTAGTTTTAATTTTTCACGGTATTTCTTGTTTCGAGGTCATTATTGGCGATCGAAAAACCTATCGTCAAAACAAAAAAGCAAATTGATTGACCAAAATCACACTAATTACCCTTAAATTGGTTAACCAATTCATTTGTGAAGCTGCTCACGTGACAACCAAATCGCCTAACTTATAATCCACTCAGAACAACATGCCTATTTTGAGACCCTACACAAATACGCTCGCCCACATTGGTAAACCAATTGTTATGCAGTCCGCGTGTTTACTTTAAGGAAATGAAAATGAATAAACTGGTCACGTATATCAACAGGGGGTTGGCAGCATTTACTGTCTCTCTTTCGACCTTTCTTGTCTTCTGCGTGGTTTGGCAGGTGCTTTCACGCTACGTACTCGGTAAACCAAGCACCGTCACGGATGAACTGGCTCGCTATCTCTTTATGTGGGTGGCGCTTATCGGTGCCGCTTACACCACAGGTCTCAAACGTCACCTCGCCATTGACCTTTTGACGATGAAACTCAAAGGCAAGAAAAAACTGGTGAATGAAATCGTCATCCAAGTGGCCATTGCGCTCTTCTCTTATGTGGTGTTGGTCCACGGCGGAACACAATTAGCACTCAAAACATTGGCCACTGGCCAGCTGACCCCAGCATTGGGCTTAGAGATGGGCTACATCTATTTCTGCCTGCCTATCAGTGGCGCACTGATGATCTTTTATTCCGTGATTTTCGCTTATGAGCGCGTCAAACAATTAATGTCTGGTGAAGCCCTAGTCACCGACTCACAACTTGATTCTTAGAGGGTTCCACAATGGAATGGCAATTAATTCTTACCTTATTTGGCAGCTTCGCTGTATTACTGGCAATTGGTGTACCGGTTTCCTTCGCCATTGGTCTTTCTTCACTGGCAACCATTTTAATGGGCCTACCATTAGAGCCGGCGATTGCGGTTGTAGCTCAGCGCATGGCAGCAGGTCTTGATAACTTTGCTCTACTGGCAATCCCGTTCTTTATCTTGGCGGGTAACATCATGAACCAAGGTGGTATCGCACTGCGTCTTATCAACTTTGCAAAAGTGCTTGGTGGCCGCCTTCCTGGTTCACTCGCACACGTGAACGTAATGGCGAACATGATGTTTGGTTCGATTTCTGGCTCTGCGGTAGCGTCTGCAGCAGCGGTTGGCGGCACCATGTCTCCTCTGCAAAAGAAAGATGGCTACGATGAAAACTTCTCTGCGGCAGTGAACATCACTTCTTGCCCATCTGGTTTGTTGATTCCGCCAAGTAACACACTGATCGTGTTCTCATTAGTGTCTGGCGGTACGTCTATCGCAGCATTGTTCCTAGCGGGTTACATTCCTGGCATTTTGATGGGTCTTAGCATCATGATGGTAGCAGGTATCATTGCAAAACGTCGTGGTTACCCAGTGGCAGCACGCCCTTCTCTGGCAATGGTTTGGAATACCTTCTTGAAAGCAGCCCCATCTTTGGCACTGATTGTGATCATCATGGGTGGCATCATTGGCGGTATCTTTACGGCAACAGAAGCATCAGCTATCGCGGTGGTTTATACCTTTGTGTTAGCGGTGTTGATTTACCGCGAAGTGAAATGGCGTGACATTCCAAAGATCATCCTAGAGTCTGCGGTGACCACTTCTATCGTATTGCTATTGGTTGGCGCATCAATGGGCATGTCTTGGGCGATGGCAAACGCCGATATTCCTTACATGATTGCAGATGCCCTACTTGCTATCTCTGACAACCCAATGATGATTCTCTTGATCATCAACGTCATTCTGCTGATTGTCGGTATCTTCATGGACATGACACCAGCGGTACTGATCTTTACGCCTATCTTCCTGCCAATCGCACTGGATATGGGTATTGACCCTGTACACTTCGGCATCATGATGACCTTCAACTTGGCTATCGGTATCTGTACCCCACCAGTTGGTAGCGCGTTGTTCATCGGTTGTTCTGTGGCGAACGTTGCCATCGACAAAGTAATTAAACCTCTACTTCCATTCTACGTTGCACTGATTGCAGCACTAATGGCCGTGACCTTTATTCCTCAGCTAAGCCTGTTCTTGCCTAACCTTGTTCTTGGCTACTAAGCGCTTGGTTATAAGTTTTAGATTACGAATTATTAAAATACACCATCCCGCAGGTTCGCCTGCGGGAAAAGGGATACCACAATGAAGACTATTTCCAATTCCACTCTGAATGATAACGTTCTGCTTCCGGACTACGACCGCTCAACACTTAAAAGCCGTATTGTTCACCTCGGTTTCGGTGCTTTCCACCGAGCGCACCAAGCTCTATTCACCAATGAAATGTTGAGCAAAACGGGCTCTGACTGGGGCATTTGCGAAATCAACCTATTTGGTGGTGAAGAGTTAATTCAATCGCTGCGCGCGCAAGATCACCTCTACACAGTGGCAGAGAAAGGCGCAGAATCGACTGAGGTAAAAGTGATTGGCTCAGTGACTGAATCACTCCACCCAAGCCTCGACAGCATTCAAGCGGTGCTAGAAAAAATGGCAGAGCCACAAGTGGCGATCGTTTCAATGACGATTACCGAAAAAGGCTACTGCGCCGACCCAGCGACGGGCACGCTTGATAAAAACAACCCGCTAGTCATTGCTGACCTTGCCAACCCAACGGAGCCAAAATCGGCACTGGGTTACATCGTGCAAGCACTGAAGATGCGCCGTGAACGCGGTCTGACGCCATTTACCGTGATGTCTTGCGATAACGTGCAAGAGAACGGTCACGTAGCAAAAGCAGCGGTACTTGAGTTCGCTCAACTGCTTGACCCAGAATTGCGCGACTGGATTGAAACCAACGTTACCTTCCCTTGCACCATGGTTGACCGCATTGTGCCAGCAGCAACGGAAGAGACACTGACTGAAATCGCTGAGCGACTTGGCTGTGAAGACCCATGTGGCATCGCTTGTGAACCATTCCGCCAATGGGTTATCGAGGATAACTTCGTGGCAGGTCGCCCGGATTGGAACGTGGCTGGCGCAGAATTTGTTGCCGACGTTGTGCCTTACGAAGAAATGAAGCTGCGCATGCTAAATGGTAGCCACTCGTTCTTGGCCTACCTAGGTTACCTTGGTGGTTACGCGCACATCTCTGACACCATGACAGATGAAGGCTACCGCAAAGCGGCATTCGACATGATGATGCAAGCGCAAGCTCTTTCGCTGACCATGCCAGAAGGCACCGATTTAGAAGGCTACGCAAAGCTGCTTATCGAGCGCTTCACTAACCCAAGCTTGAAACACAAAACATGGCAAATCGCGATGGATGGCAGCCAGAAGATCCCACAACGCATGGGTGGCAGCTTGCGATTCCATCTTGCTCAAGGTTCTAACTTCTCATGGTTGGCAACGGCGATTGCAGGTTGGATGCGCTACGTATCCGGCGTGGACGAGCAAGGCAACGACATTGATGTTCGCGATCCAATGGCAGAGACACTACGTCAGATTTGCGACCAACACGGCTTGAACGTTTCTGTTGTGCCTGCGTTGCTCGCGGTTGAAGCCATCTTCCCTGCAGAGCTTGGTCAAAACCCACAAGTGATTGATGCGGTGAGCAGTGCTTACCAATCGCTAATCGATAACGGTGCTCGTGCCACTGTCGCTGCGTTGTAATAGGAGTTAACGATGAAGAATTTCTTGTGTGAAGACTTTTTACTCTCAAACGAAACGGCGCGCCGCTTGTACCATGAGCATGCGTTCCACCAGCCAATTTATGATTACCACTGCCACCTAAACCCAGCGGAAGTGGCGCAAAATCGTCAGTTCGATAACTTGGGTCAAATCTGGCTTGAAGGCGATCACTACAAATGGCGTGGTATGCGCTCGGCAGGCATTGAAGAGCGTTTGATTACGGGTGATGCGAGCGATTACGACAAATACATGGCGTGGGCGAAGACGGTACCTCAAACCTTGGGCAACCCGCTTTACCACTGGACGCACTTAGAACTGCGTCGCCCATTCGGCATTACCAATACGCTGTTTAACCCAAACACCGCTGATCAGATTTGGCATCAATGTAATGAGCTACTTGCGACACCTGAATTTACGGCTCGTGGCATCATGCAGCAAATGAACGTCGTAATGGCGGGCACGACCGATGATCCTATCGATTCACTAGAACACCACAAAGCAATCGCAGAAGACGACACCTTTAACGTTAAAGTGCTGCCGAGTTGGCGTCCGTATAAAGCGTTCAAGATTGAATTGGACGTGTTTGCGGATTACATGCACAAACTGGGCGAAGTAGCAGACATTGAGATTCGCCACTTTGATGATTTATTGACTGCACTAGATAAACGTTTGGCACACTTCGATGCACATGGCTGTCGTGCGGCAGACCACGGCATTGAGATCGTCCGTTACGCGCCAATTCCAAGCGAAGTTGATTTAGATGCGTTGCTGGCTCGTCGTTTAAATGGCGAAGTACTGTCAGAGCTTGAATGTGCGCAGTTCTCTACCGCAGTTCAAGTTTGGCTAGGCAAACGCTACGCGCAATTGGGCTGGGTCATGCAGCTTCATATTGGCGCGCAGCGCAACAACAGCACACGCATGTTCCAACTTCTAGGTGCCGACGCTGGCTTTGACTCGATTGGCGATCGCCCATTTGCTTTTGAACTGGCACATCTATTGGATGAAATGGACCAAACCAACGAGCTGCCTCGCACCATTCTTTACTGTTTGAACCCTCGTGACAACGAAATGATGGCAACCATGATTGGTAACTTCCAAGGTGGCGGTATCGCGGGCAAAGTGCAGTTTGGCTCTGGTTGGTGGTTCAACGACCAGAAAGACGGCATGCAACGCCAAATGGAGCAGCTTTCTCAACTTGGTTTGCTCAGCCAATTCGTCGGCATGTTAACGGACTCGCGCAGCTTCTTGTCTTACACCCGCCACGAATACTTCCGCCGCATCTTGTGTGACATGGCCGGTCGTTGGGCAGAGAACGGCGAAGTTCCGAATGACCTATCGTTGCTTGGCCCTATGGTCGAAGACATCTGTTTTGGTAACGCAAAACGCTACTTTGAAGAGAGGGTGTAACCAATGAAGCACATCGCCATTATTGGTGAATGTATGATTGAGTTGAATGGCAAACCGTTCGGCTCAATGCATCAAACATTTGGTGGGGATACGCTCAACGCTGCGGTTTATTTGAGCCGCGGCTGCGAAGCCAATAGCAAACCTGATGAAGTTAAAATCTCTTACGTTACAGCGCTTGGCAATGACCCAATCAGCACGGGTATGCTGACTCGCTGGGAAGACGAAGGCGTCTCAACAGACTTAGTGCTACGCGATGAGATTCGCACACCGGGTTTGTACTTGATTCAGCTTGATGAACAAGGCGAGCGTACGTTTCTATATTGGCGCAATCAATCAGCCGCACGTTACCTACTTCAACATCCTAACTTTGGTCTGGTTAAGCAAGCATTAACTCAAGTGGATGCGGTGTTTCTCAGCGGTATCTCTTTGGCCATCTTGCCAGAAGAAGACCGAATTTCACTGCTCAACTTATTGGTCGAACTTAAAGCCCAAGGCGTTGAAATCGCGTTTGATAGTAACTTCCGCCCAGCACTGTGGCCTCAAGACGATAATCAAACCGTCAAAAACGTTTACCAAGCCATGTATCAACTGACGGACGTTGCCTTGGTGACTTTTGATGATGAGCAATTGATCTGGGGTGACGAAACACCAGAGCAAACCATTGAACGCCTGACTTCTCTTGGCGTGGGCAAATGCATCGTCAAGCTCGGCGCGGATGGCTGTTTGGTACAAGACCCAACAAATCAGGGTTCGAGCGCGGCTCTGGCTCCACAAGCCGTGCCAACCCAACCTGTCGCTCAAGTGTTGGACACCACATCTGCGGGCGACTCATTCAATGGTGGCTTTTTATCGGCATACCTTGCTGGCGCCGATCTCGCGACCTCATGTCAAAGAGGCAACGCACTGGCAGGTGCTGTGATTCAACATCGCGGTGCCATCATTCCCAAAGCATTCACACAACCGGCGCTTGGCGTCGTTTAAGGAACACTCATGTCTAGCATTAAAGAACAATTGAAAGCTCTGAAAGTTATCCCAGTTATCGCCATTGATAAAGCAGAAGACATTATCCCACTAGGTAAAGTACTGGCGGAGAACGGACTACCTGCGGCTGAAATCACCTTCCGTTCAGCGGCGGCTGAAGAAGCGATTCGCCTACTGCGTGAAACCCAGCCAGACATGCTGATTGGTGCCGGTACGGTGCTAAACCGCGAGCAAGCAATTGCAGCAAAAGAAGCAGGCGCAACCTTTATTGTATCGCCTGGCTTTAACCCAAATACCGTTAAAGCGTGCCAAGAGATCGGGATTGATATCGTACCGGGTGTGAATAACCCAAGCACAGTTGAAGTCGCGTTGGAAATGGGATTAACCACCTTGAAGTTCTTCCCTGCAGAAGCTTCTGGCGGCATCAACATGGTGAAATCACTGCTTGCGCCATACACCGACATCGAACTGATGCCTACTGGTGGCATTAACCCTGCGAACATCAAAGATTACTTAGCGATTCCACGCGTTTTGGCCTGTGGCGGAACCTGGATGGTAGACAAGAAACTGATCGAAGCGGGCAACTGGGAAGAGCTTGCACGCCTAACTCGCGAAGCGGTTGCGCTTGTAAATGAGTAATCGCTTTTAGCGATTGAATAAAGTGCCCAGCCCTCCCTCGGTGGAGGGCTGATTCGTTTGCATTCACATTCACTCACGTGATTAAGGAACCTAGATGGAAAATGGGCTAGCACAAGGCATTGGTGGCATCGCGTTTATGGTTGGCGTGATGGCCTTCTGGCAGAAAGATGACCTGCGCTTTCGCTATCAGATGATGGCGTTTTGTTTCATCATGGGCGTTCATTTCGTCTTACTGGGCGCAACCGTCGCGGCCATTGGCGTGGTCATTAATGGCATTCGCAGTTTCGCCTCCATCAAAACCCAATCACGCAAAGTGATGTGGTTCTTCATTGCACTGATGTGGCTGATGACCCTGCCAAACATGAGCCACTTTTTTGAATTCATCACCGTGTTTGGTTCCTCCGTTGCCACTTGGGCACTGTTTTCCAAACAAGGCATCGCCCTGCGCAGCTTAATTTTATTCAACTCATTTTGTTGGGTGAGCCACAACCTATGGCTTGGCTCGATCGGTGGCTCATTGGTTGAGAGCACCTTTATCGTCACCAACCTGTTGACCATTTATCGTTTGTTTCATGCCCAAGAGCGCCTCTCCCAAACCCAAAACAATCAGTTTTTGGCGTCTAACACCGAATCCAGTACAGATTGAGCATTACTCGCAATACTTTCATCACAGCACTGCTTTAAAACCAGAATGAAATCATTCAGTTCTTCGGCAGACACGCCATTATTCATGCTGATGTTGTAGTGCGCCGCAAGCTGGCTGTTCACTCCGTTGATATTTGCCAGCGCTGCAATCGTGGCAATTTCTCGTTGTTTCCACGTCAGGAGGTCACGCGCGAAAATGTCACCAAACAAATGGGCTTTTAAGTACTGATCTATTTGAGGTGAAAAGTCGAACAGCGGGCCTTTGACTTGCATACCGACCAGCGTTGTTTGGTTCTGACTGCCTAGCTCTAAGCTGCTTTTATCTGTCGATAACGGCGTCGATTCACGCCCTAATGTGTCGGTAATACCACGATTTTTGCGCACTTCAACTACTTCCATAAAAGCAGCCAATCCATTCAAACTGCGGGGAAAACCTGCGTAAGCGTATAGTTGAACGAGAACTTCTTTAATCTCATTGATCGTTAAGCCGCTCTCTAAACCATCACTCAGGCTAATCTTAAGTTTTTCTACGTCACCGCTTGCGGTGAAAGCCGCGATTGGAACGATTGCTCGTTCTTTATTACTCAATTTATCTGTTGCAAAAGCAGGCATAACGGCGGATATCGTTGTCATAGTCAGTACCCAAATTAATATGGACTTAATTGAAGTTTTAATTGCGATCATCGTCAGAACCTTCCGTTGGTTGACCACACGCCGAAGCGACTTGAGGAGCCATAAAAGCGACACCAATGAGCGCAATATTTACGCTCATGTAAGTTTGATATTTACTTGGCTTGCCTGTCATTGTCAGATCTCCGACGTCCTTAAGTTAGCGTTCAATTAGCCAAGCTCTGCGTACTCTTCGTCCGTCACGGGTTCACACCACTCATTGCTTGCTCCTTCAGCGGGTATTTCTATTGCTACATGTGAAAACCAGCTGTCTTTAGCTGCGCCATGCCAATGCTTAGTGCCAGGCGCAATATGCACGACATCGCCCACGTTGAGCGCTTGTGCTGGCTGACCAAATTCTTGATACCACCCGCGGCCTCCCGTCACGAGCAAGATTTGTCCACCTTCGTGATGAATGTGCCAAAAATTACGGCAGCCCGGTTCAAACGTCACATTTGCTACGAGCAGCCCCGGTTGGTTGAGCAACGCCAAGTAGCTTGTCCCCGTGAAGTAATCGGCATACGCTTCGTTCTTAGCCCCGAAATCAAAAATGCCATGGCCGTTAAATACTCCGGCTTTTAGTGATTGTGGAATCTGTGTTTTTGCTGTGTGATTAACCATTGCTCTACGTCTCTTTATGGAATGCAGGATGCGTATCGAGCATTCGCCAAACTGTGTAGATAACGTTAACGCCGCAGGCCATTTATCGTTAGCCTATTCATGGCTAATACTTGCCTAATTTTCCAAACAATCTGATTTTCATTTTGGTACGAAAGACGACCAACCGTCTCTTTCCTTGCCAAAAACAATAAGTAAGCCATTAATTTAAAAGTAAAATAAATAAGAGCAGAGATTAAAAACGTTTAAATTGGATCGGTTCAAAATCGCACAAAAGAAAAACAGAACCTTGCCTGATAATCTTTACTTCGCAAAATGTCGTGTATACATTGAATAACAACCTCAATAATCCGAGAGCCTTTTCGCGATGTCAGATTCATCACCAACCAACTTACCAAGTAGAGCATTCGCCACTCAGAAATTAGCCAAACTGATTGATCGATGGACGGGAAACGCAAACCAATACGACACGCCAATTTCGGGGTTGAGGTTCAGTCGCTGGACAACGCCGACGCCGCCTACGAGCTATACCCACAATCCAAGTATTTGTCTTATCGCGCAAGGCAGGAAGCGAGTCTTATTGGGAGAGGAAAGCTTTATTTACGATGCCAACCACTTCCTGATTTCTTCTGTCGATCTCCCTATCATTGCCAACATTATCGAAGCCAGTGAGGAGCAACCTTATTTAGGGCTGATCATGGAGCTGGATTTGACCGAGATTTCCCAACTGATTGTCGATAGCGAACTTGCCTTTACTCAAGCCAAAGAAGCGCAAAAAGGCATTGCTGTCGGTGAGTTGTCGGAATCTCTATTGGATGCGTTTGTACGTTTAGCAGAATTATTAGACGAAGGCCAAAACATCAAAATTTTAGCGCCCATCATTAAACGGGAGATTTTTTATCGCCTTTTGATGAGTGAACAGGGCACGCGTCTCCATCAAATCGTGACTGCGGGCAGCCATAGCCATCAAATAGCCAAAGCCATCGACTGGCTCAAAAACAACTTTGTCAAACCATTAAGTGTTGGAGATTTGGCTTCGTACACAGGTATGAGTAAGTCGTCGTTTTACACGCACTTTCGCTCCATGACGTCCATGACACCATTACAGTTTCAAAAGAAGTTACGCTTAAGCGAAGCACGCCGATTGATGCTGACAGAAAACTTAGACGCCATGGCTGCGACATTCAAAGTTGGCTATGAAAGTCCGTCTCAATTCAGTCGGGAATACAGCCGCTTGTTTGGCGCACCGCCGTCTAAAGACATCAAATTGCTAAGAGAAAATTTAGGCTAGATTGTCACAAAAAAGCCGTTAGTCTGTACTGCCACAGAGCTAACGGCTAAAAACCCATGAAGAGATCGCTTCGTCAGCACTTCACTGCGGCTGACAAAAAATGTGTAGTTTGTTAAAGCACAGCCTTGCGACTCGGTAAGAACACTTCACCCAACATGCAACGTACAGAACCACCACCAATAGATTCTATGGTAGAAACATCGAATGGCAGCAATTTACCGTGTGTCGCCAATTGGTTTCTTTGTGCTGGTGAGAATGCATCGTACGCCGATTGAGACATCGCAATCACCTTGTCGCCGTTGATGGTTTCCAGTTGCAGAATGTTGCCACAGAACTGGTTCATCTGATCAAGCGAAATTGAGATAACTTGTTTATCTTTTGCCAAAGACTTCAAAACAAAACGACGCTCAAATTCTGGGATCACTTCATCACAAATCACACAAAACTGCTCACCCACAGCCATCATCACGTTGGTATGGTAAATCGGCGAACCTGATGGCAACCGGGTTTGGAATGAAATCACGCGCTCATAACCAATGCGATTCGCGTAATCTTCCAACACTAGGCGATCACAACGCTGTGACAACGCGGCATAAACGGTTTTGTTTAGATGATCAAAAACCATCACACCAGTGCTTTCTAGGTACGCATGATCGCCTAAGTAATCCGTTAGACTGCTTTGTTGGTGAACTTCACGTCCTGCAGCGGCTAGCACGGCAATTAACGCTTCTGGGCGCACCTCATGCTGACGGTTTTCACAGGCCATTGGGAAGGTATAAAGCGTGCCGTCTGGTGTTGTGCTAAACCAGTTGTTTGGAAATACCGCATCTGGCGTCGCAACATCAGAAACTGGATAGTCAAATTCCACCACTTGCACTCCTTCTTGGCGCAACGTGGCAACCATTGCCGAAAATTCAGCCATGGTTTTTTGCGATACTTCTTTCTGGCTCAATGACACCTGATGCTGAAACTCATTGTCTTGCGCCGTTTCTTCATTAAAACGAAATTCTTTAGGTGGCACCATCACTACGCAGTTTGCGGTTTGGCGCAGAGCACTTTGTGTGCTTTCTTCTTTCCCATCAGCAAATTGGGGTACTGATTCGTGTAATAGCATCCAATATATTCCTTATCTCTAGAATGGAGAGATTGTAAATTTATTGTTAACTTCAGTTTTGCTGTTTTCGCGATTATTTCTATTCTCTAAAAGTAATTTTTCCTGCAATTAGACAGCGAAACACGATTTTTTATTGTCACTTTGCTGGTTTACGCTTTTGTGGCTCGGACATGACAAATCCAATAAATGGGATATTTCAATTCAGTTCATAACCAACTAGTTACATTTAAAAGGCGATCGGTTAGACTATTTTTTCGCCCCTCTCACAAACTCGTCTGCTTTTCTGGCCAGCGGACAACGATATTTCTTACCACCTATCTCGGTGCGCACTGCCATGTCCAAGCAGTGTAAATCGATGGATTCAGTAGACCGAGATGGCATTGTTTTAACTTTAGGATGAGTTATGTTTAAACGATTTGAAGGCTTCACAGAGCCGTTTCCCAAATCTACGCCCGATCAGCCCCCTTCAGGGATTTTTGCCTTTCTACGCCATTACACCCGAGGGTATGAAAAGCCACTGATCATCATGTCACTGATGTCGACGATTGTTGCCATCGTTGAAGTCATGCTGTTTGGTGCAATGGGCCAACTGGTAGACTGGCTTTCCACCAGTAATCCAGAAACCTTTTTGCAAGATAACCGAGCGGATCTGATTTTTTACGGCGTCTTACTTCTGGTTGTGATGCCACTTTTGGTTGTTATCTACTCTTTGCTGGTGCATCAAACCTTGTTGGGTAACTACCCAATGTCCATTCGCTGGCTTGCTCACCGTTATCTGCTCAATCAGAGTCTGAACTTCTATCAAGATGATTTTGCAGGGCGCGTTGCAACCAAAGTGATGCAAACCTCTCTCGCAGTACGTGAAACGGTCATGAAGAGCATGGACGTGTTTGTCTACGTGACGGTTTACTTCACCAGTATGGTCGTGATGTTAGCAGCTGCAGATTGGCGTTTAATGATTCCAATGATTGTCTGGCTTTTGGTTTACATCGCGATTCAGATTTACTTTGTACCGAAACTGAAAGATGTGGCCTCTGAGCAAGCCGATGCGCGCTCAACCATGACAGGCCGTATTGTCGACAGCTACACCAACATCCAAACCGTGAAGCTGTTTTCACATAGCCAACGAGAAACCCAATATGCCGAACAAGGCATGAAAGGATTTCTCAACACGGTTTATCGTCAAATGCGCTTGGTTACGGGCTTTGACGTGGCGGTTGAAATCTCCAACTACATCTTGGTGTTTTCCGTCGCGGCTTTGTCGATTTATCTGTGGTTGGACAGCGCGATTAGCGTCGGCGCCATTGCTATTGCGGTCAGCCTAGCGCTGCGCGTTAACGGCATGTCGATGTGGATCATGTGGGAAGTCGGAGCCCTGTTTGAAAACATGGGTACTGTCGTGGATGGCATGAAAACACTGTCCAAACCTATCGATATCCAAGACAAACCGAATGCGAAAGACTTGGTCGTATCTCAAGGTGGCATCCAGTTCGATAACGTCAGCTTTCATTACGGTGAAAACAAAGGCGTCATCAACCATCTGAATCTCGACATCAAACCTGGAGAAAAAGTCGGCTTGGTTGGGCGCTCTGGCGCTGGCAAATCCACGTTGGTGAACTTGCTGTTACGCTTCCATGATGTGGAAGAAGGTAGCATCAAGATTGACGGTCAAAACATTGCTGACGTCACGCAAGATTCGTTGCGCTCGAAAATTGGTATGGTGACACAGGATACGTCTCTTTTGCACCGTTCAATAAGAGATAACATCTTGTACGGCAACCCAACCGCCTCAGAAGAGGAACTGCTTAAAGCGACGAAACAAGCGCACGCTCACGAGTTCATCGAAACACTGACAGACCCATTTGGCAATGTCGGCTACGATGCGCAAGTTGGCGAACGAGGCGTGAAGTTGTCTGGTGGTCAGCGTCAGCGTATCGCTATTTCTCGTGTGTTATTGAAAGACGCGCCGCTGTTGGTACTGGATGAAGCAACTTCAGCTCTGGACTCAGAAGTCGAAGCCGCTATCCAAGAAAGCTTGAACGAGCTCATGCAAGGAAAAACCGTGATTGCAATAGCACACCGATTGTCGACCATCGCCCAGATGGATCGCTTAATCGTTCTCGACAAAGGTAACGTCGTAGAGCAAGGCTCGCACCAAGAGCTGATCGCTCATAACGGCATCTACGCACAGCTTTGGGCACACCAAACTGGCGGTTTTCTTGGTGAAGAACTAGACAATCAGCAAGCTTCTTAACACCGTTTTTTATTCTCGAATTACATGAGCACTGAACTGACGAACTCACTCATTCTCATTTATGAAACACCAACAATGATGAAGATCACACTTTTTCTGCTAATATAGCGCCTCGTTGCGTATCTATTGCAATGGACACAATGCAGAGTACCTAGCTGAATTCATTTATCGTTTCACTTTTTGATAAGCAGCTATACTCAATAGATGGCTTAGTTATTAAATTAACAATAAGGTAATTAGCTTATGTGTAAATGTGGTTCAATGCAGATCGTACAAGTAAAACCTAGTTGGGCTGACAAGCTATTCGGCTATTCAGAAAGATGGAAATGCCAACTTTGTTGTAAGATCTACCGCATCTAAAAATAAAAAAAATAGAATCTTAGTTTTTCTAAGAAAAAGCAGTGGCCCGACAATGATTGTCGGGTTTTGTTTTTCTAAAGCCTCAATTATCTCCCTACGCTTCCACGCAAACCAATCTGCTCAACACCTAGCATCTCAATGTGACTTAGGTATAGAATCTGGCCCACTTATTTCTTCCTCTATTCATACATAACTGGTCACTATGAACAAAAGTTTGCTAACGAATCTGCTCGCCATCGCTTTGATGGGTGCGGGCCATCAATTTCAGAACGACTATCTTTGGTATGCAGGTCTCTTTGCCTTCTCTGGCGCCATCACTAACTGGCTTGCCATCCACATGCTGTTTGAAAAAGTGCCGGGCTTATACGGTTCTGGTGTGATTCCCGCACGGTTTGAAGAATTCAAACTGGCGATCAAAAATTTGATGATGGAACAGTTCTTTACCGAAGCGAACATCGACCGATTCTTGAATAAAGAAATGGCGGGCGGTGTGAACATCGATCTTCAACCTGTGATTGAGAAAGTGGATCTAAACCCAGCCTTTGACTCATTAGTAGAAGTCATTGAGGGCTCCCAGTTTGGCGGCATGCTAGCGATGTTTGGTGGCGCGGAAGCTCTACAGCCGATGCGACAACCTTTCGTCGAAAAGATGCAAGTGTCCATCATCGAACTGAGCAAGAGCGACAGCATTAAAGAAGCTTTGAAAGAGCAGTTTGAATCACCAGCCATGATGGATGAGATTAAGCAGAACATCGAAGGCATCATCGACCAACGCCTTAGCGAGTTAACGCCGGCATTGGTTAAAGAAATGGTGCAAAAAATGATTAAAGAACACCTAGGCTGGCTAGTAGTTTGGGGTGGCGTATTCGGTGGTTTGATTGGTGTTATTAGCACCTTTATCGGCGCATAATCCTTCACTAAACATCGAGAGACCTATCGAAAAAGGAGCCTTTTGGCTCCTTTTTTATGTCCTGTCCCACGACAAGTGCGTTAGCCTAATAGCTCCGGATTCACACCAAATCCCGTTTTGTGCTCTTCTATCACCACTTCACTTCGCGTCTGAATAACACCCGGTAGCGTGCCTAGCTTACTCGACATGAACTCTTGATACGCTTTCATGTTCTTCACTCGGACTTTAATCATGGTGTCGAAGTCACCAGAGAGCGAATAACACTCTTCAATTTCTGGCATCAATTCCACCGCTTTGGCAAACTTTTCAAAAATCGAGAAGCTGGTTTGATCCAAACGAATATGAATGAACACCTGAACATCCAATCCTAATTTTTCAGCATTCAACTCGGCATGATAACCATTGATATAGCCTTCTTTCTCAAGCCTTTTGACGCGATCTGAGCACGGCGACGTGGTTAAGTTAATCTGCTTCGCCAGTTCGACGACTGGAATTCGCCCGCGTGAATGAAGCACTCTCAAAATATGCAGATCAATCCTGTCTAATTGGTAGCTCATCAACACATCCTTGTAACAACTCAGGGAGCTTTACATTAATCGTTACCGTTATGTTTGCAAACTAACAAATGAACAACGTGTGAATTCCGCTTAGTTTTAACGTTTGCTTAGCACAAAAAGTCATCATCAACCTAAAAACACATCCTAGCTGTTAACATAAGTTTATAAATAACAAAGGCACTCACATGGCTTTTATAAGAGAAAAATCGGTGTGAATGAAAAAGTGAAACGATGAACTTTGCAGAGAATAAAGTGAGCTATAAACAGAAGAAATGAGCCAAATAGTAAGGCAATAATAGGAAAAATTATTGAGGAAAAAGCAATGTTAACCTTACAACTGGCGTACAAACCGTTTGGTGTTGGCGAATGGACATACACCACGGTTTCTCACGAAGTCGCTAAGTTTTTAGCACGTGAATACGCATCTTATGGCTGGCCAGTGATGATCGACGGATCGCCCTACTCCAACGAAGAACCTTTAGCAGCGTAACGTTAAACTACAGAGCGGCGGATACGTGTCTTGCCGGGTGAGGTACCACTTCACCGATCGCTCGGTGGTTGCAGCAACGACAAAAATACTGTGGTTCCATCTCGTAATAGTGCTCACCCGAGACAAACTTCGCCATCAGTTGCGTGAAACTCACCACCTTACCGGTTAACGTGTCAACGGATTGAGGCTCACAACGCTTCATGATCACCTTATGTTGCGTTGATTTTCTACACGCTGAGCAATATATATCCGGCATCTCTCTTCTCCCTGAATTTTTGTGTGCTACTGACAATTGACATATTTTGTTCAAAATAATTCCACAATAAAAAAGCCCCTTTACTTTTTTGTGCCCTATCTTCAAAAAATCCTACTAAAGTATGAAAAAACTGAGACCTTGGTCAGACCTCAACTTTTATACCACTTATATGAAAAACAGCACCTATGTGTGTAATAATACGACACATCACACATAAGCTATTGTTAGGGCTTATTATTTAGTAAGGCGCGTGACAACTTTACAGTTGGCTAGGTCGAGCTTTCGTAACGCTTTGTTATCTCGATTTACCCCGCAAACCAGTTGCTAGCAACAACAGCCGTCTCATCAAGGAAGAAATGCATGACGATACAACCGACTCTCACTACCGAAAGACTCGTCCTCCGGCCATTCAATATCGGTGACTGCCAACAAGTGGCTTTACTCGCTGGAGATAAGCGAATTGCCGACATGACAGCAAACATCCCACATCCTTATGAGCTACCGATGGCGCAAGCATGGATAGATAGGCACTATCCGATGTATCAGCAGCATCAAGGCGTGGCGTACGCTATTACCTTGCGAAACACTGGGGAGTTACTTGGTGCGGTGAGTTTACCGCGTATCGAAGAGGGGTACGGAATATTAGGCTACTGGGTTGGCGTGCCACATTGGGGGAAAGGCTATGCATTCGAAGCCTCCAAAGCCTTACTCGAATTTGCTCGAATGCACTTTGAGTTAAACGGAATAACCGTGATGCATTTGGTGGACAATCTGCGTTCTAAATCGGTGATCCAAAAACTAAAGATCCCTTACGTCGGTGACAAAACATTGCGCATGCAAGGCAAAGAACGAAAGGTTTGTGTCTACCAACTCACGTTCGTCGCTTCTGAATAAAGTCGAGGGATATGTCGGATGATCATCCATGAAACTTCACAAAATCTGCCCAAGAACAACCCTTTATTGCTGGGAACTGTATCGTTGTCGCTGTTCTATTTTTCCTACCTGGCAGACAAGCTCGTCGAGTTTGGACTCTTAGCACTCACAATAGTCGGATTGAAACTGATCTCAACGTACTTCACGCGCCGCGCGTTCAATCCTAAAACGCTATATATCGATGCAAGCACTAGCGCCTTGAAGTACAGCCAGGGCTCAACGGTTTACTTCCGTCTACCTCTTGATGACATTGTCAGAGTCCAAATACAGAAAGAGTCCTTCTCCAGCCAAAGTTTAATGATCTACACAGTCAACGACGCTTACCAAGTGCCGAATTCTGACAATTTCGATTCTCTGCAGTTAAAGGATTTAATGAAACAACTTGAAAAGAGGATTGATGATCAACGTCGTTAAAGCAAAAAAAGAAGATATTCCAGAAGTTTCCAATTTGGTCTCTAAATAGAAAGACAAAAAAGCCAGCAATAACGCTGGCTTTTCTCTGTGTTAGTCTTGTGCGACTTTCACGCGAATTTTGCTTTTTTCTACGTTCGTCAAATTCAGTGCTTCAAGAGCAGAAATTGCTTCTGCTTCGTCCGGCATGATGACAAAACCGAAGCCTTTCGACAAACCCGTTTCTTGATCAAGCACTAGCGAACACAGTTCTACTTTGCCGTACGCTGAAAATAATTTGCGGATATCTTGCTCGGTCATGTGACGAGCCAAGTTTCTTACTAAAAGTTTCATAATGAACCTAGTTGGTTTGATAACGGTTCGATTCTCTCAGTTTCTCTCTGGCAAACCAAGTGAATAATATGACGGCGGTGACTAGATCATTCTAAGTACATCTGTTTAAATGATTTTCCGTTCATTTTTCACCCATAGGATAGCCAGCATGGAAACGAAACGTCTCAAACTCATCCCCGCTTGTTTAGAACGAGCCGAAGAGGCGCATCAAGCTGTCGTTCGCAGCCAAAAGACTCTCGAAGTCTATCTGCCGTGGGTGCCTCATGTGCTGACATTAGAAGCGATGATAGAAGGGACAGAGAAAGCCATCGCAAACTTTGAAAACTTCGAAGAAGAGCTGCGTTACTACATCATTGAAAAGGAAAGCGATCGCTTACTGGGTGCGGTCGGCTTGATGATTCGAGATCCCGACGTGCCATCCTTTGAGATAGGTTATTGGTTAGATGATGCTGCCGTTGGCAATGGTTATGTTGCCGAGGCTGTGCTCGAAGTTGAGCGCTATGCGTTTGATGATTTGGGTGCCAAGAGAATCGCAATTCATGCTGATAGCACCAACCAAAAGAGCCGTGCTGTAGCCAAGCGCTGTGGTTATGAGTTCGAAGGCGAACTCAGAAACGAACGTCTTACCACATCGGGAGAGCTGAGTAACACCGTGATTTACTCAAAAATCCGCGAATAAGTCGCTTAGCTAAACCGATTTAAACACAATAAAAAAGCCCGCGATATTCGCGGGCTTTTGTCATCTTTGCAGCGGTTAGTCTAGATCAACCAACTTCTGCTTGTACTCTTGGTGTTGGTCTAGAACTTCTTGACCTGCACCGCCAGTCATCTTGCTAACCAACACGATAGCCAGTGTTGAGAAGATGATGCCCGGTACGATTTCGTAAACGTCGAACCAACCGCCAGTTAGCTGTTTCCAAACTACGATGGTCACGCCACCCACTAGGATGCCCGCTAGTGCGCCGTTACGGTTCATACCGCTCCAGTAAAGGCTAAGTACTACTGCAGGGCCAAATGCCGCGCCGAAGCCTGCCCAAGCGTAAGATACAAGACCTAGCACAGAGCTGTCTGGTGTCATTGCTAGGAACAATGCAATCAAAGAAATCACGATAACGCCCACACGGCCAATCATCACCACTTCTTCTGAAGAAGCATCAGGTTTGATCACTTGCTTGTAGAAGTCTTCTGCTAGTGCAGATGAAGATACTAGAAGCTGTGAATCCGCTGTACTCATTACTGCCGCTAGGATTGCTGCTAGTAGGATACCAGCAACCACTGGGTGGAATACGGTGTTCACAAGCAACATAAAGATTTTCTCACCATCTTCTAGTTGCGTGCCTGGGTGGCCAGTCACCCATACCAGACCAACGAGACCCACTAGCATTGCACCTGCCATTGAAAGCGCAGTCCAACCCACAGCGATACGACGCGCTGTAGTTAGGTCCTTGTTTGAACGTGATGCTTTGAAACGCGCTAGGATGTGTGGCTGACCAAAGTAGCCAAGACCCCATGCCGCTAGCGAGATAATCGCGATAGCTGACAGCGGTTCACCTTTCACATCATTCCACAACGTCAGTAGTTCTGGGTTGATGTTGTGCATGTCTGAAGACAGTTGGCCAAAACCACCGTCCATAACAGCAATCGGAACGATCATCAGTGCTGCTGCCATCAATAGGCCTTGCACTAAGTCAGTCCAAGATACCGCTAAGAAACCACCGAACAGCGTGTAAGAAACCACACAAACTGTACCAATAACTACTGCAATGCTGTAATCAAGGCCGAATACGGTTTCAAACAGTTTGCCCCCTGCAACCAAACCTGAGCTGGTGTAGAAAAGGAAGAATAGAAGAATGAAAAACGCAGAGATGGTCTGAATCAGTTTTGATTTGTCGTTGAAACGACGTGACAGGAACTCTGGCAACGTTAACGCGTCAGTTTGGATGCTGTAAGTACGCAGACGTTTTGCACTGATGAACCAGTTAGCCCATGTACCAGCAAGTAGACCACCTGCTAGCCAAAATGCCTCGATACCTGCTGCATACGCGTAACCAGGCAAACCTAGTAGCAGCCAGCCACTCATGTCTGATGCACCTGCAGATAACGCAGCAGGCCACGGACCTAGGCTACGGCCACCTAGGAAGTAGTCAGATGAATTGGAAGTCCTCTTATACGCGTAAACGCCAATGGCAACCATAATTATTAAATACGCCACAAAAGTGGACGTGATAGCAAAGCTATTTTCTATCATTTGATAGTCCTCGTTATAATTATTTCCTTCCTTGTCTTCTCTGACATTTTGCCATCTCAGCAATACATCAAAGCAAGAGACACCAATCTGAACGAGCTCTCAGGCTGGTTATTTCAAATTGGTGTCACAAGTCAGGTTAGTGAGTTTCGTTCCCCAACTCGAGTAGAGTCGCGTTACCACCCACCGCTGTAATATTTATCGTTCGAGTACGCTCAGTAATAAAGCGCAACGAGAGATGCGGATCGTGAGCCAGTTTTGGTGACTCCAAATCCGTTTCAGAAACTAAGCCGACGATGGCACCATCGCGCTTAGCCAATTGAAGATTGAGCGCATGCTCAACCTGAGAATGCCCAACATAACCCACACTACGTACATCGCTTTCTAGCAACGGGGCAGACGCATCGTACGCAACTACTTGGACTAAGTTAGATGGGAAGTTTGTTGACGATACCGCTTGCTCAACCAGTCGGTTTAGCTCGGCATTGTCGCTGCAAATCACAACACTGTTACCTGCGATAAGGGCACAAGTGATCATTGCAAAAGTGCTGTACAGCGCGTTTTCAGTGTTTTCGATGTTGTTTTCACAAATCACCAAAGCCACACCACGACCAGCCGCGTACAGCTCGTTAGTTTCCCCCGTAGGGCCCACTAACTGATGAGGTTCTGCAAGCAGTGCAGACGCTTGTTGCAAGTGGTAAGACACTACTTTCGCCACAACAGCATTCTGCCCTTCTAGTGCAGATTTTAATGCCAACACATGTTCGCATTTGTAATCAAAATCGGTCAGATTCCACTGCTCCCAAGCAGAGAATGCATCTTTAAAATATGTGATCTGATGAACCATAATGCGACTCCTTATGCGTTCTCTGCTTGAGCAAGAAGATGTTGAGTAAAGCGGTACAAGTAGTGAGGACCACCAGCTTTTGGACCTGTACCAGACAAGCCTTGACCACCAAATGGCTGAACGCCAACAACCGCACCAACTTGATCTCGGTTGATGTAGCAGTTACCCACGCGAGCGTGCTTTTCAATCCAGCGATAAGTGGTTTCGTTACGGCTGTGAATGCCCATTGTTAGACCAAAACCTGTTTGGTTGATCTGCTCTACCACGTTTGGCAGTTCAGACGCTTTAAAGCGAACAATGTGCAAGATAGGACCAAATTGCTCTTCTTTCAGAACATCAATGCCTGAGATTTCAAACGCACTTGGCGCAACAAAATCGCCATACTGACACGCTTCTTCCAGTTGCAGCTGCGCAACTTTCTTCTGCGTGCTGCTCATCTGCTCTAGGTGAGCAAGGAGTTTTTGCTTCGCATTGCGGTCAATAACCGGACCCACATCGGTTTTGTGCAAGTAAGGCAAGCCAACGTGTAGCTCTTTCATCGCGCCTTGGATAAGGGTGATGATGCGATCCGCAACGTCTTCTTGAACAAACAGCACACGAAGCGCAGAACAGCGTTGACCCGCCGATGCAAACGCAGAGCGAATCACATCCCGAACCACCTGCTCTGGCAGTGCAGTACTGTCGACGATCATGGCGTTTTGGCCGCCAGTTTCCGCGATAAACGGTACTGGCTTCGCGGTACGCTCTGCCAACGTTACGTTGATGCGCTGTGCCGTTGCCGTAGAGCCCGTAAATGCGACACCTGCGATGGCGTCGTGAGAGGTTAGTGCATGACCAATCTCACCACCGCGACCAGGAAGTAATTGAGTTACGCCAGCTGGGAAGCCAGCTTCCAGCATCAAATCAATCGCGCGAGCAGCAATCAAGCTGGTTTGTTCAGCCGGTTTAGCAACCACTGTGTTACCCGCAACAAGCGCCGCGGTTACTTGACCAAGGAAAATCGCCAGAGGGAAGTTCCAAGGGCTAATACAAACGAACACACCAAGACCTTCACGGCTTGAAATGCGTTTCACACCATCAAAACCTTCCAGTTCAAATGGTTGTAGGTTTTGCGCTTGTTTTGCGTAGTAACGACAGAAATCAACCGCTTCACGAACTTCATCAATGCTGTCGTGAATGGTTTTACCCGCTTCTTGATGACAAATCGCCACCAACTCCGCCAAGTTTGCTTCCATCAGGTCAGCAAGTGTTTCTAAACACTTCGCTTTTTGCTCAATCGCAGTGCCTTTCCATTCTGGGAATGCCGCTTGCGCCGCTTCAATCGCAGCGGAAACATGATCAAGAGTTGCAAAAGCGACTTGACCCACTTCAACACGACGATCGTAAGGCGCGGTAATGATCTCAGCGAGGTTTTCCTTGATCATGCTTTCGGCAAAACGTTCACCGTTGATCACAGGGCCCGCAGCCCACTTATTGTTTAGGAAGCTTTCAACTTGCGCTTCAAATGGTTTTGCTTCGCTTTCGATATCGATGTTGACGCCGTAAGAGTTTTTACGCTCAGGGAAAATACCTGAAGGCATTGGGATCTTATCGTTATTCAGCGTCGCAAAACTGGTTAGCGCATCCACAGGGTGATGTGTCAGTTCAGAAATTGGGCAACGCGCGTCAACCAAACGGTGTACAAACGAGCTGTTTGCGCCATTTTCTAGCAAACGACGAACAAGGTAAGGCAGTAGATCCGCGTGGCTACCAACTGGAGCGTAAATACGAACAGGTTGGCCGTATTTCTCCATCACATGGTTGTAGAGTGAATCTCCCATGCCGTGTAGGCGTTGGAATTCAAAATCCTTATGCTGCGCCATCACTGCAATCGCAGTAACTGTGTGCGCATTGTGGCTGGCAAACTGCGGGAAGATATTGCCACGTACGCCTTCGCTTAATAGGAAACGCGCACATGCAAGGTAAGCAACATCGGTCGCTTCTTTGCGTGTGTACACTGGGTAGTTGTCGTAGCCCGCTTGTTGTGACCATTTGATTTCGCTATCCCAGTACGCGCCTTTTACCAAGCGAAGTGGGATCAAGTCACCTTGCTCTTTCGCAAGGGCATTGAGCCAAACCAATACTGGTAGAGCACGCTTCGAGTACGCTTGCACAACAAGACCAAACTTGCCCCAACCTTTCACGAGGTCACTGCGGTAAATCTTCTCGAACAGCTTTAGGGACAGCTCAAGGCGATCAGCTTCTTCTGCATCAATCGTGATCGCAACGTCGACTTCAATCGCGCGTTTTAGTAGTTGCATGAGCGTTTCGTACAGCTCAGTCATAACACGCTCTTCGTTCGCCACTTCGTAGCGAGGGTGCAATGCTGAAAGCTTGATAGAAACCGAAGGCGCAGGGCTAGTGTCGTTACCGTAAGTCTCGCGACCCACCGCTTCGATCGCCATTAGGTAATCTTTGAAGTATTTGTTTGCATCCGCTGTTGTTAGCGCCGCTTCACCCAACATATCAAATGAGTAAGTGAAACCTTTGTCGCGCATCGGGCGACCATTTTTCTGCGCTTCTTCAATCGTGCGGCCGCGAACAAACTGGTGACCCATGATCTTCATTGCCTGATACATGGCTTTACGAATCACAGGTTCAGAGAATTTGTTAACCAGACGGTTTACAGCCTGACTTGGGCTCTGGGTGCCTTGCTCACCAAGACCGACCACTTTACCTGTCAGCATTAGGCCCCATGTTGACGCGTTAACGAAAACAGAGTCTGAGTTTTTCAGGTGAGATTTCCAGTCCGCAACGCTTAACTTGTCTTTAATCAGCGCGTCTGCGGTTGCCGCATCCGGGATTCGCATTAACGCTTCTGCAAGACACATCAGCAAGATACCTTCTTGAGTATCGAGACTGTATTCCAGCAAAAGTGCATCAATCATCTGGATTGACTTCTTATCGGCACGAATGGCTTCAATAAGTTTGGTCGTTTGGTTAGTGATCGCCGATTTTTCTTCCGTTGTCGGCGTCGCTAGTGGCAATAATTGCTCTAGCCATTGAGACTCGTCCACCATATACAATGGCGAGATCAGTGACCACAACTTATCAAGCGGCTGCCCGATAAATTCCGGTGTCAACACGTTCGTAGCTGTAAACATGTGTGTTCCTCAATCTCACTCCTCGAAAACCGCTTCGAGGATCATCAATGGCTGGCAGTGTATTTTGAGGCCGATAATAATACTTGTCAAAAACTACGATATTTTTGCCAAAAACTCGCTTTTATAACAAAACATCCACATAGTCACATTCAAATAGATAATATTTTGTGTTGTAAATTTTAATTTTTGCATTTTAATCACAACAAAACATTAGGAATATCAATAAGATTATTCTTATAGCAACACCTTCTTTTGAGCATTGGAGGCCGTAACGCTCAATAAACCGTCAATTTGGCCTCAAATCTATAAAATTGAGAAATAGATCACAGGTAAAAAAGTACAAAAAAACCATGCATAGAGCATGGTTTTGTCTTTTTCTGGGTAAATTTACCCAACCTGTTTCTTATACTGAGAGGGAGAAAGCCCCTGCAATCGAGTGAAGGTATGAGTAAAAGTGCTTTGACTTGAGAAGCCGGTAAACTCGGCGATTTGCCCTAAAGAGAGGTGACCTTGCTCGATTAGCTCACGAGCCATATCAATGCGCTTACCTAATACGTATTGATGCGGAGTAATCCCCATCTGATCTTTAAACAAGCTGTGGAATTGGCTTTCACCCAAGAAAACGCGCCCCGCAAGCTGAGCAACGCTGATCTTATGGCTGAGGTGTTGTTCGATGTAGCGATCTATTGCTTCTAGATCAAAGCGCGAATCTTTGCGGCTGGTTTCAAATGCAGAGATATGGCGCTGCATCAATGCAATCACGGTGTCATTACACGCGCGACTAAGCAGCAGATCATCAGGATGGTTACGCATTTCCTGTACCAGCATCTGAATCAGCTTCTGAATTTGACCATCGAGTTGAAAATAAAGGTGGGAACGCTCTAGGTTATTGATCTTCTGAAGCATCTCAGGGTCATCATTGGTCGGCTTCGGCATATTCAGCACTAAAATATCCGATTGATGAATCACGCCGCCGAAAGCATGATCAGAGCATGCTGTTACCACACAACCTTGCCCAGGACCGACTAAATTACCCTGCCCACGGACTTCGAATTCCGCTTGACCTTTCAACCCAATCACAATCTGCGTGTAAGCATGATCATGGCAATCCATATAAGATGGCAATGTGATCAGTTCTGCTGGTTTTGGCAGCATACTTTCTTTATATGGTGGGGCTTTCGGGTTATCTGAGTCACTCATTTCACACGGTCATCTTAAGCGTTCGGCTTACATCGAGGCATGATATACCTTCTCGGTTGCCTTGCAAATCTCCACGAAGCCAATCGCGTAAGATCAAACCAACAAGATCAACCCCAACCACATGATCATAGTTCCGGAACGATGATCATGCTAGATTAACTTACGGTCAATGTACAACCAACTTTCTTAACAAAAACGGGCAGATAGAAAAGGTGGGCATTGGCAACAAGCTAAGTTCCTAAAGATCTTCACTACAAAAGTCTCGTATTTTTCTATGTATTCCTGCCGCGAATGGCTAAAAACGCATTAATCGATTGAATATAAACCACATAGAGGGATTTCCCCCCTTACTAATATGCCCCTGATTCAATACATTAGACCTCGAGCTCTAGGATGCATACGACCCTGAGCTCTCGGTATCTGATTGATACCTCTAACTTACTTAGCAGACCCTCGCTATGTAATTTAGAACCTCTTCTACACGTCGACAAGATTATATCTTGTGTTGCCAGCCCGTCTTCAGGCTGGCTTTTTTTTATATCTCAAAAATGAAAACAATGGCATAAGCTGATATTATATCGGCCATCTCACCGTATCCTTACGTCAATCACCACGCTGAGTACTCTTGATCCATTTTTCTCCGCTCCCAGTGTCATCTGGTGCTATTTACCGAAAGCATGATCAAGGAATAACACCGCGTAGATGACGAAAGAATCCATGAAGTGAGCATACTGACCTGCATAAAGCAGGCAATGTATCCAAGTCATGTCTGAATGCTGGTGTAAACACAGCTTATGGAGAGATGGCTTGGGGCCAAATAGCAGTAGTGAGTCCTCTTGTGAATATTCCAGTCAATACCATAGAACAGTCGCTTCTCCGACAGCTACCGGGTTGTTGGGGGTGCAAAGATAAAGATTCGGTATTCCGTTATGTGAATCAGGAATACGCCGAATTATTGGGCCATGCCTCACCAGAAGAGTGCATTGGTAAAACTGACTTCGAGATGTCGAGCCCAACCACTGAATGCGCACAAGAATTTCAACGCCAAGATAAACATGTGATCGAAACGGGCGAATCGTTGAAGATCCTTGATATTCATCCTTACCCTGACGGGCGTTGGCGCGCACATATTTTCACGAAAACCCCTTGGCGAGATGAACAAGGCAACACCCTCGGCACCATTTTTTATGGCCGAGAGTTAACCGACACCGCCGTGATTGAAGTGGGCTACTGGGTGTGTCGAGCCATCGGTACAGACATAAACCATCAATCCATTTTCCGCTTTTCGAATCTGAATCCGAAACCAGAAAAGCTCACATGCCGCGAGCAAGAAACGCTATTTTTACTGCTTTACGGCAAAAAACCTCAGTTTATTTCTCAAGTGATGGGCATCTCCACAAAAACGGTAGAAGGGCACGTCGCACGTCTAAGAAACAAGTTTGAAGCGAATAGTAAGAACGAGCTGATCGATAAAGCAATGGAGGCAGGCTATGGATCTGTTGTACCCAAAACGCTGCTTAAACATCAGCTTTCTGTTGTTTTGAATGGAGAGCGCTAACGCCACGCCGCTTTATCTTTATAAACACAAACACCGCCTAAATGGCGGTGTTTTGTTAGGCGTTAAATAAGATGCCCTATGGCGCGAGACGGTCTATATCCCATTCGCCATCGTGTTGAGAGAATAGGAAACGGTCATGCAGACGATGCTCACCGCCTTGCCAAAACTCAATGCTTTGCGGTTTAACTCTAAAGCCGCCCCAAAAAGTTGGCATTGGAATTTCACCTTTGGCAAATTTCTGTTTGAGCTCAAGGAACTTACCTTCCAGCACTCCACGAGCAGAAATACGGCTACTTTGCTTACTCGCAATGGCCGCCAACTGGCTATCTTTAGGGCGGGAAGTAAAATACTTCATGTTTTCCATCGCAGTCAGCTTTTCAGCCACACCAGTAATGTGAACTTGGCGCTCTAATGGATGCCAAGGGAAATGCAGGCTGATGTTGCTGTTATGTTCAAGATGCTGCGCTTTGCGACTACCTAAGTTGGTGTAAAACACGAAGCCATCTTTATCGACGTTTTTCAATAAAACGATTCGTTGAAATGGCATGCCGTTTTCATCCACGGTCGCCACTGTCATCGCAGTAGGATCAGTCAACCCCGCCTTAATCACTTGCTCCAACCAAAGGTTGAATTGATCAATTGGATCAGCTTTCAAATCTTTACGACGTAGGCCACCTTTCGTGTACTCACGACGAATATCAGCAAGTTCCATCTTTACTCCTTCACTCGTTTTTGTCGATTGTGCTCCCGAAGCTACTGAAATACAAGGACAGCAAACATAGATGTTGAAAAACCGATGGTAACCTCTAGGTTCAGGCAAAAAGCGAGGCCCAGCAACACTTCTAACGAGACCAAAGACCAACGGCAGGGCAAGTTTTTCCACCCAAATGATGAGAATGAAGCGACGAGAAGTAACGTGAAGTCATCCAAAAATAACTTCGCTTCGTTTGCTCTCTAACGGGACAAGATTGACTATTTAACCTCAAGTGAGCATAAACTGACCGCTATGTTACGCAACAAACCAATCGCTTACTTGGCAAACAACCGTTACGTATTTATTAGTACGGAATACTACTTCTAAAATGCAGTTCGATTCCTAGTTAACGTTACCGCTCACAGCATCGTTTAATACCTTTTGATAACATGGCATTAAAAACTCCGGTGAGCTAATTGTGAACTTACTCAATCCCAAAGCCCTGCGTCATTTTCTATTGCTGTTGTTTGTTATCGGCATTTTAGGGCTTGCTCTTACGCATCACTACGCAACTCGCTATCAACACGATCAATGGCAACAAAAGCTCAAAAGCCAAGCGGCTCAAGTCTCACAAGAAGTCGACTACGAACTGGCGAAGTTTGAACAAATTCCCAATTTGCTTAGCCATGACCCACGCTTGCTTGAAGCCGTTGAGAAAGGTGCACCGTCGACAGAACTGAACTTACTGTTGGCGCAATGGCTGAAGCAAAGTTTGGCCGATACCATTTATGTCCATGATAAAACAGGCTTGGTTATCGCTTCGAGTAACTATCAACAGGCGGATACGTTTGTCGGTTCGAGTTTTAGTTATCGCCCTTACTTTAAAAATGCCCGTCGTGGTGAGCCAGCCCAATACGTGGGGTTAGGAGTACGCTCTAACAAACGGGGTTACTTCTTTTCCTCTCCACTATGGTTGAACGGCGATGTCATCGGCGTCATCACGGTAAAAGTGAATTTGGAGCAGTTGGAACAGCGCCTTGCACAAAGTGGCGCAGACGTTTTGGTGACCGACAAACACAACGTAGTGTTTATGAGCAACCTACCCGATTGGCGCTATCGCGCACTGTTTCCACTCTCACCAACGGCCATCAATGAACTGACTGAAACTCGCCAATACGGTGACACGTTGCCCGAATATTACGGCGAACTTACCGCGCAAAGTGACGAAAGTGAGTTTGCGGATAACCAATTGTTGCTGTCACCAAACTACCTCGCGTACGCAACACATTTGTTGGATAAAGGTTTTCGCGTTGTAGCGTTAATCAATCACCACACCGTACTGACGGCAGTATTGCAAGCAGATGTAGTCTATTTGATTTTATACGCGCTGATTGCACTGATCGCATTGGCATGGTTTCAGATGTTGGTGAACAAGGCACGTCTTGCCAATCTCAATGTGAGCTTGGAAGAAAAAGTCATGCAACGCACAGTTGTACTAAGTGAAGCAAACCACAAGTTGCAGCAAACGGTTCGTCAGTATGAACAAAGCCAGCAAGAGCTAAGACAAACTCAGCAAGAGCTGACTCAAGCCGCCAAACTTGCTTTGCTGGGAGAGTTGTCTGCCAGTATCAACCACGAGATAAACCAACCACTTGCCGCGCTGAGAACTTACACCGAAAACTCCCAGCGCTTGTTGTCGATGGAACGCTACCCGATGGTCGCAGACAACTTAAACAAGATGCTCTCGCTAAACGAGACTATTGCCGAGGTCATTGCTAGGCTAAAAGTCTTCACCCGTAAAACTTCTCATGAACCTCATAATGAAGTGTCGATACTCCACGATGCGGTGCACAATGCCACCAGCATATTGAGCAATAAGTTGATCAAACAAGGCGTCACGCTCAAAGTACCGACGATCGACCACGAGGTGAGGCTCGCCATTCACAGCGTTGAACTAGAACAAGTGCTCATCAATCTGTTCCACAACGCTGCGCAAGCGATGGATGGCTATTGTATTGATCCACAAATTTCCATCGCGATTCAATGCCACGATTCGAGCTGCGATATTCTGGTGTCAGATAACGGCCCGGGGATGTCTGACGAGGCACTGGCGAAAATCTTTGACCCGTTTTTTACCACCAAACCAGAAGGGCTCGGACTGGGTTTGACCATTTCAAAACGTATTTTAGAAAGCTATCACGGAGCGCTCAGCGCCTATAACCACCAAGGGACGCAATCGGGTGAGTCAGGCGGCATGACCTTTGTGGTCACCGTTCCGATGGCAAACACCAGTACCACCAAACCAGTAACGGAAAACGACCATGCATAACGCAGTTATCTTTGTTGATGACGAACCACACATTCGTGATGCCGTTTCACAAGCACTACTTATCGAGGGCATTGAAGTCACTTGCTTTCCCAATGCCGTTGAAGCACTCAGAGTTATCGATGCCAATTCTCCAGCCATCATCATTACCGATATTCACATGCCGGTCATGGATGGCTTAGAGTTTATGCGTACGCTGCTGAGCAAAAATCACCACTTTCAATTCATCGTTCTAACTGGGCATGGCGACGTTAAAACGGCGGTCGAAGCAATGAAAAGCGGCGCGTACGACTTTCTGGAAAAACCATTTTCAACCGATCAACTGATGAAATCACTGAACAACGCCAGCGATAAGCTGAACTTGTTGCAAGAAAACATCTGGCTAAAGAAAGAGCTCGACATGCAAACCCATGTCGGCCCAAAAATGATTGGTCACAGTAAAGTCATGGTGAGTATTCGCCGAGCCTTAATCAGCGCACCGACGAACCAACCTCTGATTTTCGTGGGACAAGACGGCACTGGTCGCCGATTAGCTGCGCAATTTGCTCACGATATTCACGCCACACCAGACAGCGAGCTGATTGCAGCATCAGGTGAAGACCTTTACGAACTGTCGCTAGATGCACTCGACAAAGCCATTGACCACCTGACGGAAGACTCAAATCGTTGCAGTTTGTACCTGCACAGCGCAGAACATATCTCGCTCGCACAGTGGCAATGCCTGTTTAACCACCCGAAATTGGAGCGCGTATTTGGTGCGACGACCAAGGTTGATGCCGATGTTAAAACGTTCGCAACGCTCATCCACTTACCAACGCTGGATGAACGCAAAGAAGATATTGGCCCACTTTACAAACACTTCGTACGTCATGCAGCAAGCCGTTATCAGCTGCAACCACCGCACATCAGTTTGGACGAAGTACGCCGAATTACAGAGCTTTCTTGGCCAGAAAACGTTAAACAACTGCGCCAATTTGCGGAGCTGCGCGCTCTCAAACCTGAGACTTTTCGCATGGAAGATTGGGACAGTGAAAAGAGCATCGAAATTCAGAGCATGACTCAACGCACAGAACACTTTGAATATTGTCTGTTATTTGATGCATTACAGCGACACAGAGGCAGACTTAAAGAGGTTCAACTAGAATTACAGGTGTCACGCAAGACCTTGTACGACAAACTAAAAAAACATCAGTTGGACAAATCGAAGTTTAAGGCTCAGTAGCAATACCTCAAAATCTCTTCAGCCTTTCAGCAAGAACGGGCTGAAGCCAGACGGGTAACCTGAGCGAATGTCCTCTGTTACTTATTTTTATTAGCCGGAATGCTGACATGATCGGGTAATAATAATAAGATCAAAAAGATAATCCGTATTTATATAAGCAGAGAATGTGATGAGCCGAGACAACTACAACAAACTCAGCAATGATGAGCTGGATTTTGTCGATGACAAAACCGCCGCACTGCTTCTCAACACCCCAAATAGTGCCCGACTAATGTTGTGGGTTATGGTGTTGTTTTTTGTTGCAGCCATTGGTTGGGCATCGTGGGCACAGATCGACCAAGTCACCGTCGGTCAAGGTAAAGTAATTCCCTCTTCTCAAATCCAAGTAGTCCAAAACTTGGAAGGTGGTCTCGTCAAAGAAATTCTGGTGAAGGAAGGACAACTGGTGAAAAAAGGCCAGCAACTTCTGTTGATCGACGATACTCGTTTTCGCTCGGACTACCGCGAACGTGAACAACAAGTTGCCAACCTGACTGCCTCGGTATTACAACTTTCTGCTTCTATCAACAGCGTTGCCGTCAATCGCGATTTTAATATTCAAGATTGGGAAAAAAGCGTCGTTCTCGATTACGGCAAACTGACTTTCCCACCTGTATTGGAAGAGACGCAGCCACAATTAACTCAGCGTCAAAAAGCAGAATACCGCGAAGATTTGGATAACCTACGCAACCAACTGTCGGTGATCGATCAACAAGTTGAGCAAAAACAGCAAGACTTGGTCGAGATTGAAGCGCGAGTGCGTAACTTACGCCAAAGCTACCAATACGCGAAGAAAGAACTAGATATCACCCAACCGTTGGCGGATGAAGGCGTTGTTCCGCGCATTGAGCTACTCAAATTGCAGCGCCAAGTGAACGACACTCGCCGTGAAATGACATCTAGCGAACTGAAAATCCCAGTGATCAAATCCGCCATCAAAGAATCTATGCTCAATCGCATCGATGTGGCGTTGAAGTTCCGTTCCGAACAACAAGAGAAACTCAATAATGCTCAAGACCAACTGTCTGCATTAGTTGAATCGGCTGTTGGCTTGGAAGACCGCGTAAACCGCACAGTGGTGGTCTCTCCGGTGACAGGCAAAATCAAAACGCTGAACGTCAACACCGTTGGCGGCGTTATCCAACCGGGTATGGACATCGTTGAAATCGTACCAACCGAAGACACCTTGTTAGTTGAGGCGAAAATCGCCCCGAAAGACATCGCTTTTCTTCGCCCGAACCTAAATGCCATCGTAAAATTCACCGCGTATGACTTTACAAAATACGGCGGCTTAGTGGGTGAACTGGAGCACATCAGTGCAGATACCACCCAAGACGAGGAAGGCAACAGTTTCTACATCGTGCGTGTGCGCACAGAAAAAACCAGCTTTGGTCAGGATGCCGATTTACCAATCATTCCAGGAATGACAGCATCGGTCGATATCATCACAGGGAAGCGAACCGTTTTGGAGTATCTGCTTAAGCCGATCTTAAGCGCCAAAACCAACGCCTTGAAGGAGTAACTGATACAAAGGCACTCACAATGTGCAGTTAAGCTCGATAAGTGGTTAAATAAAAAGCACTTATTTCTCACCAACGAGCCCATTGGAAGAGTACACTTGTGATGTGAGTCGAATATGCGATCCAATTTGAAGCGTAAAGTTACATTATTAATCAGTTTAAGTTGTTTTTCGTTCCAAATTGGTGCGTTAAGCACAAAAGAACAACGATGGGTCGATGCGGTCACAGCGGTGTATGGCGAACGCGCCGGATTGCGCGTAAATACATGGCGACAGAACATCGACCTTTTTAAACAATTGGAGACTCATGAACAGCTCGTGGGCGTTAACGATTTTTTCAACCAACTCTATTTCGTTGACGACATAAAACTGTGGGGAAAGACAGACTATTGGGCTACGCCACTCGAATTTTTAGGGAGCAACGGCGGCGATTGTGAGGATTTCACCATCGCTAAGTACTTCTCGTTACTCGAGCTAGGAATACCAGATTCAAAGATGCGTTTGATCTACGTAAAAGCCATCGAACTGAATCAGTTTCACATGGTATTAGCCTACTACCCGACCCCAAGTTCTGAGCCGCTCATCCTCGACAATATCAATCCAGAAATTGTCCGAGCCTCTAAACGTAGCGATTTGCTACCGATATACAGTTTTAATGGTACAAACCTGTGGTTAATGAAGTCCTCTGCTGGCACTGGAGAGCTAGCGGGGAAAGCATCACGTTTGAGCCTTTGGAATGACTTACGCTCGCGCGAACGTAAGTTGCAGTTAAATAAACCTAAAATTAACTATGACGAGTGAGAAACATGACCCTATATAAGAAGCTTGTAGTGGGAATGGTTACGGTCTTTATACTCTTGATGGCATCAGTATTCGTAATCGAATTCAATACTACTCGAACGAGCTTGGAACAACAGCAACGTTCAGAGGTCAACAACACCATCAACACCGTGGGTTTGGCGTTAGCACCTTACCTAAAAGATAAAGACAAGGTTGCCGTTGAATCGGTAATCAATGCATTATTTGACGGCAGTACCTACTCAGTGGTGCGTCTCACCGCGTTAGATTCTGATTACCAGATCGTACGCTCTTACCCAGTAAAACCAAGCACCGTTCCGCAATGGTTTATCGACATGAATCTGTTCAAAGCGATTCACGATAAACGCGTGGTCACCAGTGGTTGGATGCAACTGGCCGAAGTCGAAATCATCAGCCACCCAGGCGCGGCGTATGAACAGCTATGGCAAGGTTTTGTCCGTTTGCTATCTGCGTTTAGCGTCATCTTCCTAGCGGGATTGATTGCGATTTCTTACATTCTGCGTCGTTCTCTAAAGCCACTGGCTGCTATCGTGAAGAAAATGCACGACATCGCAAACAACCAGTTTGGTGAGCCACTCACTCGCCCTAAAACCAAAGACCTGATCGCGGTCGTGGATGGCATCAACATGATGTCGGCACAGATTGAGTTGTCATTTAAAGAACAGGCCAAAGAAGCACAACGCCTACGTGCTCAAGCATACCTAGATCCTATCTCCAAACTAGGTAACCGCTCGTTCTACATCAACCAAGTTGACCAATGGTTGGCAGAACAAACGCAAGGGGGTATCGCGCTACTCCATGCAGAATATATTGGCGACATTTACGAGACAAAAGACTACCAACGCGCTGATGCCCACGTGAAAGAGTTGTCTCAACGTCTGAAAAACACCATTGATGTTCCGGGAGCCACCATTGCTCGTCTTTCTAGTGATGAATTCGGTCTGCTTTTCCCGCACATGGATGAGAGCGAACTGCGCATTCTCGCGGACAGCATCGTCAACTGTGTCAATGGCCTAAACACTGATCCAACTGGCTTAGCAAAACCAAAAGCCTCGCTTGGTGTGGCACACAGCAAAGATCAGAAAACGCGTTCTGAAGTCCTTTCTATGGTGGATAACGCACTATCGAAAGCCAAAGCACAGCCAGACAAACCATACGGCTTCATTGGTAGCGATACGCCATCTAACTTGATGGGTAAACAGCAATGGAAAGCGTTGGTTGAAGAAGCAATCCACAGCGATTGGGTGAAATTCCGCTTCCAAGCTGCTAAGAATACTTGGGGCAAAGTGTTCCATAACGAAGTGTTCTCAAGCATCGAAAAAGATGGCGAGACTTACCGTGCTAACCAATACTTATTTGCATTGGAACAGTTGGATGCGACCAACATCTTCGACCAATACGTGATTGAGTCGATGATTAAGATGCTAGAAAGCGGCGAGCTTAACGATCCAGTCGCGATTAACATCGCGCAAAGCAGCTTGTCTCAGCCATCGTTCATTCGCTGGACAACCAACATGTTGGAGAAACACTCAAAAGTGGCGTCTAAACTTCACTTTGAGATCCCTGAAGAATGCTTCATTGATCATCCGCACCATACCGCACTGCTTTGTAACGCAATTCGTCAGTCTGGTGCTGAGTTTGGTGTCGACAACTATGGTCGTAACTTCCAGTCGCTGGAATACATCCAAGAGTTCCGTCCGAACTATGTGAAGCTGGATTACTTGTTCACACACAACTTACACGACGAAAAACAGAAGTTCACACTCACGTCGATCTCTCGTACCGCTCACAACTTGGGCATTACTACGATTGCATCGCGTATTGAAACTCAGATCCAATTGGATTTCCTCACCGAGCACTTCGTAGAGGTATTCCAAGGATTCATCGTCGACAAGGAATAATAAGGTTCACCAACGATGAAAGACCCTTTACTGAATTCGCTCATCTACGTTAGCCGTTACTATGGGTTAGCCAACTCGCCGGAAGCTCTTGTGAATGGGCTTCCGCTGTCAGATGGTAAATTGACCCCGTTCCTGCTACCAAGAGCGGCGGAAAGGGCCGGATTGGTTGCCAAGGAAAACCGTGCAGAGCTGGAGAAAATCTCCAGCCTGATTCTGCCGGCAATCTTAGTTCTTAAAGGTGGTGACTCTTGCGTTCTCAATAGCATCAATATGGAGACACGCGAAGCAGAAGTCACAACCTTAGAAAGTGGAATGGTGCCAATCTCCATTCCATTAGAAGACCTACTTGAGCAGTACACTGGTCGCTACTTTTTAGTTAAAAAGCAATTCCGTTTCGATGAGCGCTCTCCCGAAGTGCTCAAAACCAAAGAAGGTCACTGGTTCTGGTCAACCTTGTGGCAATCTAAACGCATCTACCGCGATGTGCTTATCGCTTCTCTTTTGATCAACATCTTCGCCATTGCCGCACCAATGTTCACTCGTTTGGTGTACGACAAAGTGGTGCCAAACCTCGCGTTTGAAACCTTATGGGTGTTGGCAAGCGGTATCTTCGTCGTGTTCATTTTCGACTTTTCTCTCAAGTCACTTCGTAACTACTTCATCGATGTGGCGGGTAAAAAGTCGGATATTCTGATCTCCTCTAAACTGTTTAGCAAAGTAATGGGGATTCGAATGGAATCCAAACCGCCGTCAGTGGGTGCATTTGCACGTCACTTGCAGGAGTTTGAATCCATCCGCGAATTCTTCACTTCCGCTACCGTCAGCGCGTTGATCGACCTACCATTTGCGATTCTGTTTTTAATCATCATTTGGTTGATGGCGGGCAATTTGGTATTTGTGCCGATGGTAGGTGTTCTCATTCTGATTATCCACTCACTGCTCATCCAAGGCCCTCTACGCCGTTCTATCGAGGAAGGCTCACGTCTAGCTTCTCAAAAATACGCCAACCTGATTGAGAGCTTGGCAGGCTTAGAAACGGTGAAAATGTTGAGTGCTCAAAGCCAGTTCCAATACCGCTGGGAAGAAGCGGTGGCGCACATGGCAAACTGGAACATCAAGAGCCGTCGCATTACCGATAGCATCCAAAACGCTGCGGGTTTCGTGCAGCAAAGTAGTAACGTCGGAATGATCATCTTAGGCGTTTACTTGATTGCAGAAGGTGACTTAACCATGGGTGGTTTGATTGCCGCAACCATGCTAAGTGGTCGTGCGATTGGGCCTTTGGTTCAGCTATCGCTACTTTCAACGCGTTATAACCAAGCCAAATCGTCGATGACCATCATCAACCAAGTGATGGAAATGCCGGACGAGCAGGAAGAAGGCAAACGCTACATTCACCGCCCTATTGTACAAGGTAAGATTGAGCTAGAACGCGTTACCTTTCACTACCCAGACTCACCAGTCGCGTCAATTCGAGATTTGAGTTTGACGATTAATCCTGGCGAGAAAGTGGCGATTATCGGCCGTATCGGCTCGGGTAAAACCACGTTAGAGCGTCTCATCATGGGCTTATACCAACCGACAGAAGGTCATGTTCGCATTGATGACACCGACATCGCGCAGCTTCATCATGTCGATATTCGCCGCAATATCGGGTGTGTGGCGCAAGATTCCAATCTGTTCTTTGGCTCCATCCGCGACAACATCACGTTAGGCCGTCCATTAACCGATGACCGTGACGTGATGGATGCAGCCAATCGTGCGGGTGTGACCGCCTTTACGCAATCGGACCCAGCAGGTTTGGAGCGTCAGGTTGGTGAAGGGGGCGCAATGCTTTCTGGCGGTCAACGTCAGGCGGTGACGATTGCTCGCGCGTTCCTTGGACGTCCTCCGGTACTCTTGATGGATGAGCCAACCAGTGCAATGGACAACCGCTCAGAAATGCACATCAAGCATCAATTGGCGCAGTTAAAACCGAGCGAAACGCTGATTTTGATTACACACAAAACGTCGATGCTCGACATCGTAGATCGCGTGATTGTAATGGAAAAAGGCAGCGTAATTGCAGACGGTCCAAAATCTCAAGTGCTGAACGACTTGAAGCAAGGTAAGGTTAGAGCAGTTAGCTAATCTCTGAAAGCAAGAAAGCCATTATTGAAATACAAAGCCCCGTTGAATCGAATGTTTCACGGGGCTTATTTGATCGGTAAACCAAGATAGTTCAGCTCTTCAAGCACAACCCAAATAAGCACGAACCCCACAATCACCACCAGCATCATGATCGCCTTTTCATCTTCTTCCATACGCCCGCGCCTCTCCTACCAACTTCTTTCAACCACTACTAGGTTAGCAGGACGAAGGTCATATTCATCAAATTTATGACGCGCCTCACTTGGCGTAATTTCGGATATGGGATGAAGCTCAAACATTGAGCACATGAAAGAGACGTCGACTCTGGTTGAATATTAGGTATGGTAACGAAATACTACCCATCGC
Organism: Vibrio sp. VP6; assembly: GCF_028823755.1. Classification (NCBI taxonomy): domain Bacteria; kingdom Pseudomonadati; phylum Pseudomonadota; class Gammaproteobacteria; order Vibrionales; family Vibrionaceae; genus Vibrio; species Vibrio sp. VP6. Next base: position 237,196 of record NZ_JAPEID010000002.1, read on the forward strand.
AGTCTTTCATTACGCTATTTCAGTAACATGTAAGGCGTTTGAATGCTGATACAGGGTAAACAGAGTAGAAAAATTGTGATTACTTACAGCAGAAAATCAGCTATAAAAGCCGCTTTCTAAATATCGTCGAGTTGAAGAAATGAATGATTGGATCCAATTAGAACAAGTGAGCCAGTATTTCACTACAGGCTCCCTCGGTTACAAAGTGTTGATGGGCATTTTTGTCCTGATCGCTTATCGTATCCTGAAGAGAATCGTCAATCGAGCCATCTTAAACTTAGCAACCTCAAAGGGCGTAAAAAAGGCCCGCCTGAGTTTTATTCAGCGCTGTTTCAATGTCGCGCTGCTGTTTTTGACCGCCTCTGTTTTTGCCATTATCACCGGTATTGGCTATGGCGATGTGTCATTGTTCCTGTCGTCCATTTTCGCCGTATTGGGTGTGGCGTTTATCGCGCAGTGGTCAATTCTGAGCAATATCACCGCCAGCTTTTTGATCTTTTTTGTCTTCCCATACAGAGTGGGCGATCGTATTAAAGTCGTAGACAAAGACGAAGACATCAGTGGCGAGATTCAAGAAATCAGCATGTTTCACGTGTTAATTAAGCACGACAACGGAAACTTGATCACTTACCCAAACAACCAGATTTTGCAAAAAGCGGTACTAAAGCTGGCGAAAAATAAGCCAGAGCCAAGTAAAACAAAATCTCGGATTTATACTCGAAGAAAGAAATAATCCACTAAAAAGCCGATGTATCTACATCGGCTTTTTTAATGCACTTCTTTTTAAGTTTTAGTGTTGACCTAAACCAAACTTGAGGTTTTAGCATGCTCAACATTACACATTAATCAGAAAAAAGAAGGAATCTTTCATGTCCAAAATTGCGATTATTTATTTCTCTAAAACCGACGTTACTGGTCAGCTTGCTCGCTCGATTGCCGCCGGCGTTGAACAACAAAGCATTCAGCAGCAAGGTGGATTTGAAATTCTCTCTCACCGTATTGAAGGCAGTGAGATTATTGAGGGACGTTTTGTGAACCCTAATCTAATGGATGAACTTGCTGAGTGCGATGCGATTATCTTTGGCTCACCGACCTATATGGGCAGCGTAGCAGCGCAGTTTAAAGCATTTGCCGATGCAAGCAGTGAATCTTGGTATTACCAAAAATGGGCGGGAAAAATCGCGGCTGGCTTTACCAGTGGTGGGGCAATGAATGGCGATCAGTCAATGACGTTGCAGTATCTACAAACCCTTGCTGGTCAGCATGGCATGATGTGGGTCGGATTGGATAAGATCAGCAATTCTGGGGAGCAAAATCTGAATCGCTACGGTGTGCAAGGTGGCATTGTTGCTCAAGGCGGTGAAGATGGTCAGTTGCATGCCTCTGATGTTGCAACGGCGGAGTATCTTGGCAAACGAGTCGCAATGCTAGTTGACAAGCTCTCCACTCGCTAACAATAAAAAGAAACCCCGTAAGATACATCTTCGGGGCTTCGTATTTATCGCTTGTTTTGAGCGCTACTTCTTGATGTAGAGATCTTTCGAGTAGATGCGCCCCTCTACGTTGTTTTTGGCAAAACCGCCAACTGTAGGGCGAACCAAACGCGCTTGCATGTAGTAATAGATTGGCGCAATGGGCATATCTGCCGCCAGCAACTGTTCTGCTTGGTCATAAAATCCTTGGCGCGCTTTCTCATCGGTTGCAGCCAATGCACTGTTCATCACGTTGTCGTACGCTTGGCTACTGTAACGTGCAAAGTTACCCGAAGAACCTGAACGCAATAAACTCAAGAAAGTGGACGCTTCGTTGTAATCACCACACCAAGACGCACGCATCACATCGAAATTGCCTTGTTTACGCGCCACTAAGTACGACTTCCACTCTTGATTTTCTAACTCAACGTTTGCACCGAGATTCTTGTGTAGCATCGAGGCTATTGCAACGGCGATCGATTTATTTGCCTCACTGGTGTTGTACAGCAATTTGAAATCCAAAGGTTTGCCATCACCGTATCCCGCTTCTTTCAGCAGTTCACGTGCTTTCTCATCACGTTGTTGTTGACTCCAGTTACTGTATTCTGGCGGCGTTGCATCAAACCCTGCGGTGTACTGATGCGCAAAAGTATAAGCAGGAAGGTTGCCGACTTGAGTGACACCAGTCGTGATCACATCGCGCATGATGGAGTACGATACCGCTTGACGCACTCGCGCATCATCAAATGGTGGACGAGTGGTATTGAACGCGTAGTAATACGTGCACAACAATGGCACCACCGTGTAAGCCTGCTTGTAATCTTGTTTAAGCTTCTGCGCCATATGAGTCGGCACATCTGACGTGATATCCACCTCACCTACCGCATAGCGATTGATCGACGCGTTTTGGTTTTCAAACGGAATGTAAGTCACTTTGTTTAAATGCGTATCAGCACTGTCCCAGTAATTTGGGTTCTTGACCAGTTCAATACGCTCATTCACGACCCACTTATCCAATGTGAATGCACCGTTGTTAACAAATTGGTCTGGATCGCTCCACGGCTTGTCGCGGTTTTCCACTGTCGCTTGATGCACTGGCATCATGGACGTGTGCCCGGTCATGGCAACAAAGTACGGAACTTGACTGTCCAACTCAAAACGTAAGGTGTATTTATCCACCGCCGTGATACCGAGATCGTCCAAAGGCTTTTTACCCTCTGCCACATCGGCGATGTTTTTGATCTTGGTGAGTTTGAGATACCAAACATTTGGAGAAGCGGTTTTCGGATCTACCGCTCGGCGCAGTGAATAGACAAAATCATCCGCCGTCACAGGCTCGCCATTCGACCATTTCGCATCTTTTCGTAGGTGAAAAACAAAGGTTAGGTTGTCCTTGGTTTCCCACGACTCCGCCACACCGGGAATGATGTTTCCGTCACGATCTTGAATCACCAGCCCTTCAAATAAATCACGAATCACGTGCATTTCTGGCAGACCTTCGGCTTTCGCTGGATCAAGCGTTGCCGCCTCTGCGTCATTCGCACGTACCAAATGTTGCTCTGCGGCGAGCTGAACACCGTTAAGTAAGGTATCCGCAACGACAGATGCAGAAAGAAAAGGGGTGAATAAAGAGGAAATCAGCAACGCCGTTGAATGTTTTTTAAAATCCATATCGTTTTTCGTTCTCCTAACGCGTCTTGTGAAGCAAGCGCCACAATTAACATTTCAACCGTTGACGAGTTTAAACGGTTCGGTTTAGCTAGGTTTAATTAGCTTAGATATTGATATTACTTCATCAATCAGGAGATTACGGTGAGTCTAATTCCAAGAACGGAAAGAGCGGCATTTTTAATTCGGCCAACAACATACGGTCAATCCGTACTTGGTGCGCCATTACTGTATTTTCCGGCACAAGTCGAAAGTGCTTCGCGAGGTTTGATTTTGGCAGGCACTCACGGGGATGAGACAGCCTCGATTGCAGGTTTGTCCTGTGCGCTAAGAAGCTTGCCAGCTAAAAACTTACGACATGATGTGATTCTGTCAATGAATCCTGACGGCAACCAGCTAGGCACACGCGCAAATGCAAACCAAGTGGATCTCAATCGCGCGTTTCCAACCCAAAATTGGACTGAGCATGGCACCGTGTATCGATGGAGCTCTCACACACCCGTTCGAGACGTAAAGGTGAAAACAGGCTCTAAAAACCAGCTAGAGCCAGAAGTTGGCGCATTAATTAACTTGATTGAACTGCGCAGGCCAAAGTTTGTAGTGTCGTTTCACGAACCGCTTGCGTTTGTAGATGATCCCAAACATTCCAACCTTGCCAAATGGCTCGGCGAGCAGTTTCAGCTGCCAATCGTTGACGATGTCGACTACGAAACACCCGGCTCATTCGGCACTTGGTGTAGTGAACGTGATTTACCTTGCATCACGTTGGAATTGCCCGCGATTTCTGCCGATCTCACCATTGAAAAGCATCTGTCCGCTTTTATTGCTTTACTGATGCACGATCCGGATCTTTAGTCCGCTGTTGGTTAAGCGATCATGTGAGGATCTGTTTGATGTCGGTACTGATATCGCTGATCAACTGACGTGCACTTTCGTCTCTTTGCTGAACCAAGATGATAAACAGCAAATCGGTGATCACGTTTTGCGCGGTGCGCGAAGCAATGGATGAGCTGCGATGTTCCGTTTCATTGGCAATCGTATCAAACGTAATATCGGCAATACCACGCAAGCGGCTTCTCCCAGGAGCAGATAACGCAATCACCTTCGCGCCCTGCTCTTTTGCCGCTTCTGCCGCGACGAGAATTTCTTTGCGTTCGCCCGAATACGAAATCGCAATCTGCACATCTTCTGAAGAGAGGGTACGAGCAACAGCAATCTGCACGTGGCTGTCTTGTTCGGAAAGCGCCGTAATACCGAGTTTAAGCAGTTTAAAGCTTAAATCCTTCGCGGTCAGGGCTGAGCCCCCAATCCCGACCACTTGCACTCGACGCGCTTCGCTCAACCATTTCACCGCTTGGTGACAAGCTTCATAAGACAGCGCATTGGTGGTTTGAAACATAGCATCTGTTTTTGCTTTCACCAGTTTCTGTGAAATAACCGCGATGGGATCATCTGCCAAAATATCACTGTGCAACGGTGTCGACTGCATCGCATGCTTACGGCCAATCTCTTCATTCAGAGCTAACTTAAACTCGCTGTAGCCTTTAAAGCCAATACGCTGAGTAAATTTCACAATGCTCGATTGACTCACTTTTACTTGCGCCGCAAGTTCTTGGCTAGTGAGCAGCGCCGCCTTTTCTGCGTTTTCAACAATCCAATCGCCGACCAAACGACCACTTTGCGAAAGCTGAGTACGCCTCGCGACTATCTTATTGATAACTGACACAACAAAAACCTCAAAAAATTTAAATAATTTATTCCAAAACAAAAATAATTGGAGTTTGATTTAACTCCATGATTATTCTAACCAAGCCAGTTTATACCGGATGTAATGGACGTATATTTTCTCTCATTATTCCAAATTTCCCCGGCACAAAGAATAACCTCAAGTGTGATTTTTATCACCAAAACAGAATATTTTATTCCATAGAATCGCCCTCAGATTGAACATTGCGAAGAGTGTAAAACATGAAAATTGATTTAAGCCGATTGGTGACAGAAAGCCGTAATCCAGCCAGTGCAGAGATTGATACGCTTTCGACCATCGAGATGCTACAAGTCATTAATGAAGAGGATCAAAAAGTCGCGCTCGCGGTCAAAGCAGTGCTACCACAAATTGCAAAGGCGGTTGATGCGATTACCCAAGCTTTTACAAATGGTGGCCGCTTAGTTTACATGGGAGCTGGCACATCAGGCCGCTTAGGAATTCTTGATGCGAGCGAGTGTCCTCCAACCTACGGCACGCATCCAGATATGGTGATTGGCTTAATTGCTGGTGGACATCAGGCGATTTTGAAAGCGGTAGAAAACGCCGAAGACGACGCGCAAATGGGTCAAGACGACTTAAAAGCGCTTCACCTCACCAAGCATGACGTGGTTGTAGGCATAGCTGCAAGTGGCCGCACGCCTTATGTGCTAGGTGGTTTGGAGTACGCTAAATCCATCGGAGCTACGACTGCATCTATCGCCTGTAATCCGGAATGTGCCATGGCAAAAGCGGCCGACATCGCGATTCTGCCGATTGTTGGCGCAGAGGTCGTTACTGGATCTTCTCGCATGAAAGCCGGCACCGCACAAAAACTGGTGTTAAACATGCTCACGACAGGCGCAATGATTCGTAGCGGTAAGGTATTTGGTAACTTAATGGTGGATGTAGAGGCCACCAACGCCAAGCTCATCCAACGCCAAACCAACATTGTTGTAGAAGCAACTGGCGCATCAAAAGAAGAAGCAGAGCGAGCATTAAATGCCTGCGATCGCCACTGTAAAACCGCCATCTTAATGATTTTGGCCAATTTGGATGCCGAACAAGCCAAATCACGCCTCGCCGCGCACAACGGTTTTATTCGCGCAGCACTAAATAATAACTAAATAATCCGAGTTCTGAAGGATAGACCCTATGGCAAAAATAACTTCAAACACAGTATCGCAGTTGCTGTCCGCAGTGGGTGGCAGCAGCAACGTAAGCAAATGTGGTAACTGTATGACGCGTTTGCGTTTATCGCTCGCCAACAATGGCTTGGCTGACCAGTCTGTTATCAAGCAAATTCCCGGCGTAATGGGTGTGGTGGAAAGCGATGAGCAATTTCAGATCATTCTCGGTCCCGGAAAAGCTCAACAAGCGGCAGAGATGATGAATCAATTGATCGACAGCTTAACTTCTGGTTACAGTGAAGAACCAGATATGCCGCAACAAGATCTTTCTGCCGTCGCGGCCGAGCAGAAAAAACAGATGAAGAGTAAGCAAACCAGTGCGGTTCAGCGTTTTTTAAGCAAGTTTGCTACCATCTTTACGCCGTTGATCCCTGGCTTTATTGCCGCTGGTTTGTTGCTAGGTTTTGCGACGTTATTGGAACAGATGTTTGTTCTCGACCAGACACCAAGCCAGTTTATGTTGGATTTGATCGCCTACATGAAAGTCTTTGGTAAGGGTCTGTTTGCTTTCTTAAGTATTCTGATTGGTTACAACGCGCAGCAAGCGTTTGGCGGCTCTGGTGTTAATGGTGCAATTCTCGCCTCTTTGTTTGTACTGGGTTACAACCCAGAGGCTACATCCGGTATTTACTCTGGCATGAACGAGTTTTTCGGCTTTGCGATTGATCCGCGCGGCAACATTATCGGCGTACTTTTGGCGGCGATCATCGGTGCGCAAGTCGAGCGTAAGGTTCGTCAATACATGCCAGATGATCTGGACATGATCTTAACGTCCGTTATCACTCTGTTGATCATGGGTGCGGTAACCTTCTTGATCATCATGCCAATCGGCGGCGAGCTGTTTAAAGGGATGTCTTGGTTGTTCCTCAACTTGAACGATAACCCATTAGGTGCTGCAATCTTGGCAGGTTTGTTCTTAATTTCTGTGGTATTTGGAATCCACCAGGGTTTCGTTCCTGTGTACTTCGCATTGATGGAAGCACAGGGTTTTAACTCGCTGTTTCCTATCCTGGCGATGGCTGGTGGCGGTCAGGTTGGCGCGTCAATGGCGCTGTATTTCAAAGCCAAAAAAGACGCTCTACTGCGCACTCAAGTTAAAGGCGCTATTATTCCTGGCCTTCTAGGTATTGGCGAACCATTGATTTACGGCGTGACATTACCACGCGTAAAACCATTCGTTACCGCTTGTATTGGTGGTGCTGCGGGCGGCTTCTTTATCGGCTTAGTTTCTTACCTTGGCTTGCCAGTTGGTCTTAATACGGTGTTTGGCCCGTCCGGTATCGTGGCGATTCCTCTCATGACATCAGAAAATGGCATCTTCCCGGGCATGATGGTGTTTGTTGCTGGCCTGCTTATCTCTTACATCGTTGGCTTCCTCGCGACTTACTTCTTTGGCTGCAAAGACGTCGATTTAAGCTAAATCATTCTTCCCCTATAGGAATGGACTAGCTCGCGCCCTTGGCAAACAAGGGCGCACCCTCTCTCTACTTCACGACAATTTTTCTTATTCCGTTACTCGGAAGGGGCTTTGTCGTACCTAAAACAATAGAAATGAAAGGTCGTTAATCATGAAAAAGCACATTTTGACTCTACTTCTCCCTACGTTGATGGCATCAAACGCAATGGCAGCGCAGCTGTATCAAGCGGAAGATGGGTCAGTTTTAAATATTTACTCTCGTCTTGGTTTCAATGTCACCAGTAAAAATGACGAGCACGGCGATGCAAATGGTGAGTTTGATGGCCGTATTGGTTTAAACGGTTCACAAACCATCAACGAGTACGCGTCGATCATCGGCCAAGCGCAATACCAAGTGGGTGCCGCTGAATACGCAAACCAAGTAAACGACAAACCGTCTCTGACCGCACGTTATGTATGGGCGGGTATTGATGCGAAAGATTATGGTCGCATTACTGGTGGTCGCGTGGCATCTGGATTGATTATGTTTACCGACATTGGTGATGTGTTCGCCTCTTCCGATGTTTCTATGGCGCGCCAAGCGAATAAAGTCGACAAAACCGCGACGCAAGTTTTCCGTCAAGATGGCACGTTGCAATACCAAAACAGCCTAGGTAATTTCGATTTTTCTGTCGCGTACATTTTAGGAAACAACACTTCTGAGCTCGACTACGGTTACAACGCTGCACTGCGTTATACGCTAGACATGGGGAATTTGGGTACCTTGGCACCAGTGGTGGCGATACAGAAAAATAAAGGTGATGCACGTGAAAGCAACGACACCGATTACACATTCTGGGGCGCAGGTACGCGTTACTACTTAGGTGATTTAATGTTGGGTGCGTTGTACTCGGAAGATGAACTAGAGGGCTATTACTCGCAAACCAGTACCGACAAAGTGATGGAATTGACGGCGGTTTACAGTGTAAATGACAAATGGGCACTGCGTGCTGGTTATCGTTCTTTAGAAAACAGTGAGGGTGACGAGCTAGAGCTGAAAGATACAACGCTAGAAGTGCAATACAAACTGACGCCTCGTTCTTCTATCTACACAAACTACGTTGATCGTAACGGTTCGCGTGGCTACAGCAATGGACAAGAAGTCTCGTTTGGCGGTGCGCACGCAGACGAAAGCTACTACCACTTAGGTCTGCGTTACGAGCTGTAAGCACGATACTTAATGTAAGTTAGCTGAATCCATGAGCTTCTTCTGTGTCCGGTCAGTAGTTATTGCCTTTAATGCTGATTTGAAGAAGCTCACCCTCGCAATATGTTTTCTTCGTTACCTATTTTAACCAACACGCCTGCATCAGGAAAGCTGGTGACAGTAGCTAACAATTTTCCATCGACAAAGTGCAATGCCGCATAATCGTGAATGCCATAACAAGTGATGCTCGGTTGAGAACGAGCAAAGGCTTGGAAAACCTCGAACTTCTCACCTACATGAGAAAAATGCGCCGCAGCCAAACCGTCAATTAATCCAAGACAACGCATAACTTGGTATGCTTCGGGATCACTGTCTGTCACCGCAAACTCAAACCAACAAATTGCACCAGCGCTCATGCCACAAATGATGATGCCTTGTTCATAACACTGCTTGAGTATTCTATCGATTCCCCATTCGCGCCAAATGGCCAACATCGAACGCGTATTACCGCCACCGACGTAAATGATGTCTTGTTCAAATAGCGTTTCTTTCCAACCAGCATCAAACTTAAACAGCGGAAAATGGGTTACGTTTTCACTAAGCTTCGCATTGTAAAAACGTTCAATAACTTCATCGGCGTCTCCCGTGGCTGTCGGTAGAAAACAAATGTTTGGATTCTCCTTACCAGACAAAGACAAAATGTATTGATCGAGCGGACTCGGGTTCTCTCCCATCATCCAGCCACCACCACCAATCGCAATACAGTGTTTTCGCATTCCTTTGCTTCCTCAATTGTTGCTAAGTTTGTTGTCGCTATTCGCCGACAGAATATATGTTCCTAAAGTGATCAATGAACGCTCGCGTTCTTCTTGGTAAGTGCTCACGTTTTGGGTAGAGCAGATAAAGCGGCAAAATCGCATCCGTTTGCCATTCTGGCAGCAAACTCACGAGTTGTTCTTTTTGTGCAGGGTCGAGTTTAGCCAGTGCAAATTCATCTAACATGGCTACACCACAGCCAGCCAAAGTAGCATCCAACATGGACTGGACAAGATTAAAACTCAGCGTACTTTCTAACTCAATGCTGCACTGCTGTTGAGTTTGCTTATGCGTAAACGTCCACTTGTCTAACACCAAGTCACGACTTTTATAAAGGATGTGCTCTAAGTCACCAAGATCCTCTGGCGTACTTACATTTGGTTTATCCGCTAAATACGAGCGATGAGCGATCGGTTTACAGTGTAAAGTGCGTAGCTGATGGCCGACGTATCCCTCTGGGGGAGTATCGGTAAAGTAGAATGCGATATCAAACCCAGCCTCAATCAAGTCGAGAGGTGTCTCTGTGAAGATCACTTCGACGCTCACTTGTGGATGTTGCAATCGAAACTCGATCAATGTTTGGCTGAGTAACGCGGCTCCGAAAGAAGCGGACGCCGCTATTCTCAATTTTCCCGATACGATCTCGTTTGCCATGACTTGCTCATTGATCTGCTCAGCGCCTTCGAGCAGTTGCTTTACCTGCTGATAAAACCGCAAACCATCGTAGGTCAAATTAAACTGGCGCGTAGTTCGCTGAATAAGCTGCACCGACAATATGTCTTCAAGCTGTTTAAGTTGCCGACTTACATGCGCATTCGAACAATTCAGTCGCTTTGCTGCGCCAGCAATACTTCGCTCCTCGCACAAAGCGACGTAAAGTGGTACGTAGCTGAGCCATTTTATTTCCATACAGTAATTCTGAATCTCTAAAATCAAACTACTGGAAATAATAGAAAGCCTCTAAACTCTGTACAACCTAAATTTGAAAGGATGAGTTATGAGTGTTTTCGACACGTGGTTAAAAGGTCAAGTCATTAAAGATCACATCACTAATCCCAATATCATCGTTGGCGATTACAGCTATTACTCGGGCTTCTATCATCAAAAAAGCTTCGAAGAGCAAGCAGTACGCTACTTGTTGGGTGACCCCGTCACACTTCAAGAATGGCAAAGTAGAGAACCCGATAGCATCGACAAATTAATCATTGGCAAGTTTTGTTCCATCGCTTCTGGAGCCACCTTCATGATGGCAGGAAACCAAGGTCATCGCATTGACTGGATTTCGACCTTCCCCTTCTCTCCTGAAGAATTTGGAGAAGGCGTACAAGACGGTTTCGAGCGTGCCGGAGACACGGTGGTGGGGAACGATGTTTGGATTGGAAGCGAGGCGATGATCATGCCCGGAGTAAACATCGGCGATGGAGCCGTCATCGGAGCACGCGCCGTAGTGACGAAAGACGTCCAACCTTATTCGGTGGTGGTTGGAAACAACCAAGTCGTACGTCAACGATTCGGCGATAAAGAGATTGAAACTCTACTCAATATCCAATGGTGGAACTGGCCAATAGAACACATTAAACAAGCAATGAAAGTAATGTGTAGCAGCCAAGTCGGTGCGCTTGCGGACTACTATCAAGAGCACATTGTCGATTTGTAGATAAACAAAAGCCCACACATCTTGTTGCAACGTGTGGGCTCAGTGAGTAAGAAAGCTTAAACCGCAGCGACGTCCTCTTCTTCCAAGTTCGCCGAGACTTTAATTTCGTATTGATTGAAACGGAACGAACAACCGCCATGAGTGCGCTTTGTCGTTACTTGTTCGTCGCCAAACAGCACCGTCACGCGAGTGAAGACACGCTCTTTGGCTTCGACAATATTTTCTTCTAACGCGACTTCAAAGTCATGTTCCGTTTGTTCTAGCTTTTGCTTTATCGCTTCAAGCTGCTCGTTGTTTTGTGTTTTCATCACATCAATCTGAGCTTGTTCTTCGTCGGTACGTTCGGCTTTAGGACGTTTCTTAAATTCGAGCTCTTTACGAATCACATCCATCGTGCCTTCTTGAGCGCGTTTGTATTGATCTTTGAGCTCTGCTAATCGCTCCTTAAATGCAGAATAGCGCGCGAACGCTTCTACCTTAGTGGCGGTGTCGCCTTCTACGCCCAATTGTAAGCACACCACTTTGTCACCGACTTTTGCATCTCCGCCGCTGAGCGTACCGTTCCTACCGTTAGCATCCAGCACCGTCAGATTGCGCCCACAAACAATATCGTTATTCATGCTGTGCACCGCCAACTCAATATCTTCGCCAGCTTGCAAATCACAATATTGGGCGTAGCTGGCACGAATCGAACCTTTGGCTTTGACGTGACAACTCTTTGGCTGGCCATCACTCACGGTGTGGCCAATGATCCCTTTACCAACTTGAATGTCGTCTTGCGCTTGTACGTCAGCCGATTCAATGAAGCCGCCTACAGTAATAGAACCCGTCGCTTTAACAATCATGCCGGATTCAATGTTGCCACCGATAATTACATTCCCTTTGAATTTCACGTGGCCTGTATTCACGCCAACGCTATTGAGGCAGAGTGCGTTATCAACTTCAATGGTTTTGTCTTTAATCAGAGGCGTACCGGATACCGATGCAATCAATAGGTTTGGGTCGTGCTTGCTTATCTCGGTGCCCTTACCAGGCTTCATTGGGCTGTCTTTCCCGGCTTGTGGAGGAATCACTCGCCCTTGAACAGTAAAACCAGGCGTACCTTTGGTCGCAGGCGTGCGGCGCATCACCTCATCGCCTACGTCAACCGCGATAGTTTCACCGAGGTTACGTAAATCAATTTTGTCGCTAGCAGATTGGCCGTCTTTGGGTTTGAGAATGCGTTTGGTGATGTCTTTAACGAGAGGAGTAAAAAGAGCGTCTTTGCCTTTGATAGGTTGCTTACCAACCGCTACAGGTTGAGAAAAAGTTTCGCCGGGTTTGAGCTGAGTGCTGACAACCAACACTTTCTTCAAAGCCAGTTTGTTGATGCCTTTCGAAACTCGCGCTTGAGCAAGGGCTTGAACAATCTCGGGGCCACGTAAACCTCGGCCTCCGTAAGCGCCGACAACGTTCATACTGGCGAGCATGTCATTATTCGATAATTCGACCTCAACTTGCGCGTTGCGTTTTTCCGCAATGACGATGCCTTCGTAAGCTTCGGCTTTACGTTCTTTGGCGCAGTTAATGAATCTCACGACTTCCCCCTCAACAACAAACATCCTTTCAGCGTTCATTGCGACGAGCTGCTCGTTTAATTCATTTTGATTTAGCTCACCACCGAGGTCCACTTCTCCCGGAAGACGGGCTATCACCTTGGTCTTATCTTCAGATAACTCAAGACACAGCTTCCACATACCCTTACCACTTTGCTTCCCATCAACACTTTCAGTCTAACCAAAAACATTTTCTGAACAAACCTCGCACTTCGAAGAATAGGGCTCAGGTCACTAAAGGTCGAAGCCTTGGTATTATTGAGTAAATAAAGTATTAGGCATGGTGATTCATCCGCGTAAATCATTCCACTCTCGTTTCACTTCATGCTCCACTCTACAGCATGAGAAAGTTGTAGCTTGTAGTTATAGTGCTTCAATACAATAAAAGTGGCGACGCCACTCCTTCCCTTTTATTGGCGATTTTGTTTACAGCTCAACATTGAACTTAGTCGGTCATGAGTTTGCTTTTTATCATTCATCAAAAACAAAAAAGGAGTGAATTTACAGTGTAAAGTCACTCCTCTCAGCTCGTCTCTATTTACAGTGTAAATCCATAAGGCGTTGCGTTTACACTGTAAATTGACTCAACAACTTTTCTAACTCACTTCTTAACTGTTGCTCAACTTGCTTTCTTCCCGATAATCCAAATTGTTTGGCACAAATGCCCCAATCATGGTTTAAGAACACTTTACTTATCATCAAATCAGAAACAGGCTCCAAACCATGTTGACGCAGCCACTGTTGTAACCACACAAAAATCGATTCATAGCTTGCACCACCCTGCGCATAGCTTTGAAGCAATACTCGCTTAGTCGGATGTAAGGTTTGATGTTGAATCGGTTGACGCAACAAGCTTCTAGCCAGACTCGGCTCTAACTTAGGATAAACAAGGGAAAGGCTCGCAGACAAAAACTCATGAAACAATGCTTGTGCGTCATCAATCCAAGTTTGTGATTTATTCGCAAGTTGGCGAACCATCAACAATGAATAACAACCGCTGGCGGCATCGCGCATAGTTCCTAAACGAATGGATTGATAACCAGCTTGTTGCCAAAACTGAATCAACTCATCCGTCGCACCAAAACTCGTCGATAGGTAATCCACATGGGCACCAACACTTTCCTCGAGTAGTGTTAGCATGCGCTTGCCAATGCCCGAACCTTGTAGATCAGGATGCACCGCAATTCGCATCACTCGTGAAGTAATAAGCTTGCCTACCTTTACCAAACCAAGTTGATTGATGATGGTGATTGGCGTCAAATGCCCTTTAGGACGACGTTGACCAAGTTGAACGGCTTCAATTAACTCGTCATCAAGACCGCCCTCCTCAACCGTGAGAATGACTCCGATGATATTTTGTTTATCCATCGCGAGATAAACGGAGCTGTTGTCATCTCGCAGTAAATGGAGCAAATCATTCGGTGAGGTTTGATAATGAGCGTTAACCAGTAAAGCAAAGCATTCGCGTAGTAAGTTGGGTTGGTGAACCAGTGCTTGCTTGTCCACTTTGTTCAACGATACGTTCGCCATGCCTTCAATGGATTGCGGCGATAATTCAGCGTTCAAGATAAAAGCGTCATACAACCACGTTTCTAACTTATCATCTGCGCTCCAACGAATTGGCTGCTGCATGTGATACGTCTTCATGCCAGGTCGTTGTTGTTGCAACCATTCAATGAACTTCAACGTGAAGCCACGTCCGCAGCCTTCATAGCCATGAATCGTGCTAGAAAAGACCAAACGATGATAATGCTCGGTGATTTGTTTGAGCATCGGGACGGGAATCGCAGCCGCTTCATCGACTAGCAGCAAATCACACTCAGGCAGCGAAGACAACAATTCGTCAGGCGCAATAAACTGAATATACCCATAGCCGACTTCCAAACGGTCTTTCTTCATCTGTTTGGCATCCGTAAGTAAACGCTGCGCGTGCTGATAGACTGGCTCAACAGCGTTAATAGAAGGCGCGGTAAGTAATATACGCAGCGGCTTGTGCTGCAACAACTGAGCACAAGCAATGCCTAATGCGCTGCTTTTACCTCTACCGCGATCAGCCGTGAGCACTAAAGGACGCTTGCGATGCCCATTCACCACTTTCTCGATTAATGAAACAGCGTGAGTCTGCTCTATGTATTCTGTATTTCTCTGCGCAATAGCAAGCTCAGAAACCTGAGGAATGACTTTCCCCTGCTCAAGCACTATCAGCTTTTGCCATTGGGTCTGCATCCATTGCTCAGCGAAGTGTTGTGGTTGAGCAGTATTTGTCACAACAAGTAGCATTCCACCGCCAACGAGAGAGCCAATTGCCGCCGTAAAGCTATTAGCATCGAACTCTTTTCGCGCGTCAAACAGCAGCACATCACATTCTCTTCCGAGTAGTCGATTTCCCTGCTTCATTCCAACACAAAAGGCACTCTCGAATGACCAATCCCCAACACAGAACCAACGTTGTGTGGTTTGAGTTTGAAGAAATGCAGAGAGAATGGACTCTTGCCAACCGGCCTCTCCTTGCAAAACAATGCCTGAGCGTTGAAAAGCATGTTGAGATTGGCGTTGAAGTGAAGATAGAAATTCAGATTGTGCGTGCATGGGGTCTATCCGATGTTGAACTGCCGCCATGTTATCACATCTGCTATTCGGAGCATGCTTCCACACGCTCAAGATCGCAGACATAAAAAAACCGCCCGAAGGCGGTTATCGTTAAAGCTTAATTTTATTGCATTTTGCTTTGAACAAAAGTAAGGATTTCTTCCATCAAGCTGTCATCGACTTTCTTCAGATTGAGAGCAAGATTGCTGCCTTTACGACTGTAGCTTGCTCGACCTTTGACAAGGTCAACTTTTTCAGCTTTTTTTGCAGGTTTAGCTGGTGCTAACTCTGAGATCCAACTTTCGATGCTTTCCGTCACTTCTTTGGTCAAACGAGCCACACCTTGTGCCTTGCTACGTTGCCACAAGTAACCTTCAGATGTACGGCATTTATCCAACAAGTTTTGCTGCTGCTCAACGGTCAATGTTGAGAACTGTTTGTGCAGTTTAACGATGGTTGGACGACCTAAATCGCCAACATTTGGATACGCTTGTAGCAATTGCAGCGGCAATGCCGCGGCTTTAAGCGCACCACTTACCAATGCTTCACTGCATTGGAACATTTTCGCTAGCGCTTTTTGGTCTTCAGCTTCACCGCTTTCCAGCTTAGCCTGCATCTCTTTGCCTTTTTCGTAAAGCGACAGCGGTTTGTGAGCATTCGCGACGTCAGATAGGAATTTCGCGTGTTCAGTGTTGATGCCATCACCAACGTAAACCAAGAAATCCTTACCCGCCAAGATACAAGACATACGACGGCGGCTACCGTCTAGCACTTCAATTTTGCCATCGTCAGTGCGACGACCAACAGCTGGGTACTGTTGACCACGCTCTTTCAGTGTCACCAAAACATCAGATAAAGCATGCTCATTCAAGAATGATTGTTCACGGGCATTGTCCGCGAACACACGCGTCTCGCTTGCCACTTTATCTGCGGGAATACGAACTAATTCAAACTGAACCGTGCCCTCACCCGCCACTGCCAACTCGATGGTTTGCGCTTTTTCTTTTGCTGCCGTTTGCGCTTCTTGTGGAGTCGCTACTCGACGTTTATTCGTTTTACCAAATAATTTCGCGTTTAATTCAGACGTTTTCAAAGCCATTTACTGTTTACCCCTGATTTAATGACGGCCAGTTAGAGTGCAATACGCGCTCCAGTTCCAATGCGCTTTTGTGAACCGCATCTTGAGCAGTTGCAAGTGTCTTCTTGCCGCCTTCGAAATCACTTACGGTTAAATCAAACACAGTGCTGTAGGTGTCTGCACACGTTTCAAATGCACGGCTACGTGGAATGGTTGCCATCATCACTTGGTCACCAAGCAGATAGTTCATTTCCGTCAATACCGAAACTTGCTTCTTGTTGTCGTCTTCGAACATGGTTGGCATTAGACGAACAAACTCTAAGCCATTCCAATCTTCTGGGAACATCTCATAAACCGTAGGCAAATGCTGGAAGAAGTTAACCGTAGATGCCCAGTCTAGACGTTTTGCCGCACAAGGAATTAACAGTGCATTGGACGCGTACATCGCATTCCAAACCAGAGGGTCGACGTGCGGACCGGTATCAATCATGATGATATCGAAGTCATTCGCAATCTTGTCGATAAGCTGTTCTTTCAATAGACGAACGATATCAAGTGATGGGTCTTCAGACAGCGTTTGCCACGCTTCTGCGTTAAACATAGCATCTTCTGGGAATGCGGAGATTGACTTCAAGTTCGGATATTGCGTCGGCAACAGCACGTTCTTGTGTAAAAATTCGCGGTCGATCTCTACTCCATCAGGCACGTTGCCTAACATGATGTCTACCGCTGAATAAATGTTGTCGTGCTCAGCCACACTGATTTGCGGGTTTAAAAACAGACGTAATGAACCTTGAGGGTCCAAGTCAATCAAACAAATGCGGTAGCGTTTATCTAGGTTAAGCGCCAAACAAGCAGCCAAATGTACGGCCGTCATTGATTTACCCGTACCACCTTTTTGGTTTTGTACGTTGATAATCCACGGTTTATTACCGTTATTCTTCTTACGCTCATAGAATTTTGGCACTTCAGCCGCATCCATCAGCATGTGTGCTTCTTCTAACGTAATGGAGTAATGATTCGCGTTGTTTTTAGTAAATTGGTGGCCTGCGGCTTCCATCTTACCGATCGCTTCATCCAGTTTACGACGAGTTAAACCAGAGCGAGTCTCCATCATCGCCTTAGACATTGGTGGGAAGTAGTTGTCACTTCGCTCTTCCAAAACAATCTCAATACGGTCAGCTTGAACTTGTTGCGTCAGCTCAGCTAACTCTTGAAGATTTTCAATCGTTTTTTCTCTTTTCATGCCAAATTCCGTTGGAAGGATATCTGCATCCAATTGTACAGCAGTAAACTTCAAAAACAACAAAAAGGTGCACATTCATTTTGAACAACCATCACATAAAAAACCATCAAAATTGGCTGTTTTATGATTTAAGAAGAAAAATATATCAATTTTTAATCGATTTATTCCAAATAAAAGAGGTTAGTTCTTATCAAAATTAAAAGTGTTACATTGTCACTTATTTACAATGTAAATCTATTTTATCCGGAACGATTATATAAGTGGGCTAAATTACGGATTATGTGATTTCAATCGACTTAAATCATTTTACATACTGATTGTGGAGGAAAAGAGAGGAAATCGTGTCGCGTCACGACCTTGATCATGCATCCGAAGCAAAATCAGCGAGAAGACAACGAATAAGAACGGAACCATGATCAAGGAAGACTCTTGATCATGTTTTCGAAGATAACTGTAAATACGAAAGCATGATCATGGCAGATAATGGACGAATGAAGGTAAATCAAGGCTTGAGTACATGGATCCATTTCTCGGAAAAATGATCAAGCAAGTAGGTTTCTCGGAAGCATGCTTTTTAATGCGCTATTTACGGCTGAATGCAGACGGAATGGGGGATTGAAGCATAAATGCGCCTCTCAACCTTCGGAACGATGAAATACAGTATCGGCAAACAAGACATAGTGTCTTTCATGATCATGCTTCCGTTAATTCTGATAATCATGCAATCTTTGAGGCGAAGGACCCAAATTGACGTCATTTTAATCGTTTGGCTAATTTGGCAACAATTGAAGGTAAAGAGAGACGAAATAACCTTAGCTTGATCATTGATCCGCAACCTCGAAACACTCACAATAGCAGAGGATCGACAAATCAAGATCGAGGTAATCACGGATTTCTGTGGATAACCTGTACAGACATCATGATCATCGTTTCATGATTGTTTTGATCATCTTTTCAGGAACTTAATGATCATGCTTGCGGAATGAAGTGATCATGCTTTCAAGGTTTTGTTGATCATCGTTTCGATAAAGCTATGATCATAGTTCCGAAACATATCAAAAAAATACTCTTTAATAACAGTCACTTAGGTTTGTAAAAATAACCAGATCAATAGATCATATAATCAATTAAGATCAGAATAATCAAAAAGATCACTTATTTAAAAAACAAGATTTTTTCTTTATTTATGATCTGTTTTTCTTTATTCTTCGGAACCATAGCACAACTACGGCTAGTGTGATCTGGATCTAAAATGACGGCTGATGAAAAAATTCTGATTAAAGCACCAAGAAGCCATAAGGATGGCCATCTTTTTGAGGTACATGAATCCTCTGCTGATTGGGTAGAGCAGTACCAACATTTCAAAGGGGTGACCAAAAGCATCTTAGAGTTGCTTAATCTGATCTCATTGCGAGGTTTCAGCAGCAAAGATGGGCTTGTTTCAACAACTGAGATTGTTGAAGCCACAGACGGTCAACTGACTCGTGCTGCACTTCAGCAACGTTTACGAGCGGCTGTCAATATCGGCTTGTTTACCCAGACTCCAGTACGTTTTGAGGAAGGCCTAGCAGGCAAAACCATGCTGCATAAGTTTGTAAACCCAAACCAGCTCATTTCGGTTTTGGGGGCAACAAGCTTAGTCACTGACAAAGTTCGTCAGAATGAAAAGCAAAAACGTTCTAAGGCACTCGCACAAACCCAAGTGAACAAGCGCTTGTTGAATGAGCACGGCTTAAATACGCCACCAATGATGAAGGATGAAGCGGATCAATTTGTCGTTTCACCAACAAATTGGGCGGGGATCATTGACCAAGCACTCGCACCACCTCGCACTCGTAAAAGCTATCAGAAATCCATGGTGTCGATCTCAGGCACCAAAGCGGTGATTGAAACGCGATCTTCCAAAAATATCATGACAGTCGATGATCTGATGACGCTGTTTGCGTTGTTTACTCTGACTGTGCAATACCATGATCATCATAAAGATCAATATCAAATGGATGCCGCGCACGTTCCGAATAAAACGCCGCTCTACATCACCGATATTTTGTCATTACGTGGCAAAAAAGACAGTGGCCCAGCGCGTGATTCCATCCGTGACAGTATCGATCGTATCGAGTTTACCGATTTCCAACTGCATGAACTCACTGGCCGATGGCTCAGTGAAAATATGCCCGAAGGCTTTAAGAGTGACCGCTTCCGCTTCTTAGCCCGTACCATCACGGCTTCAGAAGAAGCGCCCGTTGAAGGCAGTGATGGCGAAATTCGTATTAAACCCAACTTATACATCTTGGTGTGGGAACCGTCGTTCTACGAAGAACTACTAACACGCGATTATTTCTTCTTGTTCCCACCAGAAATCCTGAAACAGCATACGTTGGTGTTCCAGCTGTATTCGTTTTTCCGTAGCCGTATGGTGCGCCGACACACAGATTGCATGCTGTTGAGCGAGTTAAATCAGAAGCTTGCACGTAACATTGAATGGCGTCGATTCTCAATGGATCTGATCCGTGAGCTGAAACGCTTGTCAGACGGCAAAGGGACAGACGATCTTTTTGTTGTGAACTTATGGGGCTATCACTTAACGATCGAAACTATGATCGAGAATGATAAAGTGATGGATTACCAGATCGACATCAAATGTGACGTCGAAGAGGTGCTGCGTTACTCACGTGCTCGTACAACCAACGCAGGCAAGCGCAACATGGCGCCTACGCTGCCAAACCCGCTTCGTAATGAAATGGTAACCCGACAGCAGCTTGAAGCGCTCTCAGGCATCATTGACGGCGAATTTGAGCCTATTCAACGCAAAGCCCCGTCTCCGCGTGGAAATTTGGGGCGTCGAGTGAAGCAAAGAAAGCACCTTGTCGAGATCAACGCAGATGAGATCACCATTACTCTGTCGAAATACACCTCTCCAGAGGCGCTAGAACGCAGTATAACGGCGTTGTCTGCAATGACAGGGCACTCGTATGCCTCAATCAAAGAAGAGTGTTCTGAGTACATTGAGAAGCTAGATTGGCTGAGAGTAGGGGATGACCCGATTCCTTATGAGACTCTGAGCAAAACTGTAGAGCTGTTTAACACTCAAAACGAGGTTAAACATCTCACGATTGAACGTTTGATTGCTGGTTTAGCGGTGCGCCGTAAAGTTTGCCGACAAGTGTTTGATGGTCACATGGATGAGATGGTGTTCCGTGCTTTGGATGAAATGGCGATTTAATATGATCTCGCGCAAGCAAGGGTGAGTAATAGCCGTGACTGATTGATTTAAAATGTAACAATGTCTTTCGATGATAGAAAACAGACTCAACTCTAACAAACCACTGACATTAGATGTCTGAACGAAGACTAAGATTTATCTCGAATAGACAACCTTTTGTCCTTTCTGATGATTAATAGATTGGCTCATATTGTTACATTCATTCTGAATAGACTTCGCGAGTTTCTCCTCAAGAAACTCGCTTTTTTTTTTGCCTAATTTTCCTGAACACTCTTGATCATTCTTCCGTATTAATGGCGCTGTCCTTGATCATGTTTCCCTGCCTCGTTCCAGTTAAGTGATCGCATTAAGGCGACATGTGATTCGATCAAGTTATTGGCCTGTTGTTGCCATTGGTTTTGATCTTGCTGTTGATTGCAAAATTCCAACGCTAATACGGTCAAATGCTGTAAACGTTTTAAGCACCAATCTTTAAGCAGAATATCACTCATGGGGTGGCATGCCGCTTGTTCGAGCTTCGCGCTTGCATAGAGCAGAGTTTGGTAAGCTTTGTGATGGTCTTGATACCTGGCGTGTTGAAATACTCTCAAACATCCATCTAGCCAGCAGGCGATGGCTTTACTTTGTTGATCAGACAGCTCAGGACCAAACACGGTATCAGGAGCTTCGTACAAGATCGCTTCTAACACGTTTACTTGATCATGCTTCCTAGTTTCATGCCAATGCGAGATTTGATCTTGCCAGGAGGTCAGTTCCATCATGCAGCCTCAATCCATTGTTTAACAAAGTGATTCGGACCAATTTGATTATACTCATCAACCACAACACTGCTGCGATGACGGATCTCATCGGCGTCTATTGAGTAGTTTGGTTCATTTTTCACCAAGTTTCCAAATGGCAGATCAGGATCGGGCACGGCTGAGATCAACAACTTAGTGTATGGGTGCTGTGGATTTTTCAAGATCGCGTTCGTGTCACCCCATTCAACGATTTGCCCTTTATACATCACCGCTGTTTCTTCAGCGATGTAGTGCGCGGTGGCGAGGTCGTGGGTAATGTACAAAAAGCCAATCCCAAGCTCTTGTTTCATACGCTGCATCAAGTTCAATACGCCCAAGCGAATTGACACATCCAGCATCGATGTTGGTTCATCGGCCAAAATTATTTGTGAACCGACGGCCAGTGCGCGTGCGAGGTTTACTCGCTGACGCTGACCGCCGCTGAGCTCGTGCGGATACTTGTTTAACGTCTCTTCTGGCAGTTCCACCTGCTTGAGAAGTTCGTCCAATCGAGTCGGGATCTCGCGGTCATGCTGCACCTGCTTGTGGATTTTCAACGGGCGAGTTAGATGATGACGAATTGTGTGGGTCGGGTTCAGCGATCCAAAAGGGTCTTGAAACACCATTTGTACCTTACTGCGATAATCTTGAATATCGTGTCGTGAGGTGATGTCATTGATGTTGGTGCCGTTAAATAGAATTTCCCCTTCGCTCGCTGGGTAAACCTTTGTGATTAGCCTTGCACACGTGCTTTTACCGCAGCCTGATTCGCCAACGAGAGCCAATGTTCGCCCAGCGTAAAGATCAAAACTGACACCGCCCACAGTGAACTCTTTGATCACGTTTTTCATTTGAATGATCGGTTGACTCATGCTGGTGCTCCTTGTTGCTCTGGCTGCTTGTGAACATCGTGAATATTGGGGAACGAGGCCCACAATTTTTGGGTGTAAGGGTGTTGTGGGTGATTGCGGATCTCGTAAGCGTGATTGACTTCTACGATCTCACCATGGCGCATGATGGCGATGCGGTCGCACAGTTGGCTCATCAAAGCTAAATCGTGAGTGATGAAAAGAACTGAGAAACCAAATTCTTCTCTCAGCTGATAAATTTGTTGCAGGATCTCTCGCTGCACCACCACATCAAGCGCTGTCGTTGGTTCATCCATAATGATGAGCTTAGGGTTTAAAGACAGCGCGATGGCAATAACCAGCCTTTGGCGCATTCCCCCAGAGAACTGGTGCGGATATTCACCCAGTCGATCTCGAGGGATGTTCACCAAATCGAGCAGTTTTTCGGCGCGATCTTTGGCTTGCTCGTTGCTGAGTCCTTGATGATGACGTAGGACGTCTGCAAACTGCTCTTGAATGGTCAGTACCGGATTAAGCGAGTTCATGGCACTTTGGAATACCATGGCGATTTCGCTCCAACGCAGCGCGCTTAGCTCCTTATCGGACAAACGTAAGATGTCCTTACCTTGGAACAGAATTTGTCCACCAGAGATAAACGCGGGCGGCTTGTGCAGACGATTGATCGAAAAAGCGATGGTACTCTTTCCGCATCCAGATTCCCCAGCAAGGCCGAATACTTCGCCTTTTCCAATATCAAAGCTGACCGATTTCACCGCATTAAAGTCACCATTGTCGGTGATGTAGTCCACGCACAAATCTCGGATCTGGATGACCGGATCGCTGTGAAAGGCGTGACTTAAATTAATCTCACTCATTAAAAACACTCAACCAATACAAAAGATAATTATTATCATTATCGTATGTGCAAATGAGAAGAAAGCGTAATCGACCGAATAGGTGAAGTGACTCGAAACTTGAATGAAAGAAAAAGTCGAATTTTGGTTGCGAGAGTGTGATAAAAAAAGGCAAAAGTGAGAGCTGGATCAGCACACTTTTCTTAGGGGGAATTTTTCAAATTTAATCGTAAATTTGGCCTTTGGCAAAAGGTAAGTGATGAATCTATTAACGAGTTGATGAAAGGTCGGGAGGGGTCACATTTCCTCACTGTTTTTCTTACCTCCGCACAGTGGGTTTGCTATAGATTAGCTGTCCAAAACATGGTGTGTTCGGAGGAAATATGTCCATTAATTCTATCGACCATGAAGAGATGACCAACATCGCTCACAAGTGGGAATTACCCGAAGAAGAAGAAACCGTTGTGAAGCCAGAGAAAACAATGAAATCAGCAGAAGCCAGACGTCGCATTGAGGCACTGCGTGAAATCCGCGAAAGCGGGTTAAGCATTGAAGAAGCAAGAGAACTTGGCTTGATTCACTGATTCTCTCAATTCGGTGTACCACTCCATAGGGTAGCCAACTGGCTGCCCTTTTTATTTGCTAACCCCATCATTTAACCGAAGTTTCTTGCTCGTTTTGTTTGTTCTCCAACCTTATTTTTATTCAGTCTGAAGTCATTTTGCTTGCTTACTATGGTTTGACAAATGGTAGAGGCGTTACTAAAAGATATATCAGTATGATATGCCTTTTGTTGACTATCCATATCACCTAAGCAGGAGCGCGAATATGGTTGATCAGATCCTTTTCTACGAGCCCGATGAGCCGCACGGCTTCCTCTCCAACTTCTGTCATGCCCCCGTCGAAATATCTTCCCAATCTTGGCCCACCAGCGAACACTACTATCAAGCTCAGAAATTTGTTGATGCCCAACTGCAAACCAAAATTCAGAAAGCCCAATCGCCGGATGAAGCGTTCGCGTTAAGCCGTCAGTACGAGCATCTCGTTCGCAGTGAGTGGGACAACATGAAGCTCTCAGTCATGGCGTTCATTGTGCGAGAAAAATTCCTCCAAAACCCGAAACTTGCTCAGAAACTGATGCGCACGGGCAATGCTTGCCTTACTGAGCATTCGCACAAGGACGCATTTTGGGGAGATGGGGGAGACGGTAAAGGTTTGAACCACCTAGGAGAAATTCTGATGAACGTACGCGCAGAGCTGCGACATGTCGAGCCTTACAATTTGGTTAAGTTCATCGACAAAGCCAAGCTGCCAACTCAGTGGGGCACATTCATGATGCACGGCTTCATCGAGACGGCTACAGGGAAGGAGCATCTCGCGCTGGTGTATGGCGACCCGACGTCTCAGCCTGCGCCATTGATTCGGCTCCATTCTGAATGTCTCACTGGGGACGCACTATTTAGTACCCGCTGCGATTGCGGTTTTCAGTTAAATCGTGCGTTGCAAAACATCGTCGAAGAGGGCTGCGGCGTGCTGCTCTATTTGCGTCAGGAGGGACGTGGCATCGGTTTAATCAACAAAATTCGCGCCTATCACTTGCAGGATGAGGGTGCGGATACCGTTGAGGCGAATGAGCGTTTAGGGTTTGCTGCTGATATGCGAGACTATGCGTTTTGCAAAGGGATGTTAGAGCATTTAGGGATTGACGAAGTGCGTCTGATGACCAACAACCCCCGTAAGCTTGCGGCTTTGAAAAACGCGTACATCAATGTCGTTGAGCGTGTGCCACTGCAAGAAGGTCGCAATCCAAGCAACCAACACTATCTAAAAACCAAAGCAAACAAATTAGGGCACATGTTTGATCCCAATTTTGTTGATCAAACGGAATGATCGTTTCTGGCGTGTATCAAATCGAATAGACAAAAACGCCAGCTTGAGAAGGCTGGCGTTTTAGTGGGGATCTCAAAAGCTGCACCAGTAAAAGGGCTAGGCGCGTTAAAGATAGTGTTTGACGATGTTATCGATCTCTCCCGAGGCTTTTAGATCCGACAGGCGTTGATTAATAAAGTGTTGTACTTCAGGTTTCATCTCTGGAGAAAAGGCCAGATAGATCGAATAGTCGGGGATCACAGCGCTAAAAGATTGAATCTCAAATTGTTCGAGTGGCAGTTCCAGACGTTTTAAGTTGTACATCACCCGCGATTCCATCTCGACAAACGCCGTATCGCCTGGCGTTCTCTGAATTACGCGATATGCGGCGTCGTTTTATCTTCAAAAAACGGCATTAAGTTTGGGTAGTCGAAACCTAGCAGCAACACGATGGAACGACCTTTGATGTCTTGCATGGTATTGAATTTAAAAGGCGCATCACTGCTGGATACCAACACGTGTTTTACAGTGTAAATAGGCTCTTTAGATAAGTTTTCTGACTGAACTCGGCCCCAATCAGGGCTGCCGTATGTCAGCCAGTTTTCTTCCCCACCCGCTTCTAATAATGAAATCATGCGCTTAAACGGATAGGTGTGAAAATTCACCTTATAATCTGAGTTGGCAAAAATCGCGTTCACAATATCCGTCACGATCCCGGCATGTTGTTGTCCTTGTTGTTCGATTTGAAATGGCCTTGCTTGGTCGGCGATAACGTAATAATTCACCTCTTCAGCGGCGGTCGCAGCACTGACAGCCATACAACTAAAAGCCAATACACGTAGAAGTCCTTTCATCCTATCCTCGATTATTATTTGCTCACGACTATATTTAGAGTAGCGCAAGATTATCGGAGTGATTTCATATGGATGTAAAAGAGCGAACTCAACGCCGGTTTAGTATCGGTAACCAGCTTATGCTGGCGGTTTTAACGTTGAGTTTGATCTTTACGTTAGTCATTTCTGCCATCAGTTTATATCGTGATTTTCAAGAAGAGTTGTCCCATCTCGACACCGACTTAAAACAAGTGGAGTCGAGCTACCTCTCCAGCTTTTCAGCCAGTTTGTGGGTTGAAGACCGTGAGCTGTTACTCACCCAAGCGCTGGGGGCGATGCGTTTGCCTTCGGTGGATTACCTACGCATTGCTACCAAAGACGAAGTTATCATCGAGCTCGGAACAGAAATCACGCAAGATGTGGTTGAGAGGCGTTGGCCGATGCAGTTTAGTGTGGGTGAAAAAACGTTTGAGCTTGCAGAGCTGACTGTGCAATCTGACCTTAGCGCCGTCTATCAAGATTTATGGCAACAGTTCTTTTTTCTACTCACGACAGAAGCGATAAAAATTTTGCTGTTGATGGTTGGGGTGTTGTGGGTTGCCTTCCGTTTATTGGTGAATCCTTTGCAGTTGCTTTCCGGTGCGGTGAGTGATTTTAGCGGCGGTAATGCGCCGAGTACGGTCACGCTGCCCAAACGTTGGTGTTTTGATGAAGTCAGCTTGTTGGCGCAAAAATACAATCGAAGCGTGCAAAAAGTGCGAGAGCATCAAGCCGAGTTAGAAGCCGAGCGAGATAAGGCGGAAGTCGCCAATCGCAAGAAAAGTGAGTTTCTCGCGACCATGAGCCACGAGATTCGCACCCCTATGAATGGCATTATTGGTGTGGCGTCGCTGCTTAGTGATACTAAGCTCGATCCGCAGCAAAAAGAATTTGTGGAGATCATCGATAACTCATCGCAATCGCTCATGACCATTATTGATGACATCCTCGATTTCTCCAAAGTCGAAGCGGGGAAGGTGGAACTCGCCAGCGAGACGTATCATTTTCGCCAGTTATTAGATGATGTGATCAGCTTACACACAGTAAAAGCGCAGCAAAAGAATTTGCAATTGCTGAGTGATATCGACCCTAAGTTGCCCGCTGAAGTACAAGGAGATGAAGGGCGTCTGAAGCAGGTGCTCAATAACTTACTTAGCAACGCGGTCAAATTCACCGAGCGTGGTCATGTCAAATTACTTGTCTCATTGCACGAGCAAAACAACGATATCGCCCAAGTTCGCTTTCGCGTTGTGGACTCGGGGATAGGTATTGCCAAAGAGCACCAGCAAGCGGTGTTTGAACGCTTTCAACAAGCCGATGGCAGTACAACTCGCAAATATGGTGGTACAGGGTTAGGTTTGGCGATTTGTGCCCAACTCGTCCACATCATGGGTGGAGACATCAAGCTAACCAGTGAACTTGGCTTGGGAAGCTGTTTCGATTTCACCATTCCTTTAACAGTGGTGAGCGGTCTTCCAACATATACCGATCCGCTCAATGTGCTCGATTTTCCTCGAACAGAGGCGAACGAGGCAACGAACAAAAATCCAGATAAGCCGTGGGTTTTGATTGTCGAAGATACGGAAGTGAATCAGAGGGTTGTTCGCATTATGCTGGAGCAGCTAGGGCTTAAAGTCAGTGTCGCGAGCCATGGTGAAGAAGCATTGCAGTTATGCCGCGAGCACGCCTTTGATCTCATCTTTATGGATTGCCAAATGCCAGTGATGGATGGGTTTATCGCGACAGAGCAGATCCGTGACATGAATGAGTGGGGCGCTCACGTGCCGATCATCGCATTAACTGCCAATGTAGTGAAAGAAGATCAGCAGCGTTGCTTTGAAGCGGGCATGAACGAGTTTGTTGCTAAGCCTGTGACGAAGGCGCGATTACAGCAAATCTTTGAACAATATTTGCCAAAAGCCCTCAAAAATATCGCCACACCCAAGTGAGTAACTTGAAATTGATCAAGTTAAGTGCGTTTCTATTCTGCAATTGTAACTCTGTATGCTATAGTGCGCGGCTAGTATTTTAAAGTACCTTGAGGCTGTGAATGTCGTTTAATCTATCCCTGTTGCCGCCTGATGAAAAAAACAAGATCGAACTGGATAAACAAGCGTCGTTTTTGGTTTGGAAACTCAGAGAGGCCAAATCTGGTCCTGAAGCAATAGAAGAACAGCTGTCTAAGATTAACGATGCTGATGAAAAAGTCTTTTTTCAACAGGCAGTCGAAAAGTACAAACGAGTAATGGGTGTCGCATGATGCGAACCGTGGCTCGGTGTAAACCGTAGCGGCGAATGAGGTTTCCTCCCCATTCCTTTGCAGAGTGAAATGGACAATGTTTCACTCTTTGCTAAAATCCTTCGCATTAAATTTGAACTTAGAGAGACATCCCGATGGGAAGAAGTTTTGAAGTGCGCAAAGCCTCTATGGCGAAAACTGCAGGCGCAAAAATTAAAGTTTATTCCAAATACGGTAAAGAAATTTACATGTGTGCGAAAAACGGTGGTAGTGACCCAGACATGAACTTGTCTCTGAAACACCTAATCGCAAAAGCGAAAAAAGACCAGGTTCCTGCGCACGTTATTGAAAAAGCACTAGACAAAGCAAACGGCGGCGGTGGTGAAGACTACGTACCTGCACGCTACGAAGGCTTTGGTCCTGGTGGCACAAGCGTGATCGTCGACTGTCTAACAGACAACGGCAACCGTACTTTCCAAGATGTTCGCCAATGCTTTGTAAAAGTTGGCGCGAAAATTGGTGTGGAAGGTTCTGTGTCTCACATGTTCGATCACCAAGCGGTATTCCAATTCAAAGGCGAAGACGATGAAGTGATTCTTGAAACGCTAATGATGGAAGACGTAGACGTAACTGACGTTGAACTAGAAGATGGTGTGATCACAGTATTTGCTCCTCACACTGAGTTCTTCAAAACGAAAACAGCGCTAAACGCAGCATTCCCTGATCTGACAATTGATGTGGAAGAAATCACTTTCGTTCCTCAAACTCAAACGCCAGTAGCGGGTGAAGACGCAGAGAAATTCCAGAAGTTCCTAGACCTTCTAGATGACTGTGACGACGTTCAGCAGGTATACCACAACGCTGAGCTATAATTTTTAGCTTTCGTTGTTGTAAAAAAGGCTTCCCGAGGGAAGCCTTTTTTGATCGTGCTGAATGTTGCGAGTAGCGCTAAGTATTACGGTATTTGGAGTAACACAGAGACATGATTACGCCAAAGCAGATGCCCTGTGTCAGCATGGCTGTTCCGCCGTAACTAAAGAATGGGAGCGGGCTTCCCATTACTGGCAACAATCCACTCACCATTCCAGTATTAATAAAGGCGTAGAGGAAGAAGCTCATCGCCAAGGTGCCACTGACTAAGCGACTAAAAAAGTGCTCAGATTGGCATGCTAGCAACATCACCCGTGCTGTAATAAATAGGTATAGCGCCAGCAATACCACACAGCCAATGAACCCCCATTCCTCCGCATAGGTTGAAAAGATAAAGTCGGTATGACTTTCTGGAATAAAGCCCAGTGTTCCTTGTGTGGCGTTCATCCAACCTTTGCCTTTCATACCGCCTGAACCAATCGCAATCAGCGACTGAATGATTTGGTAACCAGAGCCAAGTGGGTCAGATTCTGGGTGTAAGAACTGAGTCACACGGCTTTTTTGGTAGGCTTCCATCACGAAAAACCACAGAATCGGGGCGAGCGTTAGAACGCTCACCACAAATCCGCCAATGATTTTCCAGCTCATACCCGCGAAAAATAACACGAATAGTGCGTAGATCACGGTAAAGATCGCACCATCCAGATCGGGTTGCAGAGCGATCAACCCGGCGGGAACCAAGGTAATCATCAAACAAAGCGTGATTTTACGAAAGTCAGGTCTGCCGCCTTCCAGATGCAGCATCCAAGCTATCATGATCGGAATCGACAGCTTAATTAATTCCGAAGGTTGAAAACGAAAAAAGCCGATATCTAGCCATCGTTGTGAACCGTTAGTGCTGTCACCAAACAGAGCGACGGCCAGCAGTAACGACACGGCGACAAAATACAAGTACGGTGCCGAGCGTTGATAACTGGCTGCTGGAATGGATGACATCACCAGAATACACACCAGTGTCAGTGCGCAGCGGGCTAAGTGTTTAAAGAGCATGGATTCATCGAAGCCACTGGCGCTCCATAGCGTCAGCGAGCTCAATAACATGATCGGAATTATCGCCATCAAAAGTGGCAAATCGATTCTTGGAAAGAAACGCTTGTTCATTTACTACAACCTAAAAACGCTCTCAAAAGAGCGAAAACAACCAGAACTCAAGAGAGTTCAAACTATTCCGATGCTAAGAATCCAATAGGTCGGGTATGTTGGCTTTCTTAGATTTGTTGAAAGTGAAAGCACAACAGGCCTGTTCACAGATGCGGCGCAAAGGAGTGCGAGAAAGGAGGTGCAGCATCATCTGTTGTGGTACGTCGACTGGGAATGTTGTGAAGAGGATAAATACACCAGCCTTGATATTTTCGCCACTCTTTTTATCGTACTTAGTGTTGAATCCAGCAATAATTGATAACTCGCTCGGATGTTATTGTGTTTTCACTCAAAACCATTTATCGCCGCTCACGCCCATTTACTCCCTAAAAATACCATTGGTCGCATCCTACAGCTGACTATGAAGCTATGGCGTAATCTGAAACCATCAAATCACGTTCAACTAAGGACAGTCACCATGATGGTTTTCAATCTTCATTTATCCAGAGCCACAACCTTGCTCGGCGCGGCATTGGCTGCGTTTACCTTGAGTAGCAGCTTGGCGTTGGCAAACCCTACTGAGCAGTTACTAACTCGCTTTAACCAAGCCGCACAGGGCGACACGGGGTTGGTGGATACTGTACATGACGAGCTTTCACAATTAGTTCAAAAGCAAGGCGCTACGCCTGTGACATTGGTTTACCTTGGCAGCAGTGAAACCTTGCAAGGGCGCGATGCGTTTATGCCATGGAACAAGATGAAGTTCACTGAACGCGGGCTTGCCACCATTCAGAAAGGTTTGGATTTAATGGCAAACCAACCTATGCCGATTCAAGAGCAGCAGCGTTTACAAGGGCTACCAGAATATCAATTGGCCACTGCGATGGCGGCCACCACTTACACTTCGCTTCCGGATATGTTTAATCACTTTGAGCGTGGGTACGAGCTGTACCTGACTCTGCTTGATGAACCGAGCTTCAATCAACAACCGTTCGCGGCAACGGCTTGGGTTTACCTTTACGCCATTGAAGCAGCGCTGCGTGCAGAGGACATGGAGCAAGCGCAGAAATGGTTGGCGAAAATGGAAAGTTTCGATAGCGCTCACTTAGAAACGCAAACTGCCAAAGCGTTACTGGCTAAACATTAAGGAGGCGTCATGATCGTTTTCAGTCAACTTAGTCGCGATTACACCCTTGGCAGCCAAACCGTACGCGCGTTGCAAGAAGTCTCTGGTGAGGTGTTTGCCGGTGAAATGGTGGCGCT
The DNA here is from genome assembly GCF_028823755.1 of Vibrio sp. VP6. Classification (NCBI taxonomy): domain Bacteria; kingdom Pseudomonadati; phylum Pseudomonadota; class Gammaproteobacteria; order Vibrionales; family Vibrionaceae; genus Vibrio; species Vibrio sp. VP6. Next base: position 268,811 of record NZ_JAPEID010000002.1, read on the forward strand.
GTGTGGGCCTTCCGGCTCAGGAAAAAGTACCTTACTCAATGTGCTTGGCATGCTGGATTCTCAATATCAAGGTCAGGTAACGTTTGCTGGCCAACCTTACCCGAACGGACAAATGCAGGCTGCGAAAATGCGCCGTGAAAAGCTGGGTTTTATATTTCAAAAATTCAATTTGGTGCCAGTGATGACGGCTTTGGAGAACGTCGCTTATCCGTTGCATCTCAACGGTTTTTCAAAAACTGAACAAACCGAACTTGCCACACAAATGTTGGAACATGTGGGGCTGGGCGAATTTATCCATCACATGCCCGATAACTTGTCTGGTGGTCAGCAGCAACGGGTAGCGATTGCTCGCGCTTTGGTTCACAAACCTGCATTAGTGATTGCCGACGAGCCAACAGCAAGCCTCGATAGCCAAACCGCAAACAAAGTCATCGATATCATGAAAGGGCTCGGGCACGAGTTTGGTACCACCTTCATTGTCGCCACTCACGACCCTCGCATGGCATCACGCTGTGATCGCACCATCGAGCTGGTGGACGGCAAAATCATCCAAACGCACGCCAGTGTGAAGGAGGTCTCATGGGCAAGTTGATTCCCGTTTCGGTTCGCCTTGCTTGGCTGAACCTACAACGTAATCGCCGACGCAGTTTGTTGTCGATGCTGATCATCGCCATTGCCGTTTTTGCGCTGACCAGCGCAGGTGGTTTTGGCCTTTATACCTACGACAGTTTGAAAGAATCCACAGCGCGTGACACGGGGCATCTGACATTAACCACGCCGGGTTATTTCGCTAAAGAAGAAGAGATGCCATTGAGCAATGGTTTGAGCCATGCAGATGCGATCACCAAACAGTTGATTGGTTTGAGTGAGGTGCGAGGCGTACAGCCACGAGTGGAATTCAGCGGTTTGATCTCTAACGGCAACAAGTCCTCGATTTTTATTGGTATCGGCGTTAACGAACGCGAGTTCGATATGAAAGGGCCGTTTTTGGACGTGCGTGATGGGCAGACGCTTTCCAACATTCATGCCTCTCGCTACGACGCTTCTGAGCCAGAAGTGATGCTTGGGGTGGATCTCGCCAGTAATCTGAGCGTCAACGTGGGAGATTGGATTACCTTACTTGCTACTACGACAGATGGCGCTTTGAACGCTTACGACTTTAAAGTTCGCGGTATCTACTCAACTGGTGTGCCTGAGCTGGATAAACGCCAACTTTACGTACACATCAACAGTGCTCAGTCTCTGCTGGGGTCGGACAAAGTCAGTGCGCTGTCAGTATTTCTGTTCGACACCAGCTTAACCAACAAGGTTGAACAGCAAGTCGCGACGATTCTAAACAAACAAAAACCGAGCTTTGGTGATCAAGAGGTTGAAATTACGCCTTGGCAAGAGCGTGCGTTTTTCTATCTAAAAGTGAAAGATTTGTACGACCGTATTTTCGGCATTATGGGCGCTGTGATGGCTCTGGTCGTGTTTGTTGCGTTGTTCAACACCATGACTATGTCTGTGACCGAGCGTACACGTGAAATCGGTACCTTGTCCGCATTGGGCAGTTATCCCCGAGAAATCATCGCCGGATTTTTACGCGAAGCGGGTTTACTCGCGGTGATTGGCAGTTTAATCGGCGCCTTGTTTACCGCGCTGGTGACCATTTTTTTGATGATGGTGGACGTACAAATGCCGCCACCGCCAGGGCGCACAGAAGGCTACCCATTGACGATTTACTTTTCTTGGGAGCTGGTGGCTGCTGCAGGGTTATCAGTATTGCTGATTTGTTTGGTCGCGGCGTTTTTCTCGGCGCGTAAAGGCGTGAACAAGCCAATTACGGAGGCACTGATTTATGTTTAATTTCAAACCATTGCTAACCATCACACTATTGGTTGTCAGCAGCGTTGCGAGTGCTGCTGAACAAGCGCCGGATGTACAACAAGTTGCGCAATTAATTGAGAAAGCCGACAGCTACCGCTTGCAAGATGATTCTTCTAAAGTGGTGTCGCTGGTGCGTTTGTATCAAGACCAAGAGTTGGATAAAACGCGTCTCTACCATGTGTACACGCGGCCAAACCGTGAATCGCTGGTGGTGTTCAAATCGGCGGTCGAAGCGGGGCAGAAGATGCTGATGATGGGCGATAACTACTGGCTGCAAATGCCAAAGAGCCGCCGCCCAATTCGTATTACGCCAATGCAAAAGCTGCTTGGTGAAGCCTCAATTGGTGATATTTCAACGTTGACGTGGAGCCAGGATTACCAAGGCGAGTGGAAAGCGACGGAAACCCTCACGATAAATGGACAGAGCATCGCGGTTTATCGCCTTGCCCTAACGGCCAAGACCAAGGGGGCGAGTTATCAGAAGATCGATTTGTGGTTGTCTGAGCAAGATGCGTTCCCGATCAAAGCGGATCTTTATTTGCGTTCGGGCAAGCTTGCCAAGCAAGCGCAATACGGACGAGCGACCAACCGCGGCGAAGATTACGTCAGTGAGATGACCCTGCTCGACAGCATTCAACCGAGCAAAAAGACGGTGATTGAGTATCAAGAAATCGTCCCTTGGCAGTTGGATAACAAATTCTACAACCCGAGTTATTTGCCGAAAGCCAATACATCGGAGCTGTAATTTAAGGTTATTAACGCCATCAAGGATGTTTTATGAAAGTGCGATTCTTTAACGCCATCATCAATGTAAACAGCGTTGCGATTAGCTTCATTGCCGCTTCATTATGGATGGTTGCACCTGTTGCGGCCAATGATGAGTGGAGTTTTGAATGGGATTGGGCGGTAAGTTACGAAACCGCCAAGCTGCGAGATAGCGCGTTTATGGAGGCGCAAGGAAGCGCGCGTCACTCGCTCAACGCTTTACTTGATGTGCAAGTGAATTATCAAAACATCAGTGGCTTATTCACCTTGTACAGCCAAGGTTTGTATCTCAATCAGCAAGGTGAGCATGAATGGTGGGGCGAAGCGGATAATCAACTTCTTATCCGAGAACTGGCGTGGCAGGGCGAATGGCAAGTTGGTGATACCACTTTGGATGTTAGCGCGGGCAAGTTGCGCGTTGATTGGGGCGTAGGTTATGGCTATCGACCTTTAGATTTGTTCAAACCATATCGACAAAATCCGGTTGGCTTGGTGGCAGAGGAGGGAGCGGGTGTATTTTCACTTTCGTATTACGACATGTCAGGTGTATGGACGGCGATTGCAACGGACTCGAGTTGGGGGCAACAGGAGCAAAGCGCGCTTGATCAAGCCGCGGAGCAGCGTGGGTTTGGGATTCGCCGTTATGCGTTGGTGGGCGATACGGAGTACCAACTCATAGGCTATTACGATGATGTGCGTCGGGGTTTGTTGGGTGCGAGTGCCATTGCCGTGTTGGATGAATCTATAGCCATGCACAGCTCGTTGTTGTGGCAAAAGCAGAGCGTTGGCTATCAGTTTAAAAATGAAGGGCAGCCGAGCGATCGTTATCAACCCGTGACGGTGGAAGAACAAGGCAGCGCTTTCCAAGCGTTGGTGGGATTAAATTGGGCGAACCAAGCCGGACACAATGTGATCGCCGAATATTGGTATGACAGCCGAGCATGGTCGAAAAGCCAATGGGAGCAAGCAATCGCACGTGGTGAATGGCTCTCCCAATCGTCGGATACGACTCTACTTGCTACTAGCTACGCCCAAGGGTTTCAACACGCCAATATTGTTCAGCACAATCTCATGTTGCATTGGCGCTGGGATCTCGAAGCGTGGACAGCGTGGCGCGGAAGAGTGGATTTGGAGTGGCTTAGTGATATCACTCCAACATTGGACGTCATGTACTCGCCGCAAGATGGCGGTGTGATTGTGACGCAATGGCTGAATTACCAATGGATTGACACTGGCGATCAAAGTGTAGAAGTGGAAGTTGCCGCACGCTTTTTAACCGGAGACGACCATTCTGCTTACGCACAAATCAACGATAAGAATATGATTGTATTTAACATCAAAGGGAAATTTTAAATGTGTTCAGCTAAGTCAATGGTAGCAAGTGGATGGCAGCGCAGTGTGGTTGTCACCACGTTGTTTTGTTTGTTTATCTCGGGAATGACGCTCTCAGTTTGGGGCGGTCCGTACTACGTGCATGTGCTGGTGAGCTTTGGTTTTGGCTACTCTGCGCTGTTCTTCTCGTGGTTGATCGACAAGTTGTTTCCTACCATCCCACGCATGCTAGAAATTGCGCTATCACTGACCGCGTGTTTGTTGTTTGGTGTAATTAATGCGCAGTTTTGGCTCGGTGAATACTTCGGTATTTCGGGCATGTTGCCTGTCTTACTGATGGGCCTGCTGTTTAGCGGTATGTGTTATTTTTATTTTCATTCACGCGAAAAAGAAGCCATTGCACAGCGTGAGCTAGAGAGCATCAAACGTGAAAACGCCGAACAAGAGCGAGCCCTTTTACTCAGCCAGCTCAAGCAGATGCAAAGCCAAATTGAGCCGCATTTTCTGTTTAATACGCTTGCCAATATCAGCGCGTTGATGTCGCAAGACGTCGATAAAGCCAAACAAATGTTGGATCAACTCACGGCGTTATTGCGTGCAACGCTAAAAAGCTCGCGTGAAGAGCACACCACGGTTGAGAATGAAATCGCCTTGATTGACGCTTATCTGGGTATTCAAAAAATTCGTTTAGGCGAGCGCTTAAGCTACACAATCGAGGTGCAAGAAGGGTTAGGAAATACAGAGTTGCCTCCGATGATGCTGCAACCTTTGGTTGAGAACGCCATTATTCACGGCATCGAGCCAAAACGTGAAGGTGGTGAAGTCCAATTGCTGATAAAGCAAGAGAAACAGCTGTTGCAAATTGAAGTGAAAGACACTGGCGTGGGGTTGAGTCACGTCAGCAATCACTCTGGTTCGGGGATTGGATTGAGTAACCTTAAACAGCGTGTGGATGCCTTATTTGCTGGCCAAGGTCAGGTGTCGATCAGTGAATCTTCCGAAGGCGGTGTGAGTGTGCGTTTGAGTTGGCCAATGATAAGTAAGGAACAGTGAAATGAATACAGGGTTTACTGCCATTATCGCCGATGATGAGCCGTTATTGCGGCATCATCTCGACAAAAGCCTCGCGGAAGTGTGGCCGGAGTTGGACATCGTTGCCAAGGTAGCTGATGGCGAACAAGCCTTGCTCGCCATTGAGCAAAGCCAACCTGATATTGCCTTTCTCGATATTCGTATGCCCGTGTTAGATGGCATGAGTTTGGCGCAAAAACTCAATCGTTTGGCCAACCCGCCTTTGATCGTGTTTGTTACTGCTTATGATGACTATGCCATTAAAGCGTTTGAGCAAAACGCGGCAGATTACCTGCTCAAACCCATTTCCGATGCTCGTTTGCAAACGACCTGTGAACGAGTCAAAGCTCGACTCAGCCAACGAGGAAGCGACAACAGCCATGTTCAGATGAATAGTTTGTTGGAACAACTGCAACAGTTGTCTGCGCCTCAAACACCGCAATACTTACAGTGGATTAAAGCCACGCAAGGTGACGATATTCATCTCATCGCGACGTCTGATGTACTGTATTTCAAAGCGGAAGAAAAATACGTTTCGGTGTATGCGCAGCAAGGGAAGGGGGAAGTGCAAGAATATTTGATCCGCACATCGCTCAAAGAGTTGATTGGGCAGCTCAACCCAGAGCAGTTTTGGCAAGTGCATCGCTCAAGCGTGGTGCAAGTGTCTAAAATCAGTAAAGTAAACAAAGACTTTGCAGGAAGAATGTTTGTTTATGTTGGTGAAACTAAGTTGCCAGTGAGCCGCGCTTCTCAAAGTTTGTTTAAAGGCATGTAACTTTTCCCTAATCCGTTGCTGCTCACTCTTTACACTGTAAACTCGCCCCACATCATCTAAATTATCAAGGAAGATAAATGACTTATCGTGTGACTTTATTAAATGCGACGGGAGCGTTGTCTCCTGTTGCTGACTATTTGTATGAACAGCTGAATAGCCTGAGTCTGCAACTCGCCGATCATTTTGAGCTGACCAATATTGATGTCACCATCAGTCCGTTTGGTCACGGTGATGCGCCGCAAAGTGGCATTGGTGGTTACTGCTTGAGCCCTTATCGAGTTGAAGTCTTGCTAGACACCCAGCGCACGGATATAAAAACCGTCATTGAAAACGAACTGGCGGCAGTGCTCGCGCATGAATTGCATCATCTGTTTCGGATGCGAGCGGGAGAAAATGGACTCACTCTGGGAGAGGTGTTGATCATGGAAGGCTTGGCTTGTCATTTTGAACGTCAGGTCAACGGCGGCATAATTCCGAGTTTGTTTGAGTTGATAAAAGACCGCGACTGGCGGCCGTTTTACACAGAGATGAAAGATAAGTTAACGAGCTTGGATTACAACTTTGATGCTTATTTTTTGGGAAGCGATGAAAGCCGCTGGCCGAAGTACATGGGGTATTGGGTGGGGTATAACCTAGTCGCGGAATACCTAGCTAATTTTCATGGTTCTGAACTCGATTTGGTCGGTGCCAAAGCCGAGATTTTCTATCAATAATTCTATCTAATCCAAGAATTCCTACTAATCA
>NZ_JAPEID010000030.1:0-69203 GCF_028823755.1 Vibrio sp. VP6
GACTCTGCTTCATTCCAATCCACCTTCGACTGTCTCAACTTTCTTTATATAACACTCAATACAGCCTTCTATAGCCCTTAGTACTATTAAGGTTAAGCCTAAAAACCAAGGTAATTTACGTGAGATCGTAATCACATTTGCCCGTCTTTTTATTATTCCAGTCACACTGCGCCCCATAAGAATCTGCACAGCACGCCTCTCGTGCTACAATTTTCTAACACACGCAACATTTTCATATACACAATGGCGTTATTTGGCAATTTATCCGATAAATCGGCTGAATAACTACATGTATTTAATGAATAGTATTGCAATGGATGCAGTTTGCGGGTACCCTCCGCATCACTGTGATTAAATACGGATGTTTAGTGAATATTTATGTCATGGAATATGGCGAGTATTGACTAGTAGTAACACGAGAAAACTATGCATAACAACACCAATGCTACTGAAGCACCTAAGGGCAACTTTTGGATGTTCTTCATTCCATCCCTAATCGGTCTTCTGCTGTTTATGGCGCCTATTTCTTACAATGGCGACCTCACTATCCCTGTTGCAGTCATGGCAAAAGTCATTCCTGCCTTACTTGGCGATGCACTTATTGCTATCGTTACCGCTATTATCGCTTTCATGGCTGTCGCTTCTGTTCTTTGTAAAATTTTCAAGCCAGCAGCGATCCTTCGTAACGGTTTCTTAAACGGACTTTTCAACCCGTCTCCACTTTGGCTTGTTGTTCGCCTAATCGGTGGTGCTGCGGTATTGATGACGTTCTTCCAAGTAGGTCCAAAAGCGATTTGGGAAGAAAACACCGGCGGCCTTGTTTTAACTGGTCTTCTACCAACGCTATTCGCAGTATTCATTTTTGCTGGCCTTCTGCTTCCTCTACTACTTAACTTCGGTCTTCTAGAACTATTTGGCGCGCTATTAAGTAAAGTAATGCGTCCGGTATTTAACCTACCTGGCCGTAGTGCGATCGACTGTATGGCATCATGGTTGGGTGATGGCAGTGTGGGTATCCTACTGACAAGCAAGCAGTACGAAAACAAGTTCTACACTCAACGTGAAGCGGCAGTTGTTGGTACAACGTTCTCAGCGGTATCGATCACATTCAGCTTAGTTGTTATTGCTCAGGTTCAACTTGAACACCTGTTCCTACCTTTCTACGGAGCTATCTGTTTAGCAGGTATCGTGGCTGCGGTTATCATTCCTCGTTTGCCGCCTCTAAGCCTGAAAAAAGACCGCTACATTGACGGCAGCAAGCCAGCAGAAGATGTAGATGCAGTGCCAGAAGGTCACACGACATTCTCTTGGGGCATGGACTTAGCTCTAAAACGCGCTGCAGAAGTAAAATCTGTTCAGTCCGTATTCAAAGAAGGTGTGCACAACGCTATCGATATGGTGTTTGGCGTACTGCCTGTGGTTATGGGTTTGGGTACCGTTGCACTAGTGATTGCTGAATACACGTCAGTGTTTGAGATCCTTGGTCAGCCATTCATTCCTTACTTAGAGTTGCTACAAATTCCTGAAGCGGTACAAGCATCGCAAACTATCGTGGTTGGCTTTGCAGATATGTTTATCCCTGCGATTCTAGCGGCATCTATCGACAACGAAATGACTCGTTTTGTTATCGCAGCAATGTCTGTTACTCAGTTGATTTACATGTCAGAAGTTGGTGCACTACTACTAGGTAGCAAGATTCCAGTCAACATCGTAGAACTGTTTGTTATCTTCATTCTGCGTACGCTGATTACACTTCCTGTGATTGCTGGTGTTGCGCATCTGATTTTCTAAAATCAAAGCATACACAAAGGCTCCGCTCTGTCGGGGCCTTTTTTACAACTAAAATTTGGCTTACTTCCCCACTTAACTTCGCTCCCAACGTAAACTCTATAATTTACAAAGAAAAAACCTCAATAAATGCTTATTTATAATAAATAAAACTTTACTAAACTCCTCAATCAAACCTGTTAGCAACAGTACTCTTTAAGCAATTCCTTTCATTATGACGCTTTCATTAAGATGGCTCACTAATCAGATCAAACTCACAAGTTTTAACTCAAATCACCGTTTTGTTTAATTTTGGTTAAAAAAGACAACAAATGGATTCATGTTTTTGATAAAGATGTCGATAAGAAAGTAATCAAACACAACAGGTTTCTTTTTCTGCCGAATTCACCCGAACCCAAAAAGAGGTGGAAGCAGAAGAAAACTATCCGGGAGACTTAGAGGAAAACTCATGAAATTCAGACATAAGGTTGTCACCGCCTCTTCAATTTTGCTGCTAATTACTGTGTCGCTACTATCGACGCAACAAGTTATGACGATTCGTTCTCAAACTCAGGAGCACATCAGTTCAAGCGTTAAAGAGATTTTGACCAGTGTGAGCAACACCGTTCAATCCGAAATGAACGCGAAGAAAGATCTCGCACGCTCGATCACAGAGATCATAGAACTATCACCAAACGACCGCACATACGTAAAAGACATTCTTGAAAAGCCAACTCCGAAATCGAGCTTCCTAGCGATTGGTTTTGGTTATGAAAGTAATGGCTTCGTGATTGAAAACGACGACGGTTGGGATGCAGGGCCTGATTATGATCCTCGCCAACGCCCTTGGTTTATCGCAGCCAAAAACAAAGGCGATTTGGTGGTTACCGACCCTTATGTTGATGCTTCATCTAAGAATGTGATCATCTCTGTTGGTACGCCAGTAAAACAAAACGGTCAGTTCTTAGCGGGCATGTTTTACGACCTAGAGCTAACTACCCTTTCCGACCTAGTTAACCAAGTGAACCTGTTTGATGCTGGTTACTTGTTCTTAGTCACTGACGATGGCACGACGATTGCGCACCCGCAAAGTAAGTACAACGGTGAAAAGCTCAATAGTTACCTACCGCAAGTTGACTTAAATAAGGCGACTCAACACATCGAAGTTGATAACAATCCTTACATGGTTAGCCTTACTCATATCCCAAGTGAGAACTGGTACGTGGGTGCAATCATTGATGAAACGGCAGCTTACTCAGTGGTTGGAGAGCTACGTAATAGCGCGATCATTTACTCAATCATCGCTGTACTTGCTTCAGTTATCGCATTAACACTTCTGATCAGAACCCTAATGCGCCCGCTAGATACACTAAACACGGCAATTAAAGACGTCGCATCTGGCAAAGGTGATTTAACGCAACGCCTAGAAACCGACACCGATCAGGAGTTTTCTGAGCTAGCGAAAAACTTCAACACCTTCATGGAAAATCTTCAGCAGCAGATCATTGAATCGAAATCGATCTCTGATCAGATTCTTACTGGCACTCAAATCACGGCAGAAGGCGCACGCGACTCCGCTGGTGCCATTCAAACTCAGCTTCAAGAATTGGAGCAACTGGCAACCGCAATGCACGAAATGTCTGTCACCGCGACAGAAGTTGCGAACAACGCACAAGGCGCCGCAAGCGCTGCGAAAGAAGCCGATCAAGCAACCATTGAAGGCTCATCAGTGGTGAGCGAATCAACACAAACCATTAATATGCTCTCAGACAGCATCGATTTGGCTGTTGAAGAAGTTCAAGTGTTAGAGTCAGCAACAGCAAACATCGAAACGATTCTTAAAGTTATCAACGATATTGCAGACCAAACCAACCTACTTGCATTGAATGCTGCAATCGAGGCTGCACGTGCAGGTGAATCTGGTCGTGGTTTTGCTGTAGTGGCCGATGAAGTTCGCACACTGGCACAACGTACACAGGAATCGACAACAGAAATTCGCAGCATGATTGAGCAGCTACAATCTGGTGCTTCTTCAGTGGCAAGCGCAATGCATCAAAGCAAAGGCAGTGCTGTAGAAGCGGTAGAAAAAGCTGATTTGGCGAATGATGCGCTACAACGCATTCGTGATGCGATTCAACGCATCTCAGACATGAACTTGCAAATCGCCTCTGCGGCAGAAGAGCAAAGCCTTGTCGCGGAAGAAATCAACAACAACACGGTCAATATTAAAGACCTATCCACTCAAGTTGCTGATTCTGCAAACCGCACTAACGAAGCGATGCAATCTCAACACGACAATGTACGCAAGCAGGATGAAATCCTAAATCGCTTTACGGTTTAGACCTTTCATCAACAAAAACAGCGAGCCTAGCTCGCTGTTTTTGTATCTATAGTTTTACATGGATGTATCGGTCACTTGAACGACGATAATAATGGTCATCCACTTTTAAATACGTAAAGTTACCAATTTGAATGTAAGTGCTATTACGAGGAATGCGGTCGTAATAGTAGTATTGGTGCCTTGGCGGCCTTGGGTTCACCACAATCACATCATGATGTCGGTGTTTATGCTTGTGCTTACGTTTATGGTGGTGATGGTCATGATGATGCTCGTGTTTATGACCATGTCTGTGTTTTGGATCTGCCATCGCTTCCGCACTGAACACACCCAAAGACAGCATAACGCCAACCATGGCAACAGATAATTGCTTTGACACAACGATTCCCCTTATCGATATAACTATCACCATATTAGTCAGCATCTGCTTACCACATGTCAGTCGTTCGCTAATGAGTATCACCTCTCGGTCAGAGCTTATGAACAAATATCAGCACGACGTCAAAGCCGTCATCTCTCGTAAAACTTATGTCATTGCCATTAAAAAAGCCGCTCGTTTTTCAACGGGCGGCTCATGTATTCAATGTGCTTGTATTAGACAGCTTGCGCAAATAGTAGGAAGCAGCCAAACAGGAAGATCATACTCATGCCCATCACACCGCCACCAGCTTCATAAACGCTGTTATCTTCGACAGGAACACGGCGCACTTTCATTGTCATCGACAGTGGAACAAAAACCGCCAAGAACACAAGAATAATGCCTGCGTAGCTTAAAATTGCTAAGAAATGTTCCGGAGCAAATACAGCACCAAGTAGCGGCAGAATAAATGTGGTGACGAATACCACTGGCTTGCTGGTTTTGAGCAAGTCCGCGTTTTGGTCGTAAAGCGCCATTGCCACACCCAAGAATGAAGTTAGCAATGCCAAACCAGTAAACATGGACAGAATAAACTCCAAGCCATTGTACTGTTGACCAAGAACCGAGATAAGTTCAGTGACGTTTGAGTACTGCACCAACTCATGTGGCGGCAAGTTACCCACAACCGCAAACAACCACAATAGGTAACAAACCAAAGGAATCGTAGAGCCGACAACGATCATGTTGCGCAGCTGAGTTTTGCTCGCTTCTTTGTTGTAAGTCACCAACGAAGGAATGACGACCATAAAGCCAAAACTGGTGAATAGCACAGAACTGGTTTTGATCAGTGCCATTTTGTCGCTACTCACGACTTCGTTTAGGCCTTCGAATGAAACACTAGGAGCAAGAGCAAACAGCGTTAAAACAAGCGCAACAATCATACCGATAAACAGACCACGGTTCAGCTTGTCGACCACACCAGTGCCAGCAGAAACAATCAGACCCACTAAGATAGTAAAGCCAACTTGGCTAGAAACAGTGGAAACAGAAAGGCCGACTGATGCCGTGATTTTTTGCACTAGATCGCCAGCGCCAATGATGTAAGCCATCAATAGACAAACAAGCAACGCGTAAAGCAGACCATTGGTCACTAACTGACCGCCTTTACCCAGTGTTTCGCGGGCGATTGCGTTCATACTTACGCCACCACCGACTTTGCAACTCGCTTCAAGTAGAAGCAAAGCGGCATAAGTGGTTCCAGCCCAGATGAACAACATAAGAAGAGTGCCCCAAAGGAGGCCAAATTGAGCAAGCACCATAGGTATGGCAAGCATACCGGCGCCAAGAGCAGTACCTGCAACGATCAGGGAGCTGCCGACAAGTTTTAGGTTCACGGTTAATACCTCTAAATTCAATCCGTTTATCTCTCGCCTGCTGTGCAGCATCCAGAGCACAGACACAAAACGACCCTACTTCTCTCTTAGCCAGAAAATGGATACAAGAACCCCTGTCACAAGAAACATGCAGCAAAAGGTGGTTAGTTCAATTGCACATGAATGAATCGGGAGTCGTTTTGGGCGATGTTAATGGCTGATGAGATGTGACAACTTTGGGTTCGAAGCAAAATCGTTCATCTGGAATCATCAACCCCATTCTTTATGAATGGATTTGGTTCAAAAAAGATTGTAAGGCATAACTAGGACGATTGAAAAGCAAAAGGTCAGTCTTACAGCGATATATTTTAACAACCCTTTGCTAGAGCAATAGATATGTTGCTATTTTCATCGCTAGTTAGTCTTTTATCGCTTAATGAGAAAAAGAACGTGCTGGAGCGCTCAATTATTGGCGTGTGTACAAATTAATTTACAGTTTAGATTAAGGTATTAGATTCCAAGGACGTAGCCTAGATCAGACAATATCGCTATTATTCGCTGCGTACCGACTCGCTTCGGTTCACATACCTCTAAACACTGATTTACGGTTCGAAAATTTAGGTAAATGAGTGTCCGAATGCTGGGTGTGGTTCCCCAGCATTTGCATCCCTTCTTTGTTTATTATTCCCTTTATTCAACACAATCCAATCGTTGACGATATTGTGCAATGCGTTAGCACGCTCTATCTAGCGCTTCAATGGCATAAGTTAGTTCTGATAGCCCCATATCAGCTATCTGTTTCTCGGTATCACTCATGCTTTCATACGCCAACAGCAATTCACTTTCGGCTATAGCCTCACGGTGAAGATAAAGCTCTTTATAGCTCATCAGACGATGCTGTGACTGCCGAGTCAATGTCACAACATTCTCTTTTGAAGCGCGGTGTTTCTCATCAATTTCATTCAGCAGCTGATCTAAAATGCGTTGCATTTTGCGAATAGAGACTTTTGCTGTAATTGATTTATATGACTGATGCTTTTCCATTTTTATAAGAACTGACTGAAATAATTGCACATTTAATTAGAACGCCATTCTTATACCCTTTTTAAAATCGGGTAAAGATAGGGTGGTTAAAGTGGTCCACTTCTTGCGTTGATTAGGTCAAAACTGTCCTATCTGGAGAAGCCATGCACGTAGACCCTATCGTTGAAGCGCTCATTATTAGACGAAAAGAGCACGGTTTGTCGCGTGAACAAATGGCAAATATCGCGGGGATGAGCGTCAAAACCTACCAACGCATCGAGCGAGGTGAATCGGATCTCAAACTTTCGCAATACCGCTCTATTTTGCGCTCTCTAAATCTGACTGACCTCGATATCGCGCTCGATATTAGAGGGATAGAACACGTGACCGCAGAAGATTTGGTGACGGTTGCTCGGCTGCTATCACCTGAAGCACAGTCCCTACTGGTGCGCCTCTTATCTCTAGTACTTGAACAACGCTCAGATCCTAACGCTTCCTAATTGTTTCGCTCTGTTATACTTATGTTTTGAGCACCCTACTCTCCAATATCAAGGGGAGGCGTTTTATGAACTACATATCAATTTTCAGAGGGCTTGCGACCAGTGTGTTTGTCATGATACTTGGCACAACAACATTACAGGCAAAACCTCATCCGCAACATTCGGTGAAACCCATTACTCAACCGGGCAATAAGCACCACAGTCATCCTGTAAATCGTCCGGAGCGACCGATTCGGCCGCCGCATCGCCCTTCACACGACTACAGACCGCCTTACTACCATCGTCCACCCGTCGTAATAAGACCGCCGCGATACCATTCCTCTTTCATTTATGTGCGACCTGGTTATTGGTATCCACCTTATCGTGGTCGTTATTACTATTACCATAACGATCTGGTTGGCATCGCTACGTTTGCGATTTTCGCTGGGGTGACCTACGCCATTGTGCAAGACGCCTATTATCAACAGCGCGGCAGTCGTTACGTGTATGTCCAAAATCCACCAGCCGGAAATTACACAGTCATCAGTGGTAGTGATGTTTTACCTAACTCAGCGTCAACAACAACGAACTTAAGTACTGTGACAACCTCACCTGCCTCTCCTAACCAAGTGAGTACCACGACAACAGAGACAAGCAAAACGATCACTAAGAAAGCCTCAAGTCCTTATAAGCTTGGCGAAATTGTTGACTCACTTCCCCACACCAAGCAGACGGTAGTGATAGACGGGCAAAGCTATTTCAAATACCAAGACACATGGTTTGCGCCACTTAGGGCAGATCGTAAATATGTAGTCGTTGAGTCACCTTTGTAAGTAAGCAAGTTTGTACATAACTAATACAAACCCCGCCGATTGGCGGGGTCTACTTTTGATTATTCATGCACATACATCAGTAAAACGCGTCGAACTCAGGAATGCGTGGTTTACCTCTGAGTAGTAAGAACTTCAAGAAACGACAGGTTGAAGTCGTTAGGATTTTGTCCTTCTCCACGCCATGTTTTTCCAGCAATTCGATGGCGAGATCCAGTTTTGAAATCTCTTCGCAAAAGTGCGCATCAGAGCCGGTACTGAAATACACGCCAATCTCTTTTCCTAAGGCAACAATTTGATCACAGCGCGCATCACTGCCCTTTCGGCTCTTGCCTGTGAGAGACGTATTGTTCACCTCAATCGCCACATTGTGTGATTTAGCGCAACGCAACACTTGCTCCATATCAAATGGGTAATTGGGATTACCTAAGTGCCCTAACACGTCCACTCTGCCACTTTTAATGACGTTAATTAACGCGGCAGTGTGCTCCGCTTCGGTTGCGGGTCTAAAAACGGGCTCATGAAAGCTAGCAATTACCCAATCAAGATGTTGATCAGAGGAAAGCGGAAGATCGATCTCGCCTTTGACGTTTAAAGTGTTGGCTTCAACGCCACGGAGAATACCGACCTCATGCAAAAAGCGGGGCAAAATTCTTTGATTATTGAAGTGCCAGTAGTGAGGGGCTCCTGGCATTTCGGGAGCATGATCGGTGGTACAAAGAAGTTTTAACCCCTTATTCTTGGCTGCCAATGCGTTCTCTAAAATGGTGCTGTAGGCATGTCCACTGGCAATAGTATGGGTGTGGCTATCAACGACGATATCCATGGTGACCTCCTAAATTGTGGACAAATTATCGAATTTCGAACGAACCGTTTTGATTGAGAAACAGCGTGAGATCCGCTGGAATTGAGTGATTTAAAACCTTATCTACATTTACGGCATCTGAGTTTAAATAAAACGCTAATGCGGCTTCTGGTGCGGTGCCACCACGAATCTTACGGTTTACTAAGCGTTCTTGCAGAAACTCAGGCTGTGTATCGACGAAGACGGTAAAATCTGCCAAACGATGCAGTTCATTCCACACCGGTTCATTAAGCAGTAACCAATTCCCCTCAACGACAACAACATTGCGATTCACTAAAATGGCGTCGTCGACTGGATCATGCAAATTGCGGTCGTAGTAAGGCCATTTCGGATCTTTCACTTTGAGCTGTTTGAGCTTGTCGATAAGCTCCGTCAGATTAAATGTTTGATAGGCTCCCTTAATACTGCGCAGAGACACGAGCTCGCCATCTCGTTCAATCGTATTGTTGTCGAGGATCTCATTTGGATAATGGAAACCATCAAACGGCAGCACTTGTATAGGCTCTTGGCTTTCATCTTGTTCCGACAAGTATTCCCAGAACGCAGCGAGTGTCGACTTACCGCTGCCCGGAGGGGCACACAAGAACACCACTATGCGTTCCTGCTTCTCATGATAGAGGCGAGTAAATTTTTCGATAAGAGGCTGATGGATTAGTTTTACGTCAGCATCGGGAAAGGTTGCTTCGGTTTCAAAGCCACTGACGTTTAAATTCACTTTCATGGTGAACCCTTACTGATTGATTTCCTCTTCGATTCTTTCTATCAACATTTCACACGACAGCTTGAGCACTGTTTTGATGAGAGATTCGTATCTCATTTGCGAAAAGGACTCAAACGAAGAGAACTTTAGCTGATTGATCGACTCAAGATAAAAGCAGTCTTGCTGAGAAGAGAGTACCGCTTGGTTTTTGATGAAGTCATAAATCACATCATCTGTAAACGCGATCTTTTCAGGCTGAGTAACCACATACTCCAATACCTGATCGTACAAGCCAATGTCTGCATAAGTTTGTAATGAGATTTTCCCCATCGCAAACATCAACTTGGAGACAACATCGGTCGTGACCAATGGCCCATCTTCTCTCAATAAAGGATCCACAGCATACTCCTTCACTAAGTCGTCTTGGACGAACACACTCGGAAGTAATGCTTTTAACTTGAGGTTAATTATTTTGTTAGAAACCTGAAGAAACGCAGTGGCATTTTCACACTCTTCCAATTTCTCCAGTAATTCGTCTTCACGTGACAACGTCTTATGACCTCTCCATTATGTGGCAGCGCAAAGGCTACCACACATGTTCGTTGCAACTAAACCGTTAAGCTCACGTCATAAAACTCAAGTAACGCTTTTTCTGCATGCGCGTTCCACACATAGTTGTTCGCGCACAAAATCGCATCGAGTTCCGCAAAGAACGGGTCTTGGTCTGCCAGCGATAAAAAGTCATCAATCGCCGTCAATGGCAGGTCAACATGTGGGTAAATCAACTTCTTACCGCCCGGAATATCCAACTGATTCAGAATCGTATGGGGTGCAGCTTGTAAGCCACCGACATGAGTGATCATGAAAGACGGGTTGATCTTGCCTTGCGAGGAAAGCTCAATAGATTCCACCATGTCACCCTTTGAACCACCAGACGTTCCTACAATATGGGTTGATTCGTAATGCACGTTGTAGAAGTTAAACGGCACTTTGAAATTCTTATCCGTTGGGCCAGCAAAGAAGTTGAGGCAGCCATCATTGCCAAGTAGCTCATCGGCTTGTTCTAGCACTTGAGCAACCGCCGCATAGACCATTACATCATCATAACCATCGCCACCGTTGAGTGCTTTGAGATACGCGACCGGATCGTCGATTTGAGCGCTATTCACGTAGTGCAGTTCTACACCCTGCTCTTTAGCTTTTGCAACGGGAATGAGACTTTCAGCTCGGTCTAAACGCGCAGCGTCGATGTCCGTCACCACGATCAGTTTTGGCTTTACAGGGCCGTTAATCGCGTAGTCAATTGCACCAATCCCCATTGGGCCAGCACAAGCGAGTAGCGCTAACGCACCACCTTCTTTAATGCCCATATCGTGCTCGTACACGTATTGCGTGGTGTGGTAGCTCGCGTGGTACGCACCAATAATGCAAGACATTGGCTCAGCCAGAGACGCATCAGCAAAGTAATCGCCGTGGTAAGGCAGTACACAGCCTAGGTCGATAGCGATTTTAGGAATAATGGAATACGTCGCGTTGCCACCAAATGTCTCATAGCTGTAGCCCGCTGAGTAGCCTGTTGGCAAGCCCATGGCAGGTTGCAAAACAAAGTAGTCACCAGCTTTGAATTGATCTTTTAGATTCTCACCGACTTCAACAATCACACCTGCGTATTCATGACCTGTCATCACTGGCACTTCGTCAATGTTTTCAGGAACGCGTTTGTGTTTGCTACCTAACAATGCTGCTTTGTAAGTGGATAGACAAATGCTGTTTGAAATGTTTTTAACCAGAAGTTCGTCGGCTGAAATGTTTGGTAAATCAAAGGTTCTTAATTGAACGTTTTTCTCACCACAGATAACCGCTGCCGTTGTTTTTACCATGATTTTTCTCCTAATTGGGGCGATACCTGCCGCCCCAAACTGCATTGTTAGGCAGGTTGCTCAGTCGCGACCGTTTGTTGCTTAATCTTATCCATCAGCTCGTCAAGCGCTGGGTCGTTGAGGAAGTTCTTGATCGTTACGACTGGTAAACCTGTCGCGTTGACTGCGCGGCTTTCTAAGCTCTCGTGTGTCACGACGATATCGGCTTCACTCGGGACTTTCTCGATGGCAAAGTTCTTCACTTCAATCTCTATCCCAGCTTGTACCAGCTTGCGTTTGAAGGTCGATGCGCCCATTGCACTAGAGCCCATACCCGCATCACATGCGAATGCGACAAATGAAATTGGCTTGCTCGGTTCTTGCGTCGTCGCAGCTGCCGCAACTGGCTTAACTGCGCCTTCTGCTTTCATCTCTTTCATGTCAGAAACTGATTTCTCAAACTCGCTTTCTTTTTCTTCTGATTTGCTCACTTTCAAAATCGCACTTGCTACCAAGAAAGAGACAATCGTTGCACTTGTCACACCTGCGATGGTCGCGATGAAGCTACCTTTCGGAGTAAGAGCAAGGTAAGAGAAGATAGAGCCTGGACTTGGACCCGCGACCAAACCGGCATCGAATAGGTTGAAGGTTGCGATGCCTGTCGCCGCACCAGCAATCATTGCCACAATCATGATTGGTTTCATGAGTACGTATGGGAAGTACAACTCATGAATACCACCAAAGAAGTGAATGATGATGGCACTTGGCGCAGAACGTTTAGACAAACCCTGACCAAACTTCGCGTAGGCCAGCAGCATACCAAGACCAGGGCCTGGGTTAGACGCCACCATAAAGAAGATGGACTTGCCCGTTTCTGCTGCCGCTTGCAGGCCTAGTGGGTAGTAAATGCCTTGGTCAATGGCATTATTGAGGAACAACACTTTTGCTGGTTCGTTAATGATCGCTAACAAAGGCAGGAAACCCGTTGCAACCAACGCTTCGATGCCTGATTTCACAAACAAGTTTGCTGCGGTGACTGAAGGGCCAACAATCTCGTAGGCGAACAAACACAACAACATACCGACGATACCCAACGAGAAGTTGTTGACCACCATTTCAAAACCAGAAGGTATGCGGTGTTGAATACGTTTATCCACTTGCACCACAACCCAAGCGCTCAGTGGGCCCATGATCATTGCGCCAACAAACATCGGTATGTCAGCCCCGACAATCACGCCCATCGTACCGATAGCCCCCGCTACCGCGCCGCGTTTTTCACCAACAATCTGACCACCAGTGTAACCAATCAAAAGTGGCAGCAAGTAAGTGATCATTGGCCCCACGAGTTCGCCAAAGGCTTCGTTTGGCATCCAGCCCGTAGGAATAAAGAGTGCAGTAATAAAACCCCAAGCGATAAAGGCTCCGATATTTGGCAGCACCATGGCGGTCAAATGACCTCCGAAGGCTTGCACATTGGCTCGCATGTTTGCTTTCACGTTATGTTCCTTTTAGTATGCTTTTATTATGTCTAGCACTTGTTCTTTGGAAGAGGCCTGTGCCAGTTTTGCAATGTTCTCTTCATCCACAAACATCTCGCTCAACGCTTGAATCACCTCAATGTGGGTATCAGAGTCTTTCGCAGCTAAGGTAATAAGAATATTGGCCGGACCGAGCTCCGATCCAAAATCAACAGGTGATGGGAAAATATGGATGCCTAAGCCTGTTTTTAAAACGCCAGTTTCAGGTCGGGCATGAGGCATAGCCAATCCAGGGCATAACACATAGTAAGGACCGTTTTCTTCCGTTGAACGGATGATCGCATCAGCATAGTGCTGGGAGACGTAACCTTTATTTTCTAGGTATTGAGTGGTCTTTTTAACCGCATCTTGCCATTGGTAAGCGCGATCATTAATTACATCTACTAGTTCGTGGTCGATTAACTCGTACAGCATATTTAACCCTATCAACAGTTCGTCATCTGATGGGTTAATTATCAATAACAGAGTCCCAACCGCGCAACCGAGCTACTTTTGTGCTTCGAATCACACTTTAAAGCCTGTCAATTTGTTTAAATGGATAGAGCTCAAAAATCTCACACGTAAAAAATCTACAAATTTTATTTGAGCAACAAGTCAATAGACGAATTTTGAATGCAATCACTTTCTCGACAATATTCTTAAAGTTACATTATTTAAATCAGATCACATTAGACCTATTGACTCGATATAATTCGTGATTAATTTCAAAGTTCATTTCGGGCCATTTATTGATAGCTCACGCTCAAACGTAGATAAACATCACATTTGTTGGCTAGAAGAAATAAAAACAACCCGCCACTCAGGCGGTTTTGATCAGTCCGCAGACCAAACGGATCGTATGTCTGGCCATCCCCAGTTTGTGAGTGCGACATCTTCCAAGACCCCTTGAAAACGTAGCGTCTGAGTATGGTGGAACATCGGTGCAATCCAATATTCGCTAATCAAAGTGGACGCAATCGGCTCTAACGCGCTCAGGTAATCTTCAAGCGGTGAAAATGCGCGGACGTTTTCCATTTGAGCATCCAACCACGCCGCATTTTGCGCCCCTAAGGTGTGGTAAAGCACTGCATTGCTAAAGAAGTTGCTAAACGCAGACGCATGACGGTTATCGTCCAAGTTGATATTGGTGACGACCAGAGTCTCATCTAGCGTGCCGTTTTTGGCTTTCTCGCTCAGTTCTCGGTAGGAGTACATAACGATCTCCACTCGGCTGCCCGCACGCTCTAAACGCGAAGAAATCGCTCGCGCGCACCGGCGTAGCGCCGTGTAATTGTACCCTGCGATGGTGATCAGCTTTGGTAACTTGACCGCATCTCCAAATGGGCGCAACACCGGCTTCCAGTTTGGCAACAAGTTATAAGCAGCGACGCTACCGAAATTGATCTTTTCGCTCTTCATCACTTCGGCTAACTGCTCCGGTCGAATCAAATCACTGATGTATCGGCGCTGAGCCTGAGACAAAGCGTGCTTCGCATGATGGTTAAACAGTGCGAACAAACAACCGTCTTCCGTTCGACTGCGTTTGCTCGCTGGGGACGTTTCACTGTTCGGTGTCGACATGTAGTGACCGCACATGTCATCAACAAGGACTGGCTGTGGTTGCAGAGTATTCGCAGCGAGCGATGGGTTCTCCATCTTTTCATCGTTGACGATCCAGATCGTCACCAAATCCGTTAATACTCGACACGCGTAATAGCCATCAAACGCTTGCAGTTTCAATCGGTTTTCACTGTGCTCAACGACGGAAAATGGACCACTCCCCACCACCAACTTGTTGTTCGCAACGTTCACCTGACTCACGGGCTGAATGCCATATTTCACGCCAGAAATAAGCCCAGCAAAACCCAAGTCAGGTCGGTTAAGTGTAAACACCACTTTGAGAGGGTTTGGCGCAGTCACGTTTGCCACATGCGCGAGTTCTTTCTCGTAGTATTCTAGTGAGCTCAATTTGGCAAACAAACTCACCACCGTGTCGGCATCGATTGGGTTGCCATTATGGAAGGTAAGCCCGGGGCGAAGGTAAAACGTCCATTCGAATTTTTGCTCATCGTATCGCCAATGGTGCGCCAGCTCTGGTTTTACGCGCCCGTAATAATCACTTGATACCAAACAGCAATAAATTTGGCGTAGCAAAAAGCGCTCACTGCTTCGCTGCAATTGATGAGGAACAACACGCTCGAACATGCGTTTGTAGGTCAGCTGAATATTGAGCCGCCCCTCTTTTACCGATGCGCCCGACGTTGTTTTGAGGAGTCGCCCAAATGCAGCTTCATCTTCATCCAGAATCGACAGCGCTTTCTCGTACTTACCAAGCTTGATCCGCTCTAGTGCAAGGCTTTCTTTTAGCGCGCTGAGTTCAACATTTAACAACAATGTTGAACGTTGGTTCCGTCCCGGTTTTGGTCGCCAACTTAACCACGCTATCTCTTGCATCTGCGCCAGCAAACTGCGCGCATGACGAGGCGAAGTAAACAACAAATCGGCGATTTCTTGCAGCGTAGTTTTTGCTTCATTACCAACACCAAAAGAGAGCAAGCGTTGGTAATAACGAAATAAGTTGAGATCAGACACCGCACGTACCTTAACTCTAGGAGGTCATTGAATAGGCGTATTTTACTGAACTTGGCGGCAATAAAATAAGAAAACTTCCAAACACTTTGTTCCCCTTTTACTAGCATTTCGTCCCTATATTGTAGGAAAAACCCTCCTATTTGGTCTTATCAGGAATAAAGCGAAGAAATCTACTCTCTTTTTTACCTCCCCTTTTTTCACCATACTGATTTGGCTCGCAGGAAATATAGAAAATTGCTCACAACCTAACCCCCAAGCAGAACTTAGCTCCTGATACCACACCCCCAATTCGTCGTATCTTTAAGTTCTGCTGTTTTACTTGCTGCCATTTGACCGAATTCTTTGTTAGTCCACCAAATATTTGCGGGACATCATCCCTTCCCATTTTTTGACGTCGATTATCTTCAATTCTCCTTTCAACAGTTGCGCCTTAGAAAAAGCACACGTACACTTAATCGTAATTCGACGATTAACTATAAAGGTCTGCTCATGAGCAACAAATGCAGCGAAACGTGCCAAACTGCTTTTGAAACCACGCAACAACAACTCGATAAAGAACAAGCACTCGCCGCTCAAGCGAAAGCGCTGTCTCATCCAGCTCGCTTACGCATTCTGCATATTCTTCACACTTTAGACACCATGGGTGGCTGCTTAAATAGCGATTTAGTCTCTGAGTTAGGTTTAGCGCAATCGACTGTATCAGAACACTTACGCATTCTAAAACAGGCCGGGTTTATCAGTGCAGAACCCAACCCGCCAAAGGTTTGTTACCGTATTCAACGTGAAAAACTGAACGCGTTTAACGCTCAGTTTTCCGGTTTATTTAGCTAAGACACGTTGCGCGCTTTCCACGCGCGCAAAGATAAACTATAACTTAATACATCGCCTTTCGACGATAAACGAATAGAGACCACTATGACGACTGAAGTTTTAAATAGTGCCAGTGAAAAAATGAGCTTTCTTGACCGCTACTTAACGGTCTGGATTTTTGTCGCAATGGCCATCGGCGTGGGGATAGGCGCGGCCTACCCGCAAGTAGCAGAATGGAACGAAGCAATGTCCGTTGGTAGTACGAACGTACCGCTCGCCATTGGTTTGATTTTGATGATGTACCCACCACTCGCCAAGGTGAACTACGGTCTATTGGGAACAGTAACGAGAGATAAAAAGGCCATCACACTGTCTCTGGTTATGAACTGGATCGTCGGTCCAATCCTGATGTTCGTTCTTGCCTTAACCTTTCTTGGTGATCATCCGGGTTACATGGTTGGCATTATTTTGATTGGCCTTGCACGCTGCATCGCTATGGTTTTAGTGTGGAATGATATTGGCGGCGGCAACAAAGAATATGGCGCGGCCTTAGTGGCATTAAATAGCGCATTTCAAATTCTGACTTACAGCGTTATGGCTTGGCTATTCATCACGGTACTTCCACCATTCTTTGGTTACGAAGGTTTTGTGGTTGATATTTCCATGGGTGACATTGCAGAAAGCGTATTGATTTACCTAGGAATTCCTTTCCTTGCTGGTTTTCTCAGTCGTAAGTGGTTAGTCGCTGCAAAGGGTGAGAAGTGGTACAACGATGTGTTTATTCCTCGAATTTCACCCATTACTTTGATCGCTTTGCTCGCCACCATCGTGCTGATGTTCAGCCTCAAAGGAGAGATGATTTTACAACTGCCAATGGATGTATTCCGCGTGGCAGTCCCACTAGCGATCTACTTCGTATTGATGTTTTTTGCCAGCTTCTTTATCGGGAAGAGAATGGGCATCCCCTACGATAAAAATGCCTCCATCGCATTTACGGCAACGGGTAACAACTTTGAGTTGGCCATTGCGGTTTCCATTGCTGTATTTGGTCTGAATTCCGACCAGGCATTCGCTGGCGTAATTGGCCCGTTGATCGAAGTTCCGGTTCTGATTGCTTTGGTTAACGTCGCACTGCGGATGAAAACCAAATACCAAAGCTAAAATGAGAAACATTGAGACCGAGCCAAATAGCAGTGTTAGGTACTAACTGGCAACGGTTTTGATGTACTCGCTGGGCGTTAAACCAAACTTGCCTTTAAAGCGTTGGCTAAAACGCCCTTCCGATTGATAGCCACACAACTGCGCGAGCAACGCAACGTTGTATGAACCATTTTGCATCAGGTAGAGTGCGTGATTTAAGCGCACTTCTGCCAGCACTTCGCGATACTGAGTACCCTCTTGCTTGAGTTTGCGTATCAACGTTGCTCGGCTCATAGCAAAACGCTCAGCCACCCGTTCCAAAGGATGGTCATCGCCCGGAGAGCGTGACAAATAGCGGCTGAGTTTTTCGCTAAATGAGGTATTCGAGCTGGTAAAAAGTCGATGCAACAATCCCCTTTCCGCTAACTGCTGATACAACCCCAACACCCAATAACGTTGCGTCGCTTCACTCAAGCTCTCTTGCTCAAAAGAAAACAGCGCATTCAGCGTTGCTTGCAATGCTTTATCTGTCTCCACCGCAGGTACATTTTCGCCAAGCGCATTGATCATACTCAGCTCCAGCATGTCATCACTCGGCACACAGTGAAAACTGAACATTCGAGAGAGAAAACGCCCTTGCTGAGGAAGGTTTTCAAAATTCAGCGAAGCGTTTGCTTCACAAAGCATGATATTAGGATGAAGAATATCGAACGCTTCGTCTTTCCAAAACAGACGCTTACTCCCTTTAATGATCTGGATAATACTCGGGGAATGAATCCTGACGTTACGCAGCTTTTGCTGCTGCTCCGCACGAAACAACGTGACTTGATATTGGTGGCTCATCTTCTCCCCTTTCTTATTCAATTATCGTGTGTAAGTGGCGGTTAACTTCGCTTTGTCCAATGCGACACTATTCAACGTGAATCCCACAACCGCCGCTGGCGTGTTCTTATCCAAGTTCAACTTGTCACTTGGCAAGGCCCAAACGGTAAACTGGTAGCGGTGCATACCATCTTTTTCTGGAGGACATGCGCCGCCAAAACCAGTAGTACCGTAATCGATACGAGACTCCTTACCGCCGAGCTTGCTGATATCAACGCCACGAGGCAACTCGTTAACTGAGGCTGGAATATCAAACGCTATCCAATGCCAAAAACCACTGCCTGTTGGTGCATCAGGATCGTACGCGGTAATCGCAAAACTTTTCGTACCCTTTGGAACGTCTTTCCACATCAGTTGTGGAGACTGGTTCGCACCATCACATCCCCAACCTGAATATTCAAATGTCTTCGCCATTGGATGACCTTCTTGAATATCTTTGCTCTTTAGTTCAAAAGCATGGGCAGAGCCGATAACCAAAACGCTAAGGGCCAAAACAGACTTGTGAATCGCTTTCATGTGTTTATTCCTTTCAATGAGTTCAATTCAAGTTTATTCATCAACACAGGCCAAGGTACATCAATAAGTATCACAAAATATAAAATCATCGTCTATTTTGACACTTTAAGATTCAGGCATAAATTTCTTATTCTCTGAGTTGCATCTGGTTTATGCTAACTAATTGATCAGAGAACAAGGAAGACAAAATGGAACTGGATATCTACGTCGTTGACGCATTTACAGACACGCAATTTAAAGGCAACTCAGCCGCAGTCGTACCCTTGCAAGAGTGGTTAGAACCAGAGCTAATGCAAAACATTGCAGCGGAAAACAACCTCTCTGAAACCGCGTTTGTTAAAACGATTGGGACGAATCAATATGAAATACGCTGGTTTTCACCACTTACAGAAATCGACTTTTGTGGACACGCAACGCTCGCCGCTTCCATGGTGTTGTTCGATCAACTCGGCGTTACAGGAAGTATTGAGTTTCACACATTAAAAGTGGGCACCTTAACCGTAATTAAGAACGCACTTGGCAAGATTGAAATGACATTTCCGACAAGAGCGCCACAACCCGTCAACGCCATTCCTACGCAATTAATTGAGGGATTAAACTGCGAAGTAACACACGTACTGCTTAGCCCGCAAGCTTACTTCGTCATCGTGGAAGATGAGCAAACCGTTTTTGATGTTCAATATCGATCCGACCAACTGAAACAACTCGCCCCTTACGATGTCGTCGTCACATCAAAAGGCAGTCAATACGACTTTGTATCTCGCTACTTTTGGCCAGCGAACGGCGGAGATGAAGACCCTGTCACAGGATCAATCCACGCAGGCTTAGCACCATATTGGGCGCAAGAGCTCGGCAAAGCATCTTTAGTGGCGTATCAAGCATCAGCGCGTGGTGGCGTTCTGTACTGCGAAGTCAAAGAGGATTGCGTCAAAGTATCTGGTGATGGTGTGTTGTATATGAAAGGCAAAATTTACGTCTAACTGTACGTTGAAAATTGGCGTTAACTGTTTTTATCCTGAAAGCCTAGCCGCCCGCTAGGCTTTTCTATTTCCTGTTGTTTCAGCGTTAATCGTTACAAAGGTTGTTCGACAATACACACTGGAGAGCCTATCTCACAGTCATAACCCGTTGCAGTAATTTCCCCTGTTTGAGGATTGCGACGAAAGCTCACCACATTGTTGGAATGTTGATTGGCAACCAACAACCACTTTTGATCACGAGACAACACAAAATCTCGTGGAAAAGCCCCTTCACAGTGAATGGCTGCTCGCCTTTTCGGCGTATCGCCAGACACATCAAACACACTGATTTTGTTCTGAGCTCGGCAAGAGACATACAAAAACGTTTCATCTTGCGAAAGACGAATCGCCGCCGCCGCTTGCTGATTATCTTCCCCTTCTAATAATTCTATTTGATTCGAGATAAGCCATTTATCTTGGTGCTTCACCAGTACAATCAAGGTTTCTGACAGTTCGCAAACCACATACGCTGTCGACTCTTGTTGGTTAAACACCAGATGGCGCGGTCCCGAACCTGCGGGTAAATGAATCACTTGCGACAGTGAAAAATCCGGCGACTGGGAATCGTAATCATAAATAAGGACGCTATCGCTGCCTAAGTCTACGACAACCAATTGATCACTGTGCTTTAAAAACGTGACTTGATGAGCATGAGGAGAAGTTTGGCGCTCTAAATTCGGCCCGCATCCATCAACGTATAAATCCGCCAATAAACCAAGCGGTTTACCATCGCGATCCAATTGAAATACGCTAACATTTCCAGAGCCATAATTAGCAACCGCCAACAACGGTTCTTTGATATCCAAATGACACGGATAATCGCCATTAATCGGCAAAGAGACGGATTCACTACCGCGAAAAAACGCGAGCTCTGCACCTTCATTTCTATCCATTTCGCTAAACGTATACAGCCCGTGTTCGGTGGTCGTGAGATAGGACGGATTACGTTGAACTACAACATCGTCAAGCCGAGTCAGTTCACCCGTTTCAGTGTTCAGCGATAGACGCGCAATGCCCGAGCTCGTACTCGGTGGGTTGGTGTAAGTGCCAATATAAAAATGCACGTGACCAGTTGTTGTCATGGATGGCCTTATATGAGTGATTCGTATTATTCAACACCTTGCCTATTGTCATGGCAGACCGCAATCCATTTTACAAATCAGCCACTTAAAATGTGAAGCAATTGCTCATTTAAAACCGCAACGACATCGCCGTTTGCAGTTAAAGTGGTTTGGCGTTTTAAACAGTATGTCAACCTTGAGTATGAAAGCCTCGACTTACGGTTATTTTCAAGTGTTATATTAAAGACGAAGAATGTATTTTATGTTCAAGATCTAAGTTTCATTAGCAAACGCTATAATAAAAAACAAAAATCGGGGTAAAATAAATAATAATCATGTAACAGTTAATTTCCCTATAAACACCAAATTGAAACACATTATTAATTTCCATTTATTTATAAATTATAATTAATTTTATAAATAACAAGGATTTATTTTAATTATGAACATTTAGATTGCGACTTAATTTTATTCACGATAAATTTATTTGAGACATTAATCACACTATATTTCAAATCTCAGTAATAGACTCCGAGCCTTTCAAACCCCCATTATCAGTGAGTCTATGAAACTTTCTAATTTAAGTATCAAGTATAAAATCAGTGCGCTGATTTTGATCATTTCGTTATCTGTTATCGCTCTCTCCGTTTTCTTTACATCTGAAATCAAGATGATAGAAGGAAAACTTACCGTATTTTCTGAAACCACCGTACCTAGCGTATTGCTCGTGAAAAATACCGAAATTGAACTCGGAATTTTAAGAAAGGATGAATTCTCTTTATTAACCAATGTGAATCACCCTCAATTCATGGAATGGGTAGCCGGATTAGAAAAATCTGAACAGAAAATTGATAAATATCTAGACCAATATGAGAAAGGACTATGGGATCAACGCGACCGAGACGCTTTCAATAAAGTAAAAAGTGCCTGGGTTAAATACAGTGCGTTTAACAATGAATACGCGAAGTTGCTATTGAATAATAAAATCGACGAAGCAAATGAAACATTGTTAAACGGATTTTCTACATTCACACAATTATCCGATGCGATTCGTGATTTAGTGGAACTAAACCAAACCTACGTACAAGAAGATATTGCTAGCGCTCATGAAGCAGTGCGCAGCGCAATCACCTACAGCATTATTGCTATCGTCGCGCTATTGGCATTGAGTTTTACGCTAGGCCTATTCCTAACCAAACAGATCTGCACACCACTAAATTACGTGGTAAACATGGCGTCGAAAATCGCGTCGGGCGACCTAACTTACCAGCTTCCACGTAACAAAATTGGCCATGATGAGCTTGGCACCTTGGCAGATGCCTGCGTTGATATGCAAGCGAAGTTGCTTACTTTGGTCGACAGTATCTCGTCAACCACAGCTCAAGTAGGCACCGCTATTGAAGAAGTGAGCGCGATTTCCGAACAGACTTCAACAGGCATGGATGAACAACAAGTTCAGCTAAACCTTATCGCAACAGCAATGAACGAAATGCAAGCGACAGTAAATGAAGTCGCCAGCAACACCGAAGCCGCGTCAGAAACTGCAAACAGTGCTTCTCACGATGCGAAAGAAGGCCGCAGCGTCGTTCAAGAATGTATTAACCAAATCCACGAAGCGTCATTGGCGATTCAATCAGTTGGCAACATGGTGACAGAACTGGAACAAGATGCGTCTAACATTAGTGTTGTGGTTGACGTTATCCAAGACATCGCGGAACAAACCAACTTGCTTGCGCTTAACGCTGCCATTGAAGCTGCGCGCGCTGGTGAACAAGGCCGTGGTTTTGCCGTCGTAGCGGATGAAGTGAGAACGCTAGCAAGCCGCACTCAAGCTTCAACCGAAGAGATCATCACGATCATCTCTAAACTGCAAAATTGTTCGAAGAGTGCCGTTTCAGCAACAAATAACAGCAGCGATTTGATTCAAGAGTGCGTTGAGCAAGCACAAAAAGCCGGTGCAACCATCGACCAAATCGAAAAAGGCGCAGATAACATTGCTGAAATGAGCATTCAAATTGCGAGTGCTTGCAGCGAGCAAAGCTCGGTAACAGAAGAGCTGCATCGTAACGTGGAACACATCAACCAGTTCTCTAGTGAAGTGGCGACAGGTTCACGCCAAACAGCAATTGCATGTCGCGATTTAAGTGAGCTGGCGGTAGGTCTACAAGAGATCGTCGGTCAGTTCAAAACTGCATAGTCACTCACGTCATTCTTATCTATTCAAGCCCAGCGCTCATCGCTGGGCTTTTTTAATGTCATTTGCCGATAAAAACCGGAGCTTGGTCAAGGTTCTTTAAATTGAGGCCTTCATAGCCCACTTCCAACGCTAAGCCTCTCTATTTAAAAAGAATCGCTTGTAGATAAAATGCTAAGCTCTAAAAAGAAATCGTTATGGATGGCGGTTAGCGACGGGTTAACGAGCTCAATCAACACGCTCCCGTTCGCAAGTTATCTATTCATGCATTACTTCTTCAAAGGAAGCACCGCACTATGAAGCGAATCATTTTTGGCACATTGATTATTGCCCTTTTAAGCGCCTGTTCAAAAGATAACACGCACCAAGCGCTTGGCACCTTAGAGCGTGACCGTGTAACGTTTACCGCCACATCTAATGAGATAATTAGAGCCCTTCCTGTCAAAGAAGGCAGCTTGGTCAGTGAAGGGGAAGTGTTGGTTCAGCTCGATACTAAGAATCAACAAGCAGTTCTTGCACACGCCGTTGCCGAGCAAGCCAAAGCGGGAGCGTATTTGCTTAAATTGACCAATGGTGAACGCCCAGAAGACATTGCTGCCGCATCGGCTCGCGTAGCCCGAGCGGAAGCGCAGCTCACCGAAGCGCAGAAAAACTATCAACGCAAAGCCGAACTGGTGCGTAAAAAACTCATCAGCCAATCCGAAAAAGATTCCGCTCTTGCGGCAAGGGACTCGGCGAGAGCCGAATTAGACTCAGCAAAAGAAGAGTTCAGTAAGCTCACCGCAGGTTCTCGCCTCGAAGACATCGAACAAGCTAAAGCCGCTTTAATGGCGGCAAAAGCCGAAGTAGCGTTGCAAGAGCAAAAACTGGCAGAACTCACCATCACGGCTACGCGTGACGGTACGCTCGATAATTTGCCTTACAATCTTGGCGAACGCGTACCAGTGAACGGTGTGGTTGCCGTGATTCAAGCCAACCGCGTGCCGTATGCGCGAGTGTATGTTCCTGCCGATTATCGAATCGGGTTTATTCCTGGGAAAACCGTGACGGTAAATGTCGATGGCCTTGAGAATCCATTACAAGGCACCGTTCGTTGGGTGGCTAGTGAGCCTTCATTCACGCCCTACTTCGCACTAACCGAAGAAGAACGTTCACGGTTGATGTATCTAGCAGAAGTTGATTTACCTGAGTCTGCAAAAACGTTGCCGTCAGGTGTGCCTGCCCAAGTAGATTTGGTGGAGTAAGCCAATGACCGAGTATGCAATTCAAGCTCAAAATGTGGTCAAAAAGTTCGGCGACTTTACTGCTATCAATAACATCACACTCAACGTGCCCAAAGGCAGCATTTACGGATTTTTGGGGCCAAATGGTTGCGGTAAGTCGACCACCATCCGTGTGCTCACCGGCCTTCTCAGCCCAAGCGAAGGCAGTGTGGATGTGCTTGGATTAGAAATCCCAAAGCAATCCGAACAACTGCGGCTCAAAATTGGTTACATGACACAAAAATTCTCGTTGTACGATGACCTATCCGTTCAAGAGAACCTCGAATTTATTGGGCAAATTTTTGGTTTAAGCAGCAAGTCACTGAAAGAGCGGATAGAAGAGCAACTCACCACTTACGGGTTGGATCAATTGCGCAAACAGCGCGTAAGCGGCATGAGTGGCGGTCAAAAGCAGCGCCTTTCACTGGCCGCGGCGACCATGCACAAACCCGAACTGCTATTTTTGGATGAGCCAACATCCGCTGTTGACCCCGAAAATCGACGCGATTTTTGGGAGCAGTTGTTCGACTTGTGCGATCAAGGTACGACGATTTTGGTCACCACGCATTACATGGACGAAGCGGAACGCTGCCACCGTCTGGCGATCATGGAATCGGGCGAAATTCGTGCCGATGGCGAACCCGAACAGTTAATGGAACAGATGGGCGTTAATATCATTGAGGTGAAAGCCGACAAACTTCGTGAACTCAAAGAAAAGCTGATTCAACGTGACGAAGTTCGCTCTGCGGCGCAGTTGGGGATTCGTTTACGCATCCTTATCCACCAGCATGTCGAGCAGCCGATTGAATGGTTAAAGCAGACGTTTCCTGAACTTCAAAACGCTGAAATGAACCACGCTCGCCCAAGCTTAGAAGATGTTTTTGTCAGCGTGACAGGAAAAGGCCGCCAATGATGAAATCTATCGCTCGCATGAAAGCCGTCATGATCAAAGAGATTCGCCAACTTTCCCGTGACCGAATCACGTTTGGCATGGTGGTGATGATCCCGCTTATCCAGCTTTTGCTGTTCGGCTTCGCAATCAATACGGACATTCGCAACATTCCGGTAGGTGTTGTCGACCAAAGTGGCAGCACCGCCGGGCGGATCATTACCCAGTCCGTCAAAGTCACTCAAGTGGTGGATATCAAAGAAACCTATGCCACCGCGCAAGAGGCTGAACAAGCGATTCAAGATGGTATTGTGCGCGCCGTGCTGATTTTACCAAGCGATCTCACACAACGCATGATGCAAGGTCGAGAGCTTGGCCAATGGATTGTGGATGGGTCAGATACCATGATCAGCTCGGCAATATTGTCGTTGCAAACCATGCCATTGACCGATTTTGATTTCGAAATTCGCCCAGCGCCAAGCAAAACATTCGAAGTCGCACTCTACTACAACCCAAGTCGGCGTTCTGCGGTCAACATCGTACCCGGCTTACTCGGTGTGATTCTCACCATGACGATGATTTTGTTCACCAGTGCCGCGATTGTACGAGAACGTGAACGGGGAAATTTGGAGCTATTGATCACCACGCCCATCCACTCGATAGAGCTAATGGTGGCGAAAATCGTGCCGTATATCTTTGTCGGCTTAATTCAGGTTTTCATCATTCTAGGGTTGGGACATTGGATTTTCGGCGTACCGATTAACGGTGCAATCAGCCAAATTCTGTTTGGAACCTTGTTGTTTATCGCCGCCAGCTTAACTTTAGGATTGGTCATCTCCACCATCGCCACAACACAGCTTCAAGCCATGCAAATGACGGTGTTCATTCTTCTGCCTTCGATTCTACTGTCTGGATTTATGTTCCCTTACGAGGGCATGCCAGTCGCAGCACAGTGGATTTCAGAAGCCCTCCCCGCCACTCACTTTATGCGTATGATTCGAGGCATTGTGTTGCGAGGGGCGGATCTGATGGACTTATGGCGAGATACCCTTTGGTTGCTCGGGTTTACCGTATTTGGATTGGTCGTCGCGTCACTAAGGTTTAAGAAATCGCTCGATTAAAGTTGCTCATTTTTCTCTTCCGTAGAAACAAAAATAGCCTCGACAAAGAGGCTATTTTTGTTTGGAAATTTGAATGTCTTGCAGACAATGCTCAATGGCACGATTCGGTTTAGTAATATTCACCAAAAGAACAATCGCGTAAGTCAGAAATGCTGTAGTTCTTCAACGAGTTAATTTTGAAGTTAAAAACCACTTCTTTACATACCATCCCGTCTCGGTCGGAATAGGTGATGAACCCTTCACTGTAAGCACGTTTGCCATCAGAGGACTTAACATGCGCAGCAAGCTCTAAATGCCCTTTGTGAGCTTCTACGCGGTTCATCATTTCAAACACATCCATCCACTCTTCGCGATTTGCCATTTGTATCAACATGGATTTGGCCTGTGTTTCCAACTGCTGCGGATACACGTAATAACGGTTGTAACCAAAGTATGCGCACATCAGTAATAGAACGAGTGCAAATGAGGTTGTTCTTGTCATGCAAGCTGCCTCTTGTTGTTATAAAAACTCTGCTTCGTTAATTCAGTATAGGAAGCGAGCAAAGTTTAGGTTATAGAACTTGCTCAAATAACAGAGGATCGTCAGAGACAGTCAATTCTATGACAAGCTCAGCACAGGTTTTACTTATGAAACATGACAAATTCTAAGAGCTTGAACTATGGAATATGCACACCGATCTGGGTTGTCACCATGCGGTGATCTGAGCCTTGTGGTAAAGCAGACGATTCACGAGCGCAGATGATTCGCTGTCCTTGCTCAGATTTTAGCCACAAATGATCAATGCTTATCATCATCGGCTCTGGCACGTTGATGCCTTTGATGTTAGTTGGCCAGCTCGTCACTGGCGCGGTTTGAAAACTCGGGAACAGCGTAGAAAAACGAGGGCTAACCGAGGAGAGATTGAAATCCCCCACAACCAACACCTCTGGCTCGGGATAAAGCGCGGTCAGCGTTTCTATGGTTCGCACCAACGCATTTCTTTGATGCCAAAGCTCGCTGGTTCTTGGTGATGGTGGATGAGCTGCAAACAAAGTGATCGGTGCTTGACCTTTAGGCAGCCAAACCGCTCTGATGACTTCTTGTCCATTTGGCGCACGATAAACCGAAACCTCCGTGATGGGGTGTCGGCTAAGAATCATCAAATTTGAAGGGTACCCCACGTCACGTTGTCCACCATAATAATGCGGATAGACATCATCCAACATGTGCAAGAGGCTGCCAACACGCGGCGTCAGCTCTTGCATCACCACCAAATCAGCAGGATGCCTCAATAGATAGTTGATGAACTGATTGATGTCTGAGTTTTCGTAAAAAAGATTGAATTGAATGACGCTCAAAGACTGCGAGCAAGACGCCACATGGCTGCGCTG
Organism: Vibrio sp. VP6; assembly: GCF_028823755.1. Lineage (NCBI taxonomy): Bacteria > Pseudomonadati > Pseudomonadota > Gammaproteobacteria > Vibrionales > Vibrionaceae > Vibrio > Vibrio sp. VP6. The sequence goes on from NZ_JAPEID010000030.1 coordinate 27,967, forward strand.
CGGCGGAACAAGTAACAAGACAAACAAAATAGCGACAAAGGCAGAAAATGCACTTTGCAACCATCGGCGAGCGATAAAAAACGCCGAGGCTAAAACAACGTAAGTGAACACAATGAGGGCGGGAATCGAGGTAAGATTCTCCGCCCACCAAATATGTTCAATTTGCCTGACCACCAGCCAAATAAGAGCGGGTAGGAGCAATATGATCCACTTAAAAACGCTCGACACACGCACTGCTCGTTTCGCTATTACATATCATAAGCTTAAATGCAATTTCTCAACTCGCCAGTGCGTGAAGCGTTGATGTTAGACGTGGTGTACCGCCTCCTCGACAGGCTCTGGTTGAGCGGCCGTTTCACTGATTTCAATCTTAACCGCTGCGACTTTGAATTCAGGAATTTTCGCATGCGGGTCCGTTGCCGTAGTTGTCAAGCGGTTGACTGGCGACTCAACGAAATGGAACGGGATAAACACAACGCCTTTTTGCATTCGCTTAGTCACAAACGCATCAATTTCGATGCTGCCACGACGAGTCGACACTTTTAGGCGCTGACCATTATGGATACCAATTACTTCGGCATCTTCAACACTGATCATCGCTCTTGGCCCAGCAAGGTTATCCAACCCTTTCGTTTTGCGTGTCATCGTACCGGTATGGAACTGTTCTAGCACACGCCCTGTTGTAAGCACCAAAGGATACTCTTCATCAGGCAACTCGGCTGCATAACGGAACGGCACGCCCACCATTTGCCCTTTCCCTCGGGTAAATTGGGTTTGGTGCATAATACGAGTACCGTTTGGATTGTTCTTGTTACTTGGCCATTGAACACCGTTCGGCGTGATCGCGTCCCAACGCAACCCTGCATATTGCGGCGTTACACGCGCGATCTCGCTAGTGATTTCAGAAACACACTGGTAATGCCAATCGCTGCCCATCGCGTTTGCGATCGCTTGAATGATCCTCCAATCTTCTTTCGCCTCACCCGGCGCTTTCACTGCCGCATTAACGCGCTGCACGCGTCGCTCAGTATTGGTGAAGTGACCGGATTTTTCCGCAAATGAACAAGAAGGCAATACCACATCGGCGTACTGCGCCGTCTCGGTGAGGAAGATGTCTTGCACGACCAAGAAGTCGAGTGCTTCTAACCCTTCAATCACGTGTGCTTGGTTTGGATCGCTCAGTACTGGGTTTTCGCCCATGATGTACATCCCGCGAACTTCTCGTTTGCACGCCGCATCGATGATTTCCGTTAGGGTAAGCCCTTGCTCAGAAGGTAAGTTCGGCGCATCCCACTCAATCGCGAATTTCTGACGAACAATCGGGTTATACACTTTTTGGTATCCCGGATAACAGTTCGGCAATGCGCCCATATCACACGCACCTTGTACGTTTGATTGACCGCGCAGTGGGTTAATACCACCACCCTCAATACCGATGTTGCCACACAACAATTGCAGGTTTGCAATCGAACGAACGTTGTCGTGCCCTGTTGTATGCTGGGTAATACCCATTGAGTAATACACCGCCGTGCGTTTTGCCGTACCAATCATTCGTGCCATCGCGAAAATATCGTCCGCTTTTACGCCCGTCACTAACTCAACTTTGTCGAGGTTGTACGCTGGCGACATCACCTCTTGAAGCAAGGTATCAAAGCCGTCGACGCGCTCTTCGATGTATTCTTGATCGTACCAACCATTTTTGATGATTTGCTGCATCACGCCGTTGAGCAACATAACATCCGTGCCCGGACGATGCGCTAAGTACAGCTCTGCATGTTCAGCCATGTCCACTCGTTTCGGGTCTGCCACAATCAAGCGCGCCCCGTGATGACGAATCGCCTGTTTGATGTGCGAAGCGATGATCGGGTGCGCAGATGTGGTGTCAGAACCGATAATAAAGATCACATCGGAATGCTTAATGCTTGGAATGTCGTTGGTCATCGCACCACTCCCCAACGATGCTTCAAGCCCTGTCACACTTGATGCGTGACACAAACGTGCGCAGTGATCAACGTTGTTCGTACCCAGTTCACGACGGATGAATTTTTGAAACGCGTAGTTATCTTCGTTAGTGGTTTTCGCTGAAGAGAATCCGGCCAGTGCGTTGCTACCAAAATCTTGCTTGATGGTCGAAAGCTTCGAAGCCACTAGCTGAATCGCTTCGTCCCAAGTTGCTGGCTGCAACCAACCATCTTTACGAATCAGTGGTGTCGTTAAACGCTCTTCGCTGCTAATGAAATCAAAACCAAAACGGCCTTTCACGCACAGCATACCTTGGTTAACTGGCGAATCCGCACCTTTTACATAGCGGATTTTGTTTTGTCGCTCATCGACAAACATGGTCAACTTACAACCCACACCGCAGTAGGTACAAATGGTATCGACGGCTTTTAGCTGTTCGGTTCTGCCTTGAGAGCGGTCACGGCTGTCCACCATCGCGCCCGTTGGACATGCCTGAACACACGCCCCACATTGCACGCATTTTGAATCGCCCATGAGCGTCAAACCGCTGCAACTTGCGCCTTTTTCATCGGAGCGGAATCGTGGACGATCATCTGGTCGTAAAGCTGGTCGGCCATTTTTATCCGACACAAAACTCAACACACCATGTACCGCTTGCTCACGGCATGCTTGAATACACTGACCACAACTGATGCAGCGGTTAGCATCAAATTCAATGAACTCAGAACTGCGGTCTACTTCGTATTTATGACGAAGATCTTTCGCTCGCAAATCGAGCCAATCTTGATGACCAATCACGCTAGCAGAGGAAACGTCCACGGAAACATCGAAATGTTGCTCGGCATGATATTCCGTTGAGTAATCTCGCAAGGCACAGTCGGTATTCGCTTGACAACCACACTCTAAGCAGCGCGCCGCTTCTTTCATGGCCTCTTCGTTATCAAAGCCCAGTTCCACTTCAGCAAAACTCTGCTCACGCTGCGCTGGGGTCAACTCCGGCATGATTGAACGAGCAACTTTTTGGATATTTTCAAAATGAAGTGGGTCAACCTGCGCCAGTTTTTTCTCTTTACGAGAGTTGAACGCAGGTTTCGGCATATCCGCCATATCGCCATTGAGGAACAGATCAATCGCTTTTGCCGCAACTCGCCCATCTCCCACTGCTTCAACCGCTGTCGCAGGACCACGACGAAAATCACCGATACTGAAGATATTGCCCGTACCCGTGTGCATGGTTTGCGAGTCGGAATCAGATGTGTTCCAACGTGTTAGTGGAATAGACAAATCATCGTTTTCTAAGAAGCTGAGATCCGGCTTTTGCGATACCGCTGCAATCACGGTATCAAATGCTTCAGTAAAGAACTCACCCGTTGGTTTCGGGCTACGACGACCAGACGCATCTGGCTCACCTAACGCCATTCGTTCTAATCGAATTGCCTTCACGCGGCCGTTTTCATCCGCGATGTTTTCCGCCGGATTCGTTAAGAAATGGAACTTCACGCCCTCATGTTCAGCTTCGACGATTTCGTAGTCCTCGGCCGGCATTTCGTCGCGAGTTCGACGATAGATCAAAGTGGTATCGGCCCCCGCACGACGCGCCGTACGCGCACAGTCGATCGCAGTGTTACCACCACCAATCACGGCAACTTTTTTGCCCGTAACGTAGTTTTGTTCTGTAACGTAATCTTTCAGGTAATCAACACCGAGATAACAACCGTCCAAGTCGCTACCAGGATAATTCATTTCTACCGCTTGAGACGCCCCCACTGCCAAACAGACAGCATCGTAGTCTTCACTCAATTGAGACAGGGTGAAATCAACACCAAGCTTTTTGTTGGTTTCAACTTGCATGCCGTTGCGGCACATCAGTTCGATTTCTTTGTCTAGAATGTCTTTGGGTAGGCGATATTCAGGAATGCCGTAGCGTAGCCAACCGCCTGCTTTTGGCATGGACTCAAATACGGTGACGTCATAACCTTCATTCGACAAGTAATAACCTGCCGTTAAGCCACCGGGGCCACTACCAACAACGGCGATCTTGCGATGCTTCGCTGGTTTTTTCTCTAGGACATACGCTTCATGCGCCGCTAGATCTGCATCTGCGGCATGGCGTTTGAGTTGGCGAATGGCAATCGGCTCATCCACCAAAGAACGGCGACACTCACTTTCGCAGAATGCCGGACACACGCGCCCAATAGACAACGGCATTGGCAGTGTGCGTTTAATAACTTCAATCGCTTTTTGATGATCGTTTTGCGAGATATGGTAGAGGTAAGATTGGATGTCTACCCCAGCAGGACACGCCGTTTTGCATGGAGCTTCACAGTCGGCGTAGTGGTCCGTCATGATTCGATTGAGCGCTTTTCTGCGGTGCTCGCTCAGTTGTTCTGATTGTGTGACGACATTGAGACCGCGGTACACTTTGAGGTCACAGGCGCGCTTAGTTCCGCCACTTTCCACTTCGACAACACACAAATCACACGGAATTTTCTCGTTACTTTTGTTCATTCCGCACAGTGAAGGGATTTCGACCCCACACACTTTGGCTGCTTCCAGAAGGGTTAGCCCCTCTTCTACAATTCTATATTTTCCATCGATGACAATTTCTATCATACAACCCCCGAAGCAGGCACGTTAAACCTTACATTCTATAAGGATAACCCCTACCATGGAAAGTTCGTGTGACAAAAAACTCAATAAAGAGATATTTATTGGCGATTAATATGTCTAACCTCTCCCAAGATGCACCAAATATCTCACGCTTACTTGGGGGTGAATGCTTGACTTTCCCCCTAGGGTAACCTTTATTATTAAGCGGTTACTCGTTATTTACACTCATTTTGACTGGACTCCGTATGCGCCTTAAATCACTGCATACAATTTGGCTAACGTTATGTACAACGCTGATACTGCTGGTATCTAGCGTGGTTAACAGCGCGCCTTTAATGAGTATCAAAATGATGTCGAGTGGCGCTATGATGCCTGAACACATGACAGAAATGGCAAGCGCGAACGATCACTGTGGCTCCCCGAGCATGAGCATGGAGATGGCCTCATCGTTGAGCTCCGACTCTACAGAAATGACCATGAGCTGTGTTGATGGCTCCGGCATGATCCACAATTGCTGCACAGCATCTTGTTCATTCGTTTTCGTCCCGTTACCAGCCCCTGCCAGCCAGCTATCCCCACTGGCTTATCGCGCATCCATTGCCTCAGAAATCACCGCTCCAGTGGTACAAGTCACCCATGATTTGTATCGGCCTCCGATAGTTTAATCCATACAAAGCATTCGACCCTGCATCCCTTTGCAGGCAGTTTCTTTGCGCCCAACTGATAGCGTGCTCACCTCAGCTATTCGCTCGTAACTCCATTTGTTACCTACTATTTAGCGATAAAAAAGTACGTCATCCGTTTGGCAAATACCAACGCTCTCCCGCTCGGTTCAATCGTTCCCGAAACGCAAAAGAGCTTGGTATCAATTTGGATGTAAATTATGGAATTCAACCCAAATCGCTTAGTGGCACCAGTATGCTCACTGGCTCTGGTTGCCCTACCGGCTTTCAATGTGGTGGCGCAATCGCCGACCAATACGAAAGCACAACAAGAAGCGCAAGCTCAATCAATCCAAGCCCAATCAACCAATGAGCTAGCAAACCTCATTAGCATTGCCTTGAGCAACGATGGCAACCGCAAGCAGTTCTATGCTCAATCGGAAGCGATGCGTGAAACAGGCGTAGCCAGCGCAACCTTGATGGACCCGAAACTGAAAGTCGGTTTTGGTGGTTTGCCTGTCGATAGCTTCAAATTTGACGAAGATCCGATGACCAATATCTCCGTCGGTTTGATGCAACAGTTCGAACGTGGCTCGACGCTCGACCTTCAACAAAAGAAAGCCAATCAACAAGCCGATGGTTTGTCTCTGCAAGTTCACGCACGGGAGCTTGAAGTGGCAAACAGCATGACTCAGCTTTGGTTGGAGCTAGGCTATCAGCAGAAGGCAGAGCAAATTTTGCTAGAAAACCGTCGGCTCATGACGGAAATGGAAAACTTCATTCAAACCAATTACTCAATCGGCAAAAGCGAAGCGCAAGATTTACTGAATGCACAGCTTCAAGTGAGTAAGTTGGATGAAAAGCTGCAAGCCAACGCACAAATGCAGCGCCGTTTGGTCTCGCAACTCTCAGAATGGTTGGGCTCTGACTGGCTCAATACCTATACCCAAAACGGACGCTCAGCACTTCAAGCCAGCAACACACTGACTTGGGCGTCATTAAACCAAAAGTTGTCTGCAAATAGCGAAACGACCAAGCACTACCAACAGTTGAGTGATCACCCGATGGTGAAAATGGCAGACGTAAGTATTTCTGCCAATGAAACTCAAGTGGACATTGCAGAGCAAGCTTACACGCCTCAATTCGGTGTAGAAGTGATGTACGCCTATCGTCAAGCCAACAATATGAAAGGCGAACCTGCATCGGATTTGGTGAGCGCGTATCTAACAATGGACATTCCCCTGTTCACTGGCAATCGCCAAGACCGCAACTTAGCCGCCGCTCAGTATCAAGTGGGTGCTGCTCGCTCACAAAAAGATACGTTACTGACTCAGATGAACGCGAAGGTCAACACATTGCTGGTTGATCGCGCCAACTTGAGTCAGCGTTTAGAGCGTTATCAATCCACCTTACTTCCCCAAGTTCAAGCTCGTATTCACGCGGTAGAAAGGGGTTATCAAAACAATACCGCACAGTTTAACGACGTGATCATGGCAAGCACAGACGAGCTGGCGCTAAAGCTCGAACAGCAACGTCTTATTACCGATTTAAACATCGTAAACAGCAACTTAGCAGCTTTATTGGGTGGTTTCGAATATCAAGTATCCACACCCAACATCACGCCTGAAGCAAGCGCGAACTAAAACAAAAACATGAAAGAACCCAAGTTTGGGGACGATGGCGAATGCACACCAATAAACAATCAACATCGCTGTCATGCCTCATGGGGAAAATAAGGAATTAGGAATGAATTCAAATTCAATCAAGATAGCAACCATCGCTCTGCTTGTTGGCGGGGCACTAGGGTTTGGCGTTAATCAGTACCTATCTGGTGCAAACCACGACATGAGCGGCACAGGCGGTAGCGCTGCAAGCAGCTCAAACGAGCCACTCTATTGGGTTGCACCAATGGATCCAAATTATAAGCGCGACAAACCGGGCAAATCGCCAATGGGTATGGACTTGATCCCAGTGTACGCCGAAGACCTCGCAGGTGAACAAGACAAACCCGGCACGGTAAAAATTGACCCATCGGTTGAAAACAACTTAGGTGTAAAAACCGCTCAAGTCTCTTTAGAGCAACTTTCACCTCGGATTGAAACTGTCGGCTATATCGCGTTTGACGAAAGCCATTTGTGGCAAACCAACGTTCGCGTGGCGGGCTGGGTTGAAAAGCTTTACATCAATGCCGTGGGTGAAAAGGTCAACAAAGGCGATGTGCTGTTCACGCTGTATTCTCCTGAGCTAGTCAAAGCACAAGAAGAGCTGCTGAACGCCTACCGAACTGGGCGTAGTGGCCTAGTGAAAGGCGCGACAGAACGTTTGGTGACACTGGGTGTTGATCGCTCTCAAATCAGAGCCATCACTCAACGTGGGAAAGCATCACAAACTATTGAAATTAAAGCTCCGGAAGATGGCGTCATCGCGAGTTTGAACGTTCGTGAAGGTGGTTACCTATCCCCTGCTCAAGCGGTGATCAGCGCGGGCCCACTTGAAAACGTATGGGTGGATGCCGAAGTGTTTGAGCGCCAAGCTCACTGGATGAAAGCAGGCAGCGACGCCACTATGACGTTGGATGCGATTCCGGGTAAAGAGTGGCAAGGCAGCGTCGATTATGTGTATCCAATTTTGGATCCTAAAACGCGCACGCTTCGTGTTCGTCTTAAATTCTCTAATCCCAATGGCGAGCTGAAACCGAACATGTTCGCCAATATTGCCTTACAACCTGTCAGCGACAACGCGGTGTTAACCATTCCAAAGTCTTCCGTTATCCGCTCGGGGGGTATGACTCGCGTCGTGCTGTCTGAGGGAGACGGCAAATACCGCTCAACGCGCATCGAAGTCGGGCGTGAAGCTGACGACAAAATCGAGGTACTACAAGGCCTGACTCAAGACGATCGCATCGTAACCTCAGCTCACTTTATGTTGGATTCAGAATCGAGCCAAACGGCTGATCTATCGCGCATTTCATCACCGACCGAAGCCACTGCACAAACGGCTTGGACGAAGGGCGAGATCACTGATGTGATGAAAGACCATCGCATGTTGACCATCAACCACCAGCCCGTAACAGAGTGGGATTGGCCGGGGATGGTTATGAACTTTACCCTCGCTGACGGCGTCGATATGGGCTCGCTGCAAAAGGGCCAAGCTATTGAGTTCGAAATTCAAAAAGCCGCATCGGGTCAATACGAAATCGTCGATTACAAAGCCGATGACACCGTTCTCGCGACTGACGTTTGGGTAACGGGAGACATCAGCATGCTAATGGCGGATTTTGGCATGATCACGCTCAATCACCTTCCGGTTTCAGAATGGAACTGGGATGCCGGTGAAATGAACTTCTCTGTGGGTGATGAAGTGGATTTATCCGGTTTCAAGGAAGGTCAGAAAGTCCGATTTCTAGTTGAAAAACAAGGTTCTGACTACGTTTTGAGACAAATTGAAGCGATCGAGGGCTAACTATGATTGGAGCAATTATCCGCTGGTCACTCAATAACCGCTTTATGGTTTTGATCGCGACCTTAATGCTTGTTTTAGCAGGACTTTACAGTGTAAAGAATACGCCTGTTGACGCAATTCCGGATCTTTCTGATGTTCAGGTGATCATCAAAACCAGCTACCCGGGTCAAGCACCTCAAGTGGTGGAAGATCAAGTGACTTATCCGCTAACCACCGCGATGCTCGCCGTACCGGGTGCAGAAACCGTTCGTGGGTATTCGTTCTTCGGGGATTCGTACGTTTACATCATTTTCAACGACAATACCGACATGTACTGGGCACGTTCACGTGTTTTGGAATACCTAAGCCAAGTTGCACCTAAATTACCACCAAGTGCAAAACCAACCTTAGGCCCAGATGCTACGGGTGTGGGCTGGGTCTACAGCTATGTATTGCAAGACAAAACGGGTCAACATGACCTTGCCGAGCTGCGCAGTTTGCAAGATTGGTTCTTAAAATACGAACTGCAAACCGTCGATGGCGTTTCTGAAGTCGCAACCGTAGGCGGTATGGTTAAGCAGTATCAAGTCCAGATTGATCCGGCGAAGCTGCGTGCTTACAACTTAACGCTGCAACAAGTAAACATGGCGATTCAAAACGGCAACCAAGAAACGGGGGCATCCGTAGTTGAAGTTGCTGAAGCTGAGCACATGGTTCGCACCACCGGTTACTTGACCAGCATCGAAGACATTAAATCGCTGCCGCTTAAAGTGACCGACAAAGGTACACCGCTCTTATTGGGTGACATTGCTGACATCAACTTAGGTCCACAAATGCGTCGCGGTATCTCTGAGCTTAACGGCGAAGGTGAAACGGTGGGTGGCGTGATCGTGATGCGCTATGGCGAAAACGCAAGTGAAGTGATCAGCAAAGTTAAAGACAAGTTAGAAGATTTACAGCGTAGCTTGCCGGATGGCGTTGAAATCGTCACCACCTACGACCGTTCTACGCTGATCAATGCAGCTGTCGATAACCTTTGGAAGAAATTAGCGGAAGAGTTCATCGTCGTAGCCATCGTCTGTGCGCTGTTCTTGTTCCATATTCGCTCTTCATTGGTTATCGCCCTGAGCTTGCCTGTAGGCATCCTTGCAGCGTTTATCGTGATGCATTCTCAAGGCATTAATGCCAACATCATGTCGCTCGGGGGGATTGCCATCGCCATCGGTGCAATGGTGGATGGTGCCATCGTAATGATAGAAAACGTCCACAAGCACATTGAGCGAACGCCACTCACGGATAAGAACCGCTGGCAAGTGATTGGTAAAGCCGCTGAAGAAGTGGGTGCGCCCCTATTCTTCTCGCTGCTTATCATCACGTTAAGCTTTGTTCCAGTGTTTGCACTGGAAGGTCAAGAAGGCAAGATGTTCTCTCCTCTCGCCTTTACCAAGACGTATGCCATGGCATCAGCGGCAGCACTTGCGATCACGCTCGTGCCAGTTCTAATGGGCTACTTTATTCGCGGTAAAATACTGCCAGAACATAAGAACCCTGTTAACCGTGGTCTGGTTGCGCTGTATCGTCCATTGCTTAATCTGAGCTTGAAATATCCGAAAGCGATGATCGTACTGGCGCTCGGCCTATTGGCATCGGCGTACTACCCAACTAGCCAACTAGGCAGCGAATTCATCCCACCATTGGATGAAGGCGATTTGATGTACATGCCGACCACCTACCCGGGCATTTCCATCGGTAAAGCACGTGAGTTGGTTCAGCAAACCAACAAGCTGATCAAAACCGTACCGGAAGTTAAAACGGTTTGGGGCAAGATTGGCCGTGCAGAAACCGCCACCGACCCTGCACCACTCACCATGATTGAAACGGTAATTCAGCTCAAACCTCATGACCAATGGCGTGAAGGCGTGACCACAGAGTCATTGCGCAAAGAGTTCGACAATCTCGTGCAGTTCCCGGGGCTAACCAACGCATGGGTAATGCCGATAAAAACGCGTATCGACATGCTTGCGACGGGCATTAAGACGCCAATCGGGATCAAAATCGCAGGCCCAGACCTGAAAGAGATCGAAAAGATTGGTGCACAGTTAGAACCTATCTTGAACAACGTTCGCGGCACTTCATCGGTTTATGCCGAGCGTGTAGCCGGTGGCCGTTACGTAACAATCGACATTAAACGCCGCGCTGCCGCGAGATATGGATTGAGCATCAAAGACGTTCAGCAAGTCATCTCAACCGCTGTCGGTGGTATGAATGTTGGAGAAACCATTGAAGGCTTGGAACGCTACCCGATTAACGTTCGCTACCCGCAAGACTACCGTGACTCTGTGGTTAAGCTGCAAAACTTACCGCTAGTGACACCAAATGGAGCGCGTATTGCACTCGCTGATGTCGCTGACATTCGTTACGAAGACGGTCCGCCGATGATCAAAACTGAAAACGCACGTCCTAACGGCTGGGTGTTTGTGGACATTGATGGCCGCGACCTTGGTTCTTACGTGGTGGAAGCGCAGCAAGCAGTGGCTGACCAACTGGTGCTCCCTGCTGGATATTCGCTCGCTTGGTCTGGTCAATACGAATACATGGAACGCGCGAAAGACCGCTTGAGTGTGGTCGTGCCGATAACCTTGGTGATCATCATGATGTTGCTTTACTTCAGCTTCCGCCGTGTGGGTGAAGTGCTGATCATTATGCTGACTCTGCCTTTAGCGATGGTTGGTGGCTTGTGGTTGATGCACTACCTCAACTACAACTTCTCCATCGCTGTGGGGGTCGGATTTATCGCTCTCGCCGGCGTTGCGGTGGAGATAGGCGTCATCATGCTGGTGTATCTCAACCAAGCGTGGCACCACAAAAAACTTCACTCAGAAGAAAACCAACAAGCTCTGCAAATTGGTGATTTAACCGATGCCATTCGAGAAGGTGCGGGGCTGCGTGTACGTCCGGTCATGATGACGGTTCTCACGGTCATCATTGGCCTTATCCCTATCATGTATGGCTCAGGTACTGGCTCTCAAGTCATGCAGCGTATTGCTGCACCAATGATTGGCGGCATGGCCTCTGCCCTACTACTGACTCTGCTGGTGTTACCAGCAATCTTCAAACTGTGGAAGCAGCGAGAAGTCAACAAAACTCAAAACCCAGAGAAATAAACAACAAGCGCCATTGTACAAACTGCAATGGCGCACTACCTCATTGACAGTAAAGGAAATCAACATGAAAAAGACCCTTATCACTCTTGCTCTAACTATGGTATCAGCAGGCGCATTCGCGCAAATGGATAACTCGAACATGAACCACGACAACATGGATCACGGCAAAATGGACCATGGTTCGATGTCGATGGATAACATGAACATGGGCGAGATGCCGATGGATCATTCAAAAATGGATCACTCCAACATGCAAGGCATGGCAGGAATGTCAGCAGTGGGTATGCCAGCGAATGGGGCGAAACCGGATAAAGTCGTCCATGTAATTTTGAGCGATGACATGAAAATCACCTTCAAGAAAGACGTAAAAATCGAACCGAACGACGTCGTGCAGTTCGTGGTGATGAACACGGGCAAAATCGATCATGAGTTCACCATCGGTTCTGCAGCAGAGCAACTTGAGCACCGTGAGATGATGAAAAACATGTCAGGTAATCACATGCACGACTCAGGCAATGCTGTCACCGTAGAACCGGGTAAAGCAAAACAGATTTTGTGGCACTTCCACGGAGACAACAACGTAGAGTTTGCTTGTAACATTCCAGGCCACGCAGAAGCTGGCATGGTCAAAAAAGTGAAGTTGTAAGGTTATAAGTAGGCTTCGGCTTAAACAAGATAATCTAACGATGACAATACGTTAGACATGAATACAACAAGACAAAAGGAGCTGCACTCAGCTCCTTTTTGTTTCGTTCATCCTTGTCACTATCGCATGACGAACAGCTCTTCATGGTAATGACGTTCGGTATCGACGCGATAAGCATTCAACTCTTTTTTCAGTGTTTGCGAAAAAGCTTCAGGCCCGCAGAAATAGAACTCATAACGCGCTAAATCGCCACATTCGCTCGCGATACGCTCTACGTTAAGTCGAGGAGACACCGCCGTATCAATCACGTTCAGCTTCACTTGCGCAAGACGTGCCATTTTCCACAACTCGTCCACTAAATGACTGTCCAAACCTCGCGTGCAGTAAAACAAATGTACAGGAGGATGCGTTTTTAGCGATTTGAGTGACGCTAAGATGGCAAAGAACGACGCGACCCCAACACCACCCGCAATCCAAATCTGGGGCTTATTGACGTCAAACGCCAAGCGTCCGTAAGGACCTTCAACCATCACTTCTTCACCAATTTTAACCCTGTGGTACAAATCCGTAGTGAAGTCACCCAACTCTTTGATCAAAAAGCGTACCTCTGCTTCATGCTCACCTGAAACAATCGTAAACGGATGCGGATCTTCATTACCAAAACGCACATAAGCAAACTGCCCAGCTTTGTGTCCTTGCCAAGGTTTTCCTTGACCGTTATTGCTTGGCGCCAAAACCAACTCCATCACTCGCGCTTGAGGGAAGTAGCGAGTCGACACCACTTTGGCGGGGTGGCGATTCGCTCGTCCGACAAAACCAAGCAAGCTATAAACGGCAGCTGCAGAGCCCATCAAGGCAAAGCCCAAGGCAGCAAAATGAATTGGCTCACCCCAGTACGCGTGCTTGATCAACAAAACGGAGTGAACAGCAATCATCAAATACACTGCCGCCATTAAACGATGCGACAACTTAAATGGCTTGTATTTAACAACCGTCCACAATGACACCACGAGCAATGCTAAGAGCAGGTAAAAACCCCACTCCCCCAAACCAAGCCCCACATCGCGCAGCTCTTTGACCCAGAGTTCTAAACCGACAAAGTTGTTCCCAGAAGGCCCAACCCCGGTGTGTTTGATTGGTTTTTCGAGCACTCCTGCCGACACTAGCCATTTTGGCACTTTATACGTCAACCAATGCACGACTCCGAGGCTAACCCCCGCAATGCCGAGCCATTTATGCACACGATAGGCCTTATCCATCCCGTGAACCCATTGTTCGATCGCAGGTAAGCGCAGCGCAAGCACCATCGCAATAGACATCAAAGCTAACGACAAAACACCAGAATATTGAATAAGCGCGGAACGCCATTGGAAGAATTGGGTCGAGGACAGCAGCTGTGGTTCACTCATCCACCACAACACAGACACGGCGGCAATTATCATCCATACAAAATTTCGTACAGTTTTCATGAACATCACTCTCAAATTGACGACAACTCTAGTTTAGTTTTTCTAGCGTAATGCAACGTCAATATTCGTAAAGTTGAGTAAACCCACAATATACCCAAGGTCAATAACAAACTTGGAGGTATTGCGCAGAATCCTACAGAAAATCGACAGGGATTTAACAGTGGTTAGAGTATTCACTCGTTATAGTTTGCTTAACATCGCCAAAGTGCGAATCAAAACCAAAAGAACGAAGAACACCACGCATGAAAAAGTTATTCCTGTTGGTTGGGCTGATGGTTTGCTCAACTGTTAGTTACGCCTCCAAATTAAACGAAGACATCTCCCTCATCGAGAAACAAACATCTGGGCGAATTGGAGTGTCAGTCTGGGATACACAAACGGACGAGCGTTGGGATTATCGCGGAGACGAACGTTTCCCATTAATGAGCACATTCAAAACGTTAGCGTGTGCCACCATGCTAAGCGACATGGACAGCGGCAAACTCAACAAAAATGCCACAGCGAAAATCGATGAACGCAATATTGTGGTTTGGTCTCCGGTGATGGATAAACTGGCTGGACAAAGCACACGTATCGAACACGCTTGTGAAGCCGCCATGTTGATGAGCGACAACACCGCCGCGAACTTAGTGCTAAATGAAATTGGTGGTCCTAAAGCGGTCACACTGTTTTTGCGCTCTATTGGCGACAAAGCAACGCGACTTGACCGATTGGAACCCCGTTTGAATGAAGCGAAACCGGGCGACAAGCGAGACACCACAACGCCTAACGCCATGGTAAACACCCTACATACCTTGATGGAAGATAACGCCCTATCTTACGAGTCACGCACACAGCTGAAAATCTGGATGCAAGACAACAAAGTATCGGATTCTCTCATGCGCTCTGTTCTACCAAAAGGCTGGTCGATTGCAGACCGCTCTGGCGCAGGTAACTACGGTTCACGCGGCATTAGCGCGATGATTTGGAAAGACAACTACAAGCCGGTTTACATCAGTATTTACGTCACAGACACTGACCTTTCGCTTCAAGCTCGCGATCAGCTGATCGCGCAAATCAGCCAACTGATTTTAGAGCACTACAAAGAAAGTTAAGCTCGAACTCGAGCAACCAAGCCCTTCTAATTCAGAGGGGCTTTTTCTTACCTGTTCTCTCAAATGCTTAACAAACCTCTCTTATTCTTGCTGTCTTCGTTACGCTTTACCGAATGGTCACCTCTTGCTAATTAGGCATAAAAATTATCGGTTTAGACATGAGTTCAAGCTCACATTAAGCAACCTGACACTCACAAGTGGCGAGAAATAAACCATACTCTGTTAAAGGAACGTATTTTTCTTGAAAATAGCTGCGTGTTACTTATTGTTTACATTTAGAGGAATGTCTAGGGAGATGGCTATTGAGACTTGAAAGAACTTTTGACCCAAATGACTTGTCGACGCAAAACATGGAAAGCCCAATATGTTTACCGATCGGCTTCGTTCACTTTTTGGCTCAATCACAGACGTTACAGCAGGTGCTCGATACTGTCGCAGAATGGATCAATCGGATTTTTGAATCTGACCGCACCAGCATTACGCTGTACGAAAACAGTGACTACCTCAAGGTCTACTCTTTTTCCGGCAACAAAGCGATTCCTGCCGATTTTCTCGTGCCGATTGATCAAGCCTTCGTCGGGCGTGTGTTCAAAAACCAACAACTGATCATTTGTGACGACGTTTCTCAATCCGACGAGCTAGATTGCGTCATGTTGACCTCCAGCGGTATGGGCACGTGTATGGATGCGCCGCTGATGCATGGTCAAATGTGCTTGGGTACGCTTAACGTCGCGCATCATCAAGCCCATTTTTATACCAAGGAACAAGCCGCACAGTTGCAATGCATTGCCAACTGGATAGCATTAAACATTGCGCTGCATATTCAGATCATGAAAATGGAGCACCTCGCCACCACAGACGATCTTACTGGCATTCCAAACCGCAGAGAATTCATGCGTCAAATTGAGCATCGTCTTTCTGAATTTCGCACGCAAGGGATCAAATTCCACGTCGCGATTTTGGATTTAGATAACTTTAAAAAACTGAATGACAAGTTCGGGCACGACGCTGGCGACAAATCTCTCATCCATGCTGCCAATACCATTAAAGGGCATTTACGAGAATGCGACCTGCTTGCTCGTGTCGGTGGTGAAGAGTTTGCTTTCGTCCTGAGAAGCCGCTCTTCTCAAGAAGCAATGGATACGTTAGAAACCATCCGAAATGCCTTAGAAACCACGACGATTCGATATTCAGGGCGTGATATGACATTCACCGCCAGTATTGGGGTAACTCAAGTGTGTGGCTTGGATGACTCTTTTGAGCCGTTAGTGAAACGTGCTGATTTAGCGTTATACAAAGCGAAAGAAACCGGGAGAAATCGCGTAGAAATCAACCACAGCGAGCATCAAGGCGTATCGAATGAGCAATGAGTGAGATGATGAATCAACAATAAAAAAGGTAGCGACTGATGCGCTACCTTTGCGATTCCCAAGTAAATTCAAGATGAGGAGTGAATCACCTTGCGCTGACTTGGGATTAAGAAGTCAGCAAATTGAATTATGCTTTCTTAAGATCTTTAGCAGGGTAAGTTAGCGTCTTTTCGCCAGCTTTAACGTGAGCGTAAAAACCGCCGCTGCTTAAACCTGTAACAACCATTTCGCCTTGCTCGACACCTTTAGTCGCTACTACTACGTCACCGATTGAAAACATATTGAATACCTTGTTTGTTTAGATTAAGACACGAAGTCGTTGCGCGGTATTTAATATGAAATCAGCCTCCCTTACTAATCAGCTTTTTTATCGTCTGGATTAACGAGTATTATTAATGATTTTAGCAACTTACAAAGTTTGACGCAGGTCAAATATCCGTTGATACAAATGACAAGGTTGATGAAAATATGCGAGGTGTTTTCCCTAAGATACGTTAAGATTTTCTAGCATCAACCGGGGAGGATTTGCCCTCCCACTCATTGGAGAAACAGGATGAAAAAAGGCCTAAAAATGCGTGCATTAGAACGCTCTGATTTGCGTTTTATCCACGAACTCAACAACAATCGCAATATCATGGCCTACTGGTTTGAAGAACCTTACGAGTCCTATGACGAGCTCGAAGAACTTTACCGCAAACACATTCACGATGACGCAGAACGACGCTTTGTCGTTGAAGACGCTGACGGCATTTTGATTGGTTTGGTGGAGCTGATTGAAATCAACTACATCCACCGCAGTGCGGAATTTCAAATCATCATCGCGCCAGACCATCAAGGCCGTGGTTATGCGATGGAAATGATTCATCGCGCATTGGATTACTCTTTCTCCATCCTTAACTTACGCAAAATCTACTTATTGGTTGCGGTTGAGAACGAAGTTGCCATCCATCTGTATAAAAAGTGCGGCTTTATTGAGGAAGGCCATCTTATCGAAGAGTACTTCATTAATGGCAGCTATCGTGACGTGAAGCGCATGTACGTTTTGAAACATCAATACCAGAAGAGTATTGAAGAACAATCGTAAACCGATTGAACGTTATCACTGGCGTTAATTCATGCTGTACTATCTCTCGCATTGCTGCTTGAGAATTTCCTCAGTATTCATCGCTGAGCAAGGGCTGAAATAATGTCAGTGACACGCTCGAATCACAGGCTTGCTTGTGTTGACGGACTAGACGTCACAAACGCATTAGCGCTGTGTTTCCATTATTCAAATTGATATTGGTACGATACCGCAACACGCTTGTCTGCTTCATCCAGATAGGTGTTGTTGTCCATGACAAACGTCATTACGTTAAACGAGTGGCGTTTGTTCACAAGGTAACCAAGGCCGATACCACCAAAGAAGCCTTTGTAGTTCTCTCCTTCACTGTTTTCTGAGCCGTAAGTGCCCGCGGCGAAGCTGATTAACGTCAGTTCTTTGGTAAACGATTTCAGCGCAAATGCACCAACGTAACCGCTACTGCCTGAAGAGCTCATCATATTGAAGCCATTCTCTGCACTTGGAGTGCCCGTAAAGTTAGGCTCGCTACAGTGGCTACTTTCTGCACCGTCACAAACAGGAACATCACCAGTGTTGTACGTATAGCCTGCCATTGGGAAAATTTGGAAGCCTGCTGGCTCAATCCCGAAATAACTTAGCGGCATAAAGGTACCAACGCTATAGTTGGTTTGATCCGCGCCGTTTACGTATTCATTTTTACCGAAGTTGAAGTTCACGATACCGACCGGAAACAACCACGAGCCACCAATACGCCACTCGCTCGCATCATCATTGATACGCAGGTTGATTTTGCGCGCTTGGTCAAGCGCAAGTGAGCCCGAGAATGAGATGTTTTGATCATCAAAATCGTAGTTGTTTGCGTACGACGCGCCAAATTTCGTGATGACTTTTGTTGGGTCATCCGCCAACTTGTTTTTATTGTCTTTTACTCGGTGCTCGGCACCATGAGCCAGCGTACTGACCAACAAAGTCGTACACACTAACGCTAGTTTATTTTTCATTTTTTAGTCCTTTGAGATGTTGAATACCCGCACTTAGCTGCGCAGATACTTTTTGAATCATCACTCACTGGATGTGACAGAAGCGCCCTAACTACCTTAGATGGCATGACAGCATCCAGTGCAGGTAGTTAGGGTAGAATGGCCTGTAAGGAAGGCGTTTTAGCGATTAGGAATGATTAGTTTTTCCAGTTGTAGCTCATGCTCATGAAGTACAGAGCAGGCTCATCAAAACCAGCTTGTAAGCGTGGCGTTTCTGTTTCTGAAGACTCCATCAAGATCGCTTCAAACGCGAAACCAATTGAGTTTTCTGAATCCAATTTGTAATCAATGCCTGTGCCAATGCGGTACGCCTTGCCAGTAGGAACGGTAATGTCACCGTTTGATTGGCTTTCATACATGCTGGTATCGAATGCAAAACCTGCATTCCACATCATTTTTTCATTCAGTTTGTACTGAGTACCCAATGCGATTTGGTAAGTGTCTTGTGTCTCTACATCGACCAAATCTGCAGCCTTAAGCGTGGTTGTGTATTCGCTCCAGTCTTGCCAGTTCACGTTCCACATCACTGCTAGGTCATCATTCACTTCGTGGTAAGCACTGAAGATCAGTTGTTGCGGAGCAATGGAGTTGCTATTGTCGAATTCAAATTCGGTTTCAGAAGAGTAAGACAGGCCAAGACGCGTGCCTGGTGTTGCCTCATAAAGTACACCTACTCGGCCGTTGAGCTGAGTATCTTGGTCTTCGTCATTGAAGTTCAAGGCTCCCTTCGTTTCCACTTCATACATACCGTACTGAATGCCAAGCGCCGCACCCACAGACCAGTGATCATTGATGCGGTAAGAAGCGGAAGGTTGAATGGTTAAGGCTTGCGTCGTTGCTGTAGGAATATCTAAATGATTATTCAAAAGACCTTCGTACTCGAGGCCAAGACCGTAGTTGCCATACAGACCAATACCCAGCGTCCATTTGTCGTTTACTTGTTGGCTGTAAAATGCCGACGCCATAGGAACAAAACCAATCACGTTGCCCGCATCGCCAGTCATCGTGTCTAGTTGCGCGTCACCGTAAAGGCCAATCAGGTTACCAGAGAAAGATTTACCAGAAACATTCGCCAGACCAGCCGGGTTTGCTGCCATTACTGAGGCATCTTGCGCACGAGCCGCCATACCAGCGGATGCCAAACCAATATCCGATGCTGTAGTTTCGTAAAGGTATAACCCACCCGCTTGCGCAGCAGCACACGTCAGTAGAGAGCTCACTACGACGATTTTTGAAAGATTTTTCATGTTAAAACCTATTATTGTTAGGGGAACCCACGCTGCGACGATGGTTGTATATCAATGAAAGGCATTGGCCAATCGCACACAGCGTGGGGGTGTTGTGGAGTCAGTCGGTTGAAATCAGCGTTATTGCTCGCTCACTTCAAGTTCAGTGGGTTTCTTTCGCTTAAACTTCTCGCGCAGAGATTGCATCATCACGAAGAACACCGGCGTCAGCAACGTGCCTACAAACGTAGAGAGAATCATGCCGCCGAATACCGCAAAGCCCAGTGAGTGACGAGATGCCGCACCAGCACCCGATGCAATCACCAACGGGAATACCCCCCAGATGAAGGCGAACGCAGTCATCTGTACTGCACGGAAACGGATTCGAGCAGCTTCTTTGGCAGCATCAATGATGGATAAGCCCTTTTCTTCTCGCAGAACTTTGGCAAATTCCACGATAAGAATCGCCACTTTGGCGGACATACCGATCAAGATGACCACACCAATCTGCACGTACAAATCGAACGGTTGTCCCACCAGCAGTAGCGTGCCCATTGCGCCGAGAATCGCGACTGGAACCGCCATCATTACCGCAGCAGGAATAGTCCAACTTTCATACTGAGCCACCAAGAACAAGTAGGTGAACAGCAAAGACAATGCGAACGCGATTGGCGCCATGTTGCCTGCTTTCATCTCTTGGTAAGTCATGCCTGACCACTCGTACGAATAACCACTTGGCAAAGATTCCGCAGCCAGTTTTTCAATGGCTTTTACAACATCACCCGAGCTGTAACCTGGCGCTGGCGCACCGTTCACGGTTGCAGAACTGAACATGTTGTAGTTCGATAAGGTATCAGGGCCGAAGATCGGCTTCACTTTCACTAGCGTTGCCAGTGACACCATTTTTCCAGAGCTTGAGCGAACAAACAGATGGTCGATGTCGTCGATGTTGTCACGGTATTGCTCTTCTGCTTGCACTTTCACTTGGTACGAACGACCAAACAAGTTGAAGTCAGAAATGTATGCACCGCCCAACTGTGCTTGCAGTGTGCTGAAGATTTCATTCAACGGTACGCCCATCGAAATCGCTTTATCGCGGTCAATATCGATGTAACGTTGCGGAATGTTCGCACGGAAAATCGAGAACGCACGCGCCACTTCAGGCAGTTGATTGATTTGGGCAACAAAATCAGCGGTTGTTTTTGCCAACTCTTGTGGAGAACGGCCCAAGTTGTCTTGCAGCACAAGGTTGAAACCATCCACCGCACCCATGCCTTTGATTGCCGGCGTCGCGAAAACGAACGAAGCGGCATCTGGCGTTGAGTTCAGCATTTGGTTAACTTTGTTCATCAACGCACGTTGGTGTAGCTCAGGGTCTTTACGTTTGCTCCAGTTATCCAGTTTGATGATCAACATGCCCGAGTTTGGAATCGACGCCATGTTAATTACCGAGAAGCCCGCAACCGAAACCACGTTCTCCACACCTTCCATCTGTTTTAGTTCATCAACGTACTTCTTCATTAATGGTGCAGTACGCTGCAATGCTGCTGCGTCTGGCAAACGCATTTCGACCATGAACACGCCTTTATCTTCGTTTGGTACGAAAGAAGAAGGTACGGTCATGAACGCAAACGCCAGCACCGCAATAAGCGCGCCATACACACCGATACTCAGCACAATGCGGCGGCTCAAGAAGCCAACTAAACCTTGGTATTTGCGCGTTATTGCTTCAAAACCGCGGTTAAACGCACGCAAAGGCGCAATAGGTTGCGAGTGAGTAGATTTCAACATCAACGCACAAAGTGCTGGCGTTAACGTTAATGCGTTGATCGCAGAGATCAGCACCGACACACAGATGGTGACCGCGAACTGGTTGAACATTCGACCAGAAATACCCGGCAATAGCGCAACCGGTACGAATACCGCCAACAAAATAAGCGTTGTTGCCAATACTGGCCCCGTCACTTCTTTCATAGCTTGGATCGTGGCCGGAATCGGGTCTAAATGCTCTTCATGGATAACCCGCTCCACGTTCTCTACCACGATGATCGCATCGTCCACCACGATACCGATGGCGAGGATCAAGCCAAACAACGAGATGGTGTTAATGGTCATGCCCATCACGCCCATGATTGCGAACGTCGCAATGATGGAAACCGGAATCGCTAAGGTTGGTATGATGGTCGCTCGCCAGTTCTGCAAGAAAACGTACACAACGAAGGTTACAAGAAGTACCGCAATCACTAGCGTCTCGTACACTTCATCAATCGATGTCTCTACGTATTCGGTAGAGTCATACGCGATGTCGTAGACCAAATCATCTGGGAACGATTTCTCGTACTCTTTCATGGCCTCTTTCACGCGTTCCATCACGTCTAGCGCGTTCGCTGTCGGCAACTGGTACAAGGCCAGAACGGCGGCTGGTTCGTTATTCATACGACCATCAGCTTCGTAACCTTGTGCGCCAACTTCCACACGAGCCACATCTTTCAAGCGAATCAAAGAACCTTTCTTGCTCGCGCGGATGATGATGTTCTCGAACTCTTCCGCAGAAGTAAGGCGACCTTTGGTTTGCAAAACATATTGATATTGCTGGTCACCCGGAGCTGGCATACCACCGATCTTACCCGCCGCCACTTGGATATTTTGCGTTTTAATTGCGCCAATAACATCGCTAGCAGAAAGCTTCAAGGTAGCCAGTTTATTTGGGTTCAACCAAATACGCATTGAGTAGTCTTTCTTACCCAGCAGCGTAATGTCACTCATACCTTCGATACGTTTTAGACGCTCAACGATATTGAGATCCGCGTAGTTAGAAAGGTAGATACTGTCGTAAGACTGTTTCGGGGAACGCAGTGTGATAACGCCCAGCATGTCGGAAGATTTCTTCTTAACCGTCACACCGATTTGGTTTACTTCTTGTGGTAGAGACGACGTCGCCTGTGCCACCAAGTTGTTCACACGAACCTGCGCCATATCGCCATCTGCGCCCACTCGGAAGTAAATACGCAATGTGTATGAGCCATCGTTACCAATCACAGAAGACATGTAAATCATGTCTTCAACGCCATTGACTTTGGCTTCTATCGGTTGTGCTACCGTCTTTTTAACCACGTCCGCGTTTGCACCCGGATACATGGTGCTCACCGTAATTACCGTTGGAGAGATTTGAGGATACTCAGAAATTGGCAAGACTTTCAGGGCGATCATACCCATCAATGTCATCGCCAGTGAGATCACCAAAGCAAACTTCGGCCGGTGAATGAAAAATTTACTTAACATAAGTACTCACTCAGCCTTGTTCACTCTGTAGTTCAACGTCTTTCACCGTTGCACCCGGACGCACTTTTTGTAGACCATTGACGATGACTTTTTCGTTAGCCGCCAAGCCAGTCAGCACAGCACGTTTCACACCGTAGGTCTGACCGAGTTCAACGTTACGACGTGACACCACGTGATCATCACCAACCACCATGACGTAGTCACCCGCTTGGTCTTGCTGAACAGCCGCCGATGGGATAAGCAAACCATCAATGGTTTTGTTGCGCAACTTGATGGTCAAGTTGCCATATTCACCCGGCATAAGCGCGTAAGTTGGGTTATCGAATTGTGCTTCTGCTCGAATTGAGCCTGTTTCTAAATCGATCTTATTGCCAACGGCGTAGATCTTGCCATCAAGTGGATACAATGAACCGTCTGAAAGCGTCAGTGTTAAATCAACATCCAGTTTGTCATCGTTACGATGAGCCACATCAATGGCACTTCTTACTCGGCGGTAGAGCTTCTCATCCACATCAAAGCCAAAGCGAATTGGGTCGATTTGAGTGATCGAAACAAGAGGAACGAGTTGAATTTTCGAAATACGGTCACCCACTCGGAAGTTGCTGAAACCCACGCGGCCAGAGAAAGGAGCACGCACAGAGCTAAATTCAAGATCGAGCCTTGCTGAAACCAGCGTCGCTTTCGCCTCTTCTACCGAAGCAATCGCTGCGGCGTGCGCAGCAATGGCATCATCGTATTGCTGCTCACTGATGCTTTTATCTTTGATGAGTTTCTTCACACGTTCTGCATCACGCGTAGTTTGAACGAGTTGTGCTTTGGCTTTTTGCAACGACGCTTTTGCATACGCCAGTGCCGCTTTGTAAGGACGGTCGTCGATTTCAAACAGCAATTGGCCTTTTTCGACCATATCGCCATCTTTAAAATGAATCGCGGTTAATTCGCCACCGACTCGAGGCATAATATCAACGTCATTTACCGCTTCAGTTCGACCGATAAAAGTATGATAAGGAGTGATTTTTGTTTCGGTTAGAGTAACGGTTTCAACAGAGGGTGCTTGGGCAGTTTTCGTTGCGATATCGCCAGTTTTGCATCCTGATAGTAATGCAGAAGATATAGCAATAGATACCAACGCAAATTTATATTTGGCTTTCATGATAAACCTACTTTATGTAGAAAGTGCCCTATCCTAAATATTTAAATATATGGATAAACACACTTTCTATTCTGGAAATAAACGAGGGAGTTAGAATTGGTAGTTAAATTCGATACGGTGATCACCATCACCGAAATTAACGTGCTCATTCCAGTTTGCAAAGTAGCGAATATTTGCGCGAGGATTAATTTGATAAGACAACGCAAACTCATGAGTTAAGATATTATCTTCACCCGCGTAATAAGTATCTTTATATTGACTAGACCCTGACAATGTATGCATATACATTGGGTTGTAGTTAATCCAGATTTTATCGGTTAATTCAATTTTTGAGTACATACCGACAACGGTGAAAGTACCTGGAATTTCATAACCTTTGTCATCACCACTAAAATCATTAGCAATAGTGACACCCGCACCAGCCAAAGGAAATAACTGCAACATGCCAAACTTAGGTAGGCCTTGAATAAAGCTATAAGATGCATCTAATTTATCGTTATCAACATCGTAGTTTACATCCAATTGACGGCCTAGACCTTTTGCGACTTCTACTTGGAAATTACGTAGTCGGAAAGAGTCAATGCTGTCATCAACATTGGCATACATTGGATCGTCATTGTCGCGAATGCCAAATAGCTCACCACCAATGCCTTTCATTTCGATGATGTTCATCGCCATGGTGCCAGGCTGGCTAGATTGGTAAGTTTGACCGATTTTGATGTTCGCGCCTTTGTCAGTAATACCAAAGCCCGCTTGGGTGTAAACCGCAAGTGGGTCAGACATATCTTGTAGTTCTTCGTCATTATTTGTCTGAGCATAAGCAGAAGACGCGAGTTGAAGGGCTGCTGCCATGATAACAACAGACGGTTTCACTAAATTCATAAAACTGTATCCATTTTAATGATTATAAAATTATTCACGTCATGAGGTCATCATAAATAGCAAGCAACACAACTCGCTTTGGATAATATAAATTATCAAAGCAAATTTAATAATGACGAAACATTAGACGTTTTAATTAAAATAAAATAAAGCGTCGTAAAAGTTCAATCACTGCTACTTATATCTTATATAACTTGAAATTTGGTAAGCTTTACGAAGAAGGGAATATTAAAACTTATGAAAATTCAATTATCATTAGAACAAATGATTAATTAAATTTACCATATAAATAAGGAGTGCAATGGTGTTAGGTGATCGCGATCAAGTTTTATTTGTATCGTATATTACTCTTCAGGTAAAGAAGAGAGTTGTAATAAATTGCAAATACCTTAATTTAATTAGCCTTGCGGTCAATTTAGAATAGTTACTCCACAATAAATTGAAAGGAAATCACACTCTGTGATCTCCTTTTATTTTCGAGTGCAAAAGCACCAATGCATTTCGTTAACTAAAAACGCAAACGATTCGCACTATTGCAGTTTCTCTATCCCCATATTGAACAGTGCAAAGCTATAAATATCTGCATTTGTCTCAATTATTTTACGCGTTGGTGTGCCAGCACCATGCCCTGCATTGGTTTCGATGCGAATCAAGGTCGGATTTGAACCCGCCTGTTTTGACTGCAACTCAGCAGCAAATTTGTAAGAGTGAGCAGGAACAACACGATCATCATGATCACCCGTTGTAATCAATGTCGCTGGGTATTCCACCCCCGCTTTTACATTGTGCACTGGCGAATAACCTTTCAGATATTGGAACATCTCTTTACTTTGCTCTGCCGTACCGTAGTCATACGCCCAACCAGCACCTGCGGTAAAAGTATGATAACGCAGCATGTCCAGTACGCCGACTGCTGGCAGCGCCACTTTAAACAGCTCTGGACGTTGCGTCATAACAGCCCCCACTAACAAGCCACCATTCGATCCACCGTTAATGGCTAACTTGTTTGATGACGTTACCTTTTCATCAATTAGAAATTCAGCCGCCGCAATAAAGTCATCAAACACATTTTGCTTTTGCATTTGAATGCCAGCGTTGTGCCACTCTTTACCATACTCCCCACCGCCACGAATGTTCGCTACCGCGTAAACACCACCAAGCTCCAGCCAAGCCGCACGTGTCGGGCTAAAAGATGGTGTGAGGCTAATGTTGAAGCCGCCATAACCATATAGGATGGTTGGTGCGCTGCCGTCCATCGGTGTCCCTTTTTTATAGGTGATGATCATCGGCACTTTTGTTCCGTCTTTTGAGGTGTAAAACACCTGGCGAGAGTCATACAAAGCTGGATCAAATGGCGCTTTAGATTTGTAGTACACCTCGCTATTACCATCTTTGATGTTCAGACGATACGTAGTGCTGGGCATCTTGTAGTTGGTGAAAGAATAGTAGACTTCGGTTTCTTCTTTTTTACCCGAGAAACCGTATGCGCTGCCAATATCAGGCAATTTGATTTCTCGAATGAGTTTGCCGTTCATGTCGTATTGCTTCACCATCGAGATCGCATCAACAATATAGCTCGCAAACAAGTTGCCACCCGCGGTAGAAACACGTAACACGTTCTTTGTTTCAGGGATCAAATCTTTCCAGTTTTTGGGCTGCGGCTGACTCGCATCCACCGTCACGACGCGTTTGTTCGGCGCATTAAGGTTCGTAACCAAGTACAGCTTCGTGCCTTGGTTGTCTATCACCCAAGTATCAGAACTGGTGTTATCTAAAATGGTTTTAAGCGGGCTGTTTGGCTTACTCAGATCTTTAAAGAACAGTTTGTTACCCGATGTCGATACGCTGGCTGAGATAAACAAGTAGCGTTCATCATCTGACGTATAGCCGCCAACATAACGGTATTTCTCTTCGTCAAAGCCGCCGAAAATCAACTGGTCTTCACTTTGCTTCGTTCCAAGTTTATGAAAGTAGAGCTTGTGTTGATCTGTCTTCGCGGAGAGTTCACTCCCCTGTGGCTTGTCATAACTTGAGTAATAGAAACCTTGATTGCCGAGCCAACTGATGCCGCTGAACTTAATATCCACCAGCGTTTCACCGACGGGCTTTTTGGTTTCTGTGTCTAACACAATGACTTTGCGCCAATCGCTACCGCCTTCCGAAATGCTGTATGCGACCAAAGAACCGTCTCGTGAAAAGCTCACTCCCGCTAACGATGTGGTGCCATCCTCACTAAAAGTATTTGGATCGAGGAAAATTTCTGCTTCACCATCACCTAACTGCCGATAAAGCACATCTTGGTTTTGTAACCCGTCATTTTTATAGAAATAAGTGAACTTACCCTCTTTGAACGGTTGGCTTTGCTTTTCGTAGTCCATGAGCTTAGTGATGCGCTCTTCAATCTGCTCGCGGTAAGGGATTTTCGACAGATAATCAAACGTCACTGCATTTTGTGCCTTCACCCATTCTGCGGTTTCTGGGCTGAGATCGTCTTCCAACCAACGATACGGATCACTCACTTTTGTACCAAAGTAGTCATCGACAACATTCACTTTTTGTGTGGTTGGGTACGTGATGGCTTTCAGGGTTACCTGTTCAACCGACGACTGCGCCGCTTCATTTGCATGCGCCACAGACAACACACTTCCGAGTGCGAGAGCCGTTGCGAGTGCTAGGGTGTTCTTTTTCATGAAATTCCTTTTTATTTTTCTGTTGTCTTTTTGTGCAATACATCAGAACTCTACTATATATCGACAAAATGAATCTAATTTCATTAAACGAGTTGTGAAAGCCATCCTAACTCCCTCATTTCCTGCCAGTTCTACAAACTAGTAAGTGGAAGTGTAGAACTTGGAAACAACACTGAAGAGCTACGATGGCGTTTACTCTCTTTCGTCTAAGTCAGCTCGATTTGGCGCAAAACCCCAGACTCAGAAGCGAAATCTTGGTCGTGACTAATCAGAACAAATCCACCTTTGTATACATTTAACGCCTGACTAAGCATTATTTTTGACTCGAGATCGAGATGATTATCTGGTTCATCAAGCAGCAGCAAAGGCTGGGAGTGTTGATGGCTGACGATCAGCATTGCGAGCTTCATCTTCTCGCCACCGCTTAGTACGCATCCCAACCGAAACACAGCGTCTCGACGAAAACCGATCCCCGCCAGTAAGGTTCTCGCTTCACTTTCCGTCATCTCTTGGCAGGTCTCCATTGCGTTCTCAAGTAACGAAAGATTTGGATTCACTGCGCCAAAGTGTTGGTCGAGATAATACAAGGGTGTATTCACTTGCAGCTCACCGCTCAGCAACGACAACTCGCCAAGCAACGTCTTTAACAAGGTTGACTTTCCGCAGCCATTTTTCCCTTTGAGATGGACTTTATCGTTCGCAAAAATCTGCAAATTGATAGGAGTAGAATCCCCAAAAGGCAATATACCTTCTTGTATCGACAACACTTTTCTCGAACGGTTCGGATTATCTGCAAGATAAAACTTTTGCGCTTTGAGCTGCTCATGTCGCGATTGCAACGCCCGCTCTTTGGCTTGTAAATGCACTTGTCTGAGTTGCTCATTCTTATTGCGATTTGAGGCGCTGGCGGTCGCGCTATCCTTTTTGCCATCAAGCAAAATTTTGGGCTGACTGCCGTCTTTGCGCAGTTTGTTCCCTTGCGCGGCGCGTTGGTCTGCTTTTTCGCGATTTTTCTGGGCTTGCTCAGCTAACCGTTTTTTGTGTTTATCGACCTGCGCTAACTGCCTTTCGACCGCTTGTAGCTCAGTGCGTTTTTGCTCGGCATACACATCGTAATTTCCACCAAAAACCTGTAAGCCTAGGCCCGAGAGTTCCCAAATTTCCTCCATTGCTCGCAGCAGCTCACGATCGTGACTGATGAGTAAAATCGCGCCGCCGAAATGCGTCATAGACTCTATCAGCCATTGTTTCGCCTCGGTATCGAGGTGATTGGATGGCTCATCGAGAATCAAAAGCTCCGTTTCGTTTTCAAACAACTGCCATAACTGCAAACGCGCCAACTGCCCCCCACTGAGCCGAGCACAAGAGAAATCAGGGTCTTGCGGCAAGCCCATCGCAGCAAGCTGCTGTTTGAGTTTCTGTTCAATATCCCACTGTTCGCCAACCAGTTCGAACCAATGCTCAGAAACATCACCTTGTTCAATCTGCTTCAAAGCATGTAAGACCGAGTCTGTTCCCAGAAACTGGACGATCGATTGCTGACCTGAAAGCAGATCAGACGGCTGCTGGCGATACATCATGAAAGAAGAGGGAGAAGTCACAACACCGCTGGCAGGCTGAGTTTCGCCCGCCAAAATGGAAGCCAAAAGCGACTTCCCGATGCCATTGCGCCCAACCAAACCAACACGTCGTTTAGTCATGGAACAAGAAATAGACTGAAATAGCGTCTCGCCATTATCAAACTGATGGCTAACATTAAAAGCTTGTAATACTGGCATAATTTGCCTCCTGTATGACAGGGACAACAGCCGTAGCTATGATTTGAGATTGCAACAAAACGCGTGCACAAACGCATTAAGCTTTATGTAAAGCTCGACGATAAACGTCAAATAAAAAATTTGTCTTGTTGCAAAGGAATATCGGAAAGTGAGCTACGCCTACTAACCCTGCAGATCCAAAAAATAAGTAAAAATATGGATGACAGGTTTAGTTCTTCATGTTGGCGTAATCTCCTAGAGAAATGATGCGCAGAGTGTAGCGGCTTTTTTGTTCAAAAAGCAAGCTTTCTAACCAAATGAGTACAAAGAGAAAGTTTCACAGCAAGTTGTTATATCGTATTAACTTTTTAACAAAACTTTGAACAATTTCGAGATCTTATCAACACAATTTTTGCCCAAGCCATACTATGCTTAGGGTAAAGATAATCCACATAAGGGCGTGGTTATGAAATACAAACATATCCTTGTTGCATTGGAACTGTCAGATGAAAGCACCGTGCTTATCGACAGAGCGGTATCAATGGCAAACTATCTCGACTCCGATATCTCCTTTATCCATATTGATGGTACGCACGGAGAAATCTATCGCGAGCTTGTAGACATTAAAGAGAACCCGGATCAAAGGCCGTTGAATGAGCATTCAATGGAATGTTTAAGAACATTCAGTGATTACATGGACTACCCACTTAAACACTTCTTTGTAGGCACGGGGGATTTGGCTGATAAATTGGAAGTCACCATTAAAGAACAAGAAGTGGATCTGTTGATTTGTGGTCACCACCAAGATTTCTGGAGCAAGATCATTTCTTACTCAAGACACCTAATCAACAAATCACCCGTTGATATTTTAGTGGTGCCTATTCACGAATAAATTGGCGTGATCATGAAATAGCCTCAAGGGCTCAGAGATATTGTCTCATTTTATAAAACCACCAACCTGTTTGGTGGTTTTTTATTAATACTTCATCAGTTTATCTATTCCTACATGGTAGATAGGTTAACGTTTATGCGTTACATTTTGTAACTGACCGAGACGGACATAGCGCGTCAGTCTCTTCACCCACCTTCTCCATTCGGATAAGGCCATGCTGAAAGCAAGGATCCCTATGACAAATAAAAAAGTACTGATTCTCTTTGCTCATCCTTCCCAGCATCGTTCAGAAGTGAATACTCCACTTTTCAAAGAAGCTCAAAAAATCGAAGGCGTGACATGCGTTGACTTGTACGGTGAGTACCCTCGTTTCAACATTAATATCGACCGAGAACAACAACGCCTTCGTGAACATGATGTGGTGATTTTCCAATTTCCGCTTTACTGGTACTCAACACCAGCGATTTTGAAAGAATGGCAAGATTTGGTGTTGGAATACGGCTTTGCATACGGCACCGAAGGAACCGAACTGCAAGGCAAAACCATGCTGTGCGTGCTTTCTGCCGGCGGCAAAGAAGAAGCCTACAAAGCCGAAGGCTACAACCATTTTACGATTCGGGAACTGCTCGCTCCTATCGAGCAAATGTCCGCACTCACGGGCATGCACTATATTGCGCCTCTTGCTTTGTTTGGTTCGCGTACCGCAGCCGAAGAAGGTCGTATCCCGCGCCATATTGAACGCTATAAAAAGCTCTTAACGGCACTGGTCGAAGACCGATTGGATGTCGAGGCCGCCGCTTCGCTCATTAAACTTAACAGTGCATTGCCGGAGCTCATCAAGGAGGCGTCATGACAGGAATATTCTTACAAGCCTTTGTGTACCTTGTAGCCGCCGTTATCGCGGTTCCGTTAGCAAAACGCTTAGGTTTAGGCTCTGTACTGGGCTACCTAATTGCCGGCGTGGTGATTGGCCCAATCATCGGCCTCGTAGGTGAAGAGACCACAACCATCCAACATTTTGCGGAGTTTGGCGTTGTAATGATGCTGTTCCTTGTTGGTTTAGAACTCGAACCTAAAATGCTGTGGGCGATGCGTAATCGCTTGATGGGGTTAGGTGGCTTGCAAGTTGGCGGCACTGTCGCCGCGATTATGGGTATCGCCTTGTACTTTGAGCAGCCTTGGACGATTGCTCTGGCGATTGGCCTAATTTTCGCGCTGTCATCAACCGCCATTGTGCTGCAAACCTTTAGCGAAAAAGGGCTAACCAAAACAGAAGGTGGTAAAAACGCGTTTTCTGTTCTGCTCTTTCAAGATATCGCTGTTATCCCGATGTTGGCCTTTATTCCATTGTTGGCCCTGCCGGAGTTAGTCGAACAAGCACAAAATGCCGTTCAAACTGCTGCGCAGCATCATGACGATTTAAACCTCGTGGCCGATTTGCCGGGCTGGGCATACGGAATTGTCATCACTGCATCGATTGCAATTGTTGTGGTTGGCGGGCACTTTTTAAGCCGCCCGTTACTTAAGTACGTGGCTAGCTCTGGTTTGCGCGAAATCTTTACGGCGACCGCGCTCATGCTGGTGATTGGCATTGCTGCGCTGATGAGTTTAGTGGGCTTGTCTCCTGCGCTTGGAACCTTCTTGGCAGGCGTTGTATTGGCGAACAGTGAATTCCGCCACGAGTTAGAGTCCAACATCGAACCATTTAAAGGTTTATTGCTAGGTCTGTTCTTTATTACCGTTGGCGCGGGAATCAACTTCTCGGTTCTATTTGGTGATTTCTGGCTGATCATGGCGCTGACCATTGGCGTGATGGTATTGAAAGCCTTGGTGCTGTTTATTCTCGCGCTGATATTTAGAGTGAAAGGCAGCAACCGCTGGCTGTTTACCCTAAGCTTGGCTCAAGCGGGTGAATTTGGTTTTGTGTTGCTAAGCTTCTCTGTGCAAAACCACGTCATTCCGTTTGAACTCTCGCAAACTCTTGCACTGGTGGTTGCGATTTCAATGTTCCTGACCCCGGGTTTGTTCATTCTGTTTGATCGGGTGATTTTGCCTCGCTTTGAAATCCAATCGAATGAACGCGAAAGCGATACGATTGAAGAAACAGGCACAGTCATCATTGCTGGTATTGGCCGCTTTGGTCAGATTGTGAATCGCCTATTAGTATCGAACGGCGTAACAACTGTAGTGCTTGACCATCAAGCCAACCAAGTCGATAACATGCGCCAGATTGGCACTCGTGCCTATTTTGGTGACGCAACCCGACCAGATATGCTGCACACGGCAGGTATCGAGCATGCGGCTGCGTTGGTCGTCGCGATTGATAACCAGGAATCGAGTGTGGAACTGGTGAAATACGTGAAGCACACGTACCCGAAAGTGAAAATCATCGCACGTGCTTTCGACCGCGGTCATGGTTACTTGTTGCGTCAAGCTGGCGCCGATGTGATCGAATCGGAAACTTATCACTCGGCACTGGAAATGGGTGGACATGCCATGAAAGCGTTGGGCATTCACCCATTCTTTGTTGAACAGCAAAAAGACACTTACAAGCGCGTAGAAGCTCGTAAATCTGAAATGTTATACCAAGCGTGGGAAGACGATTCGGAAGGTGAGCGCTTCGACAACAACTTCCGCGAGCTATTCATCCAGCTCGAAGAGAAAATGGCGGAAGAGATGCGCAAAGATCGTCACGATAAGTTATCGCGTTCTGAACGTGGCTGGACGCCACCGCCAAAAGGTTACGCTGAAAACTTTGACGGTGAAAACGTGCAAGATATTACGCCACCAAAAGAAGAAGCGATTTAACGCCAAAACAGAAATACAAAAACCTCCCACCATTGGGAGGTTTTTTTGTCGGTTGTACGTCAGCACGCCGCCCTAAATCACCACAGTGACTTTCATCCATAATGAAAGTTACATGAGGTCATTCATCAAAATCTCATACTCTTCATTCGCTTCTTCAACTAAATGAGAAAGCTCTAACGCGTCGGTAACTGCAAGATTGAACTGCCACGGGGTTGCGTCTTCTTTGCCACAAATTCGAGTTTCACATCCACGACTTTCAAAAGATAAATCATCAAACTCGGTCGTATGACGCTCTTCAAGTTCGATAATTTCAACTTCCAATCTTCCAACAGGGTTTACTTTAACGTGCGCGTGTAACTCTGAACTGCTAGACAAACAATAATCTCGATGAACTGCAATCATGGCCGCCTCCTTGTTCTGCCAACTAACAACTCATCAAAGAGTGTAGGAGAGGAAGTTTAAACGTGGGGTGAAATAATAATGAAGATTGATCTGTCTCATTGGAGGAGACAATTTTTGTCATCACAGTATGAGTCGGTATGAAACTCGCCTGAAATCACACAGAGTCAAACCAGAAAAGTTGGCATTCAAGGCGAGTTTCCCTATTATCGAAACACATTTAACGTTGGTCAGTTTAGAGGTCAGTATGGAGCTAGAAGCCGTCGCTAAAGCATTAAAAGAATTAGGGCACCCTACCCGTCTATGCATTTATAAAGAAGTCGTTAAAGCGGGCTACAAAGGCATTGCGGTAGGCGGTGTGCAAGAAAAACTCGGTATTCCTGCATCCACACTTTCTCATCATATTTCCAGTTTAGCCTCTGCAGGACTCATTACTCAGCGCCGTGAAGGCCGTATTCTTTTTTGTGTTGCTGAATACGAATGTTTGGACGATGTCATCGACTTTCTTCGTGCCGAATGTTGCGTGAATGAATGCCAATAACAGCTTTGACGATTCAAATAAAAACGAGCTCCTATTGAGCTCATTTTTATTGTCTTCTGTCGCCGCTTTTATTTTTGCACCAATAACATGAACGACTTTGCCGGAACCTTCAGTTCTATCCCGGCTTTAACGCTTTGATCTGACATCAAATCGAACCAATCACACTCTGTCTTTAGCGATAGCGATTGTGCGCGCGTGGATTTGTTTAGCACAACAATGCCTTTCTCTCCGCGTTTTAGCACTAGCATATCGTCATTCCCTTCCAGTACCGTCATTGATTCGCCATGAGTCACATTGTGGAACGCAATCATCTTCGCCATACGAGGATCATTCCAAGCGTCTTTCCATCTTGGCTTTCCATTTTTGTTCTTAATGCCGCTGGTATCCAGATCGGTATAAACCAAAGGCACGCCGCCATCGCGACCAAGAATGTAGGCATAAGCGATCCACTCATCCTCTTCATCCATTATCAAATCGAGAAAGACGTCGTTGTTGGGAATATCATGCGTCACCACAAAAGTGATGGCTCGACCGTTTGAGAGCGCTTGGCCAAAACAGTAAGGGTCAATCAGAGACTTGAAACTGCCTTTTTTTGAAAACGCTTTAAAGATGGTCGAAAACAGCGGGAAATCATACGCACCTAAACGGGTTTCTTGTAAATACGGCTCAAGAAACAGTTGATACTCTTCTTCTGTTGCACCGCCATCGGTAATGATTTCCCCAAAAATGTGCACATCTTGGGTTATGTCGTCTGTCCATACGCGTTTTAGGTGTTCAAGCGTCATGTGCTTCGCGGCATCAATACGGAAGCCTTTCACACCTATCGCTTTCAATGCTTTTAAGTAAGCTCGCTGCTGCTCGACAACATGTTCACAAACGCGAAGGGTTGGTAAACCAGGATCGGTTGGCCCACCTGTAATTCGGCCATTTTGGACCTGCCATTTATCTTTCCAGTCTTTGATGCCAAACGCTTCAACAAAATCTTCTTCGCTAAATAGCGGTTTGGATAAATCGCCGAAAAGCTTTAAAGACTGGTATTTATGTTCGTTTTGTCGGTATTGATCTAATACGTCCTGACGAGGATATTGCAGATCACGGCGTAAATGTGCTTCGTTAGCCATGTGGTTAAACACCACATCGGCGTACACCAAAACGCCTACGCGTTCGAGCTCGCGAACCATATAGATGAAGTCTTGGGTGTCACCGAGCGCGTTGTCGATAACACGGTAATCTTGTGGTTGATAGCGCTGCCACCAACGTTCATCGTGGGCGCTTTTCATTGGTGGCGAAACCAACACCGAGCCATAACCTAGCTCGTGGATTTCATTTGCTCGTTGGGCAATGTCAGCGTACTTCCAATCAAAGGCGTGCAAAATCACGTTTGCACCTGCTGATTGCGTTTCCTGTAAGCCACTCATGTTGTTCTCCTACTCGTTTCCACTCACGATTACTTGTTTGGTTGTTTTGTGTGAATGAACTCAATAGTCGAAATTATAAAAGCTATTCGCGATACGCCCTCACCCTTTTGCGCTTAACTCAAGGCTGAAAATCGAGGCGTAGATACGCCCTGCCTAGCACAATGAGAGTCTGTGAATCACCTCCAGTCGATGACAGCTCTTGCCATCCGCAAGCCAAATGCAACTAAGCCATTGTTTTTATTTACATAAAATCCAAAAACAAATTCCAAGCAACAAATCCTTATGTACGCCCTAACCCACTCGCTGTAAATGAGTAGGTTATAAAATGCGTTGACGTAACAAATAGTTAAGAAAAGCAAACTGGCAACTAGATCACGTTTGGTGAGAAGGAATTAGCGTCGAAAAGTGTGTTGAGGAAACGCAGAAACAAAAACGGCCCTTGGGGTATTGGGCCGTGATAAAGACAACGAAGTAGATTAGCGTTCTGGTGTTTCCAGAAGTTTAACGGCGCAATCCACAGCGTTGTTGATACCTTGACTGCTCTCAAGCTTACCTGAACTCGCAGGCCCAAGGGCACAAGAGTACAAAGCCAGTTGCTTATCGAACGGCAGATCCAACTGTTCATATAAGTTTTGTCGGATACGTGCATGTTGTTCTGGTTCTTGGCTTGCAAGGCTAATCAACGTGTCATAAATAAGCGTTTTCATGTCATTCCCTTTAATTTTATTGCACGGGGTGCATATATATTGTATCCGTTTAGAAACCACAAATCAGAAGCTAGGTCACAGAACGCGGCGCTAAAAAAGATTATGTGAGAAGGATATGCCAACACAAAATTGAGACGCTTTCGACAAAAATTGACAGATACATCTCGAAATCATGCAAACGTTTGGCATTTAACACTGTTTGAATACAACCAAAAGCAGGAAAAACGAACACGCCGCCAAAAATGGCGGCGTGTTTTTTTGTGTTACGAAACTAACTTAACGTCGATTAGAAGAAATAAACCAACATCTCTACATCATCACCTTGTTGAGGGGCTTGAAGAGAAAAGTGCACATAGCCCGCTTCAGTCACTGGGATAGCAAGATATTCGTTGCTACCCGCGTAGTTTGATGCGTACTCGTGTTGCTCTGCTGTCGGCCAGTGTTTACGGCTTGCGTACAAGTCCACATTACCTGCGCCGTAAGGGTCGTTCGCATTTGATTGGCTCGACATCCAAACGCGTACTTCTTTCACGCCTTCAGGCACATAAACAGCGGCATAACGCTGCTGATGAACCGTTAGCACTTTCGCTTCTCCTGATTCCAAAACCACAGGAGCTAAATCGTCTTGCACTTGTGTTGGTGGCGTTTGCGCTTCAACTTCTAAAGCTGCCACAAGGTTTACGGAGTCGTAGCTATCACGCCCTGTTAAACTGATGTAGTAACGGCCAGCTTTAACGTAACCATTTTGCTCTGGCGCAAATTGAATCTCTTCATTGCTACCGTCCGCGTATTGGCTCATTTCGAAGTCGTAGTAATGCGCCACTTTGTTGTAGCTCATGTAAAGGTCGGCATCACCCGCCCCTTCAATAGAGACACTAAAGCGAACGGTGTTAGCAGGCACGTCAACGTAGAACAGTTTTTCGCTATATGCTTCGCCACTCAGTTGAAGGCTTTGGTTCGCCGCCAGCTCCGTCACTTGCACTTCAGGTTCTGTTGGTTCGCTTGGCTCTTCTGGGTCCGTTCCTGGTTGCTCCGGTTCAACTACCGCTTCTAACGTATCCAACCAACGCTCAAATTCCGCATCGTATTGTTGACCAAGCACAGTAACCTGCTGCGCCCATTGTGCAAACTGACCTGAACGAGACAACGCCAACAAGCTCTCTACATCTTGAGGGTGGTTTTCTAGCATGAAGCGAACCGCCAAGTAGCCCCAACGGTAAATGCGGTTGCTATCGTGCGAGTATGTGGTGTCAAACACGGTTGAAAGGCTCAGTTTGCCACTTGGGATCAGGTCGATCGCGGCCTTGTAACCTTGTTTGTAATGCATGTATTCCGCAAAGCCTTCCAGCCACCAAACGATATGACCATGAGCTAAGTTGTCGCTGAATGAACCGTATTGGTTGAAACGTGCATCCAAGTAGTGAGTGTACTCGTGCTCAAGGTTCAAAATAGATAGATCTTCGCCATTCGCGTAGCGATAAGCCACGAAACGCGCCGTATTATCGGCTCTTGACGGGGTCCCCTCTAAGTACTGACCACCGTTATCCGTTGTATTGCCAAACAGGAATGAAGAGTAATCAACGTAACTGTCGTTGCTTGCAAACACCGCGACTTCAACACGATCGTTCAAGTCATCCGCCACTGGTTGATTGCCAGTATTCGCAACTTGATGGAAGTCTGCTTCTTTCGCAGCAAGCACTTCACACGCTTTCGCAGCTTGAGCATCGGTGAGATCTTCAGAGCGAATGATGGCAGGTCCCTGACATTCGAAACGATTTGGCATCACGCGTGCTGCTAGATCTTGCTTCGCTTGCTCTAGGTTTAGACCATTCAAACCCTCAGGTGCGTAGTAACTCATCATCTCAACGGCGGCAAGCCACAGTTTGTCGTGCTCACTGCCCAATGGGTAACGCTGCATCACTTGTTGCATGACAGCCAATGCTTTGCGTTTGGTTTCTTGATCTGGGCTCGCAAGTAGACGACCAGTTTCACGTAATGCATTGAAAACGATAAAATTTGCATCTGTATCTAACGCCCATGCATTGTCAGAAGCGAATCGCGCTAACGTATCAATATGGTGAGTGTTGTTTGCCATGTAGCGGTAGAACGCATCGTTCGCCGCGTGACCTGCCATAGAGCGGAACAAGTTGTTCAGGCCATCAACCCATTGGGTATCTTTCGCGGTGTCACGGTTAAAGTGCATCAACGCGGCCATCATGCTATCCATGGTCAGCGGCAACTGCTTCACGTTATCAACCATCAAAGTCAGGCTCTTCATTGCGCCAACTTGCTCACGGCCTTGATCCAAAGCATGAGGGTTGTTGAGGAACAGGTTCGTTGACTGAGCAAAACGCTGACTCAATGCTTCTGAAAACTCAGGTGTGCCAGTGCCAGCGTTGTAACGAACGTAATACGCCGCACGAACAAATTCGCCTAGATTTTCTAGAACGCGAGCTTGTTCTGCTTCACCACGATAGCGTGCAATTTCTTGATCCAACGCGACTTGAATGCGGCTTAAACTTGCTTCGCTATAAATATCATTCAGCGTTGCTGAAGGCGCAGAGAACCAAGCGTGGTAGCAATCATATTCAGCGCCAGAAACGGCAGCGGCCAAATCACGCGATTGTTGTAAATCAGCAACAGCACACTGATTTTGGGCAAAAGAGAAGCTAGAAACACTCGCTAGCATGCAAGCAAGCGCCAAACGATGACGCGGGAAAAAACGGATATGAGACATAACAACACTCATTGATTATAAAAATAAATTGAGTGGGGTTTATATTCCTTACAGCTCAAACAGTGAAATCAGTATCATAAAATTTATGAAACCGATCCCAAAAATAGACTTATTACTCTAATTTAATGGGACCAATCCCACACAGAAAAAC
The DNA here is from genome assembly GCF_028823755.1 of Vibrio sp. VP6. NCBI lineage: Bacteria > Pseudomonadati > Pseudomonadota > Gammaproteobacteria > Vibrionales > Vibrionaceae > Vibrio > Vibrio sp. VP6. The sequence goes on from NZ_JAPEID010000030.1 coordinate 67,131, forward strand.
TCAATAATTATTAATAAAAACATTAATTTACCTTTTCCTAAATAAGGCAATATGAGTCAAAAGTGACTCAAAAAATGAAATTTATCGCACCAGACCAAAAAGTTAGTTAATAGCTCAACTGAGAACCATTGAAAACGAGTTTTCATTATGAGACATGAACCAGATAAGCATCAAAACACATATCTGAGAGCGATAAATGATGGTAAATTCTCGCCACACGTCGTGCCTAATACTCTATTGCATAATGACATCATCCTTTTTTGTCGAAACGTAATATCAATGAGAGTAAAACCTGCATCGAGCAAATCACGGCACTGAACTAGGACTACATATCCCCTTCCATCACACCAGAAAGAAGTGGGACTTAAAAGGATCAGAAACCATGTCACTTTGGGGATTTTTAGGAGCGGGGCTTGCTTACTTGTTAATGACGTTTACCTTTGTTTTTGGCGGCATTTTTTGGTTATGTGCGGAAGGTAATACATTAAGAGAAACAAAACGCCAATCATCGATAATGTCAGGGATTATTGTTTGCACTATGGGAACTTGGGTGATTGCATTTAGTATTTATATTTACGGTTACTTTTGGGATAACTCTTCTCACTATTATTTTTACTTGCTCGCTCCATGGCCTCTTGCCATTGTAGGCATAACACTTCGTAACCATTGGGTTAGCCAATACGCAAGTGTAAAACAAGAAAAAAATGAAAAGTGGCAAAGGCACTGGAGAGAAATATTAGGCGAAGATACTGAAGATCTTCCACCGTATCGATATGACTACGGGCTCTACTCAGGCATTTGGCAAGCCAATGAAACACTCAGAGAGCAGTGCTTTGCAGCGCTTACTCACGGGAATTCAGTCTATGAGAGAGTAAAGGCTTTTCAAAAAATGACTACTCACGAGCATAACATCGATGATCAAATTTTGCTGAGTAAACTCGCCCAATTAGAGAATGAAATTATCCAAGCACTGGAACAACACTCGCAAAAAAACGTAAGTATTGAAACAGGCTCAGGTACTTTATGCAAAGAGTCAAAACGCAATGTTTATCGCCATGAGAATGGTCCAACAGAAGAACAACTGTACGACTCAATCAATCTCCAACATGATTTGGATCGAGAGCTGCGTAACATTATCTATGACAGGCTTGGTGACGATGGCTTGGATGAATACTTTTTCCTCCGAACGCCACTCGAAGAGTTTACCGAGAATGAAACCGCAATCAACTGGATGCTCTGGGGTTTAGTAAGCGACCATTTTGACGTTGACCCATACCAAACGGCGTTGGAGCTCAACTTAATGAATGCGGAACCAAGATGGGGACAAGATGAGCGGTTTGTGGTGGTAACATTAACCGTCTAAATTGACATGCGTAGGTGCATATTTAAATCTATGCATCTACGGAAAAATCGCAGTTCTAATAACAATCTTCAACCATTTTTTTGATAATTTTAATTAAAGGGCTATGCTTCTCAGTTTGCCGACAATAAAAAGAGTAAGCGATATTAAAGCTAACATCATTTGGATAAGGAATGATTTTAAAATTGTCATTTAAGTACCGCAAAGGTAATTGAATTGCAATTTTTGATTTCTCTGCAATATCCAACGCTGATTTCAATTTGTCTACCCTAATTTTATACGAAATATCTCCTCGGCTTTCAGGTGGCAGTATCTCCTCAAACCGATAATTAAACTCATTCCAACTCGGTACATCAATAAAAACAAAAGGAATTTTCTTAAGCTCATCCCAAGTATCGATTTGATGTTTACGATGGATCGCAGCAGAGATTTGATCGATTTTAAGTGTCGTTTGATAGATATCTTTGGGTATACGTTCATTTTGTAAATGAATAGCGCAATCTACATTTCCTTGTAACAAACTCTCTAAACTGTCTTGGTTCCAAGTTGAGAGTTTTAATTTTGATTTTGGAAATTGGTTGATCAATTTTGGATAAATACAGTCGACGATTCGTTCATATTCAGCATCCGCAATCACTATATGAATGAGTTCTCGATATTCTAAAGGCTCAAATTCTATAGGTTTGTTCACAACACGGACTAACTGTAAGTAA